>CAVJUB010000096.1:0-8500 GCA_963652545.1 Hallella faecis | reverse complement strand
GAAGAAAGCCTGCCGTGGTTCTGACAAGTTTGGTAGGTTTGAAAAAACGGCGCGAAAGCTTGGGAATCAGCGCTTCTTCGCTTCCTTTTCGTCGAGCACGCGGCGCCGCTCCTCCCGGAGCTTGGCGTCAATCTCGCTCATGAGGTAGAAGTCGCCGTCGTCCGCTTTTTGCGCAAGGTCAAACTGATAGACCGCGGCGCGGTGATTGCCGACGCGGGCGTACATGTCGCCTGTGGCGGAGAAGGCGGCGGACTTTTTGCCGAGCGCTTCGTAGCTGCGCGCAAGCAGCGCGTAGTAGTCGGGGTCGCTCTTCGTGAGCGCCGTCTGCTGGCGCAGAAAGGCGATGACGCCGGCGTTGTCTCCGGCTTGCCAGAGGAGTTCGGCGCAAGTCTGCGCCGCCATGGCGGAGTCGGGGTAGTTGCGGCTCATCGTCCGGGCGACCGCGAGGGCCGCCTTCTTTTCGGCCGGGGTGCGGGCGGCGGCGTAGGCGAGCTCGGCTTCCTGCTTTTCGAGCATGATGCTCGAGGATCCCGCCGCCGAGCGGGCGCTTCGGACGGCGGCGAGCGCCTCAGCGGGCTTGTTCATGCGGGTGAGCGACGCGGCGAGGCCGTAGAAGGCCGCCGCCTTTTCGCGGCCGGTGGACTGGGCCGCCTCGTCTCGGAAGGTGCGGGAGAGCTTGAGCCACCCGTCGTAAGTCGTCTCCTGCAGGACGCGGGCCCGGGCGCGCACGAGATAGAAGTCCAGGCTCGAAGCGACGGCGGCGCGCTTCACGGACCGGGAGCGGTTCTGCATGTCGCTCATGCGCTCCGTGGAGAGCGGGTGCGTGGAGAGAAACGCCGTCACGTCGTTTTCGTAGTAGCGGTTTTCTTTGGCGAGCCGTCCGAAGAAGTCCTCCATGCCCTTGGGATCAAAGCCGGCGTTCACAAGCCGCGCAAACCCCGTGCGGTCGGCCTCGCGCTCGGCGTCGCGGGAGAATTTCAATTGCTTTTGCAGCAACGCCCCCTGCGTGCCCATGGCGATGGCGACGGCGGCGTCGCCTCCAGAGCTGCCGCCCGCCTTCGCGGCGAGCACCGCAAGGAGAATCGAACCCAGCGTGATCGCGAGCGAGTCGCTCCCTTCATTGATCATGCGGGCGATGTGGCGCTGCGCGACGTGGCCGATTTCGTGTCCCATGACGCCCGCGAGCTCGCTTTCCGTCTGCGCGGCGCACAAGAGGCCCGTGTGCACGGCGATGAAGCCGCCGGGCAGGGCGAAGGCGTTCAGCGTCCGGTCTCTTAAGGGGAAGAAAAAGAAGTGAAAGGGCGGCACGGAGCCGGCGGCGACAAGCCGCCAGCCGAGACGGTTGAGGTAGTCCGTGATCTCGGGATCCGCGAGGTAGTCCTTGTCGCTGCGGATTTCCTTCATGAGCGCTTCGCCGATGTCGCGCTCGTCTTGCAGCGAGAGATCCGCCCCGGCCACGGTGCCGAGGCTGGGCAGATTCAGGTCCGGCAGGGGCTTGGCGGTCCCTGCGGAGGAGCCGGCGGGCGCAGCGGGCGCGTTGGCGGCCAGAAAGAGGACGGCGGTGGCGCAGGCCGTGAGCCGCTTCAGTCGGTTGAACATCATGAAGGGAGCGCAGAACGTCCTTTGGAAAAAGGGCGCGGGAGTTGTCGTGCCGCTATCATAGCGGCGGCCGTGTCCGCGCCCCGTCGCGGCAACACTTCGGAACGATTTCTTCATGAGGACAAAGATGGCGGAGCTTACGCATTTTGATGCCGCGGGGCATGCTCACATGGTGGACGTCGGGGAAAAGGCTCAGACGAAGCGCCTGGCGCGCGCAACGGGCCGCATTCGCATGAAGCCCGAGACCTTCGCCCTCGTGAAGGCGGGGACGGCGAAAAAGGGCGACGTGATCGGCGTGGCGCGCATCGCCGCCATCATGGCGTCGAAAAAGACGGCGGAGCTCGTGCCCCTGTGCCACCCCATTGCGCTCACGCACGTGTCGGTGGACTTTGAGCTGGAGGAGGCGACGACCTCCGTGCGCTGCGTCGCCGTCTGCGAGACCTGCGGCCAGACCGGGGTCGAGATGGAGGCGATCACGGCGGTGGAGGTGGGGCTGCTCACGGTCTACGACATGCTGAAGGCCGTGGACCGCTTCATGGTGATCGGCGACATCCAGCTTCTGGAAAAAGACGGCGGCAAGTCCGGCCATTGGCTTGCGGACGCCGCGTAGCGCGCCGCTTTCCGACTAAAATCCGACGAATAAGCTTATTTTCGGCGCGGGAGAGACCGTCTCGGTGGACGGCGGCGCCGGCGAAAGAAGAATCATGACTGACATCAAGACGACGGAGGCGGCTGAAGCCGCCAAGCCCGTGAATTTCATCCGCACGCTCATTGAAACCGACCTTGCGGAGAACGCCAACCGCCCCCGCAAGTGGTGCGGCCGTCCCGCGCCCTACAGCGTGCAGGAAAAGGAAGGCGTCGAAGACGCGGCGAAGATCCGCACGCGCTTCCCGCCCGAGCCCAACGGCTATCTGCACATCGGCCACGCCAAGAGCATCTGCCTCAACTTCGGGCTTGCCAAGGAGTTCGGCGGCTACTGCCACATGCGCTTTGACGACACGAACCCCGTGAAGGAGGATCAGGAGTACGTGGACGGCATCATGGAGAGCGTCAACTGGCTGGGCTTTGACTGGAAGCACGAGCACGAGACGAATCTCTACTACGCCTCGAACTACTTTGACTGGATGTACGAGTTCGCCGAGCATCTCATCAAGACGGGCTACGCTTATGTGGACGAGCAGAGCGCGGACGAAATGCGCGCCAACCGCGGCACCCTGAAGGAGCCCGGCAAGGACTCGCCCTTCCGCGGCCGTTCGCCCGAGGAGAATCTGCGCATTTTCCGCGAGATGAAGGCAGGCAAGCATCCCGAAGGATCCATGGTGCTTCGCGCGAAGATCGACATGGCGTCGCCCAACATGAACCTGCGCGATCCGGCGATCTACCGCATCCGCTTTGCGGAGCATCAGGCGACGGGGAGCAAGTGGTGCATCTACCCGATGTACACCTTTGCGCACCCGATCGAGGATTCGCTTGAGAACATCACGCACTCCATCTGCACGCTGGAGTTTGAAGACCAGCGCGCCTTCTACGACTGGGCGCTGGAGCGCGTGGTTCCCGTTCTGAGAGCGCCGCAGTTTGAAGAAGCGAAGGCGCTCATTGCGGCGATGGCCGAAGGCCGCGACGATCGGGCCCTCGCCTTTGCCCGCGCCGCCTTCCACGCTCGGGCGAAATTGGGGCAGAGCGCGCCCGAAGCCGCGATGCGCGAGGTGTTTGATCAGTGGCAGGCGACGGAAGGACCGGAAAACCTCGCCGATCAGGCGGGGCAGACGTTCTTCCTGCTGCTCGCGCAGCACGCGGAGAACTTCACGCCGCTTCTGCAGGCCGCCTTGTCCGCCGTGGTGCGCAAGAACTTCTTCCTCCTGTCGCATCAGCACGAATTCAACCGCCTCTGCCTCACCTACGTGGTGTTGAGCAAGCGAAAGCTCATCCAGCTCGTGAACGAAAAGCTCGTGGACGGCTGGGATGATCCCCGCATGCCCACCCTCGTCGGCCTGCGCCGCCGCGGCTACACGCCCGCCTCCATCCGCAACTTCGTGGAGAAGTGCGGCGTCTCCCGCGTGGCGGGGGGCTGGATTGACTACAGCGTGCTGGAGCAGAGCCTCCGGGAGGACTTGGAGTCGGCCGCTCAGCGCCGCATCGGCGTCGTGCGTCCTCTGAAGCTCGTGATTGACAACTATCCCGAGGGGGAGAGCGAAACGCTATCGGCGCCGAATCATCCGCAGAAGCCCGAGATGGGAACGCGCGAACTCACCATGAGCCGCGAGCTCTGGATCGAGGAGGACGACTTCGCGGAAGTGCCGCCGAAGGGCTACCGCCGCCTGACGATTCCCGCTGACGGCAGCGAGGCGAAGCCTGTGCGTCTGCGCTACGGCTACGTGATCGTGCCCGTGTCCTTTGAAAAGGACGCCTCGGGCAAGGTGACGTGCGTTCACGCGCGCTACCTCCCGGAGACGAAGACGGGAAGCGCGGGCGCCGACTCCGTGAAGACGAAGGCGGCGATCCACTGGCTCGACGCCGCGACGGCCGTGCCCGCCGAGCTGCGCCTCTACGACCGGCTCTTTGCCGAGTCCGATCCCGATGCGGCCGAGGACTATCGCACGGCGTTGAATCCGAAGAGCAAGACGGTGGTGCAGGGCTATGTCGAGCCTGCGGCGGCCGCGGCGCCCCGCGACGTGCGTTTCCAGTTTGAGCGCACCGGTTACTTTGTGACGGACCGCGAAGAGCATACGGCCGAGAAGCCCGTCTTCAACCTCGCCGTCGGCCTGCGCGACAGCTGGGGAAAGAACGCAAAGTAATCCCGCTTTTGGCGGTGACGAGCGGCCTGCTGGGAGGGGATTCCGGCGGGCCGCTTTGTCATAGCGGCTGGTTATGAGGGCGAAAGCTACGCCGAAAGAGGGGCGAAATCGCCCGTTGTCGATGCGATAATCGCCCCTCGCGCCGCGAGAAAAGAGAGCCGAAAAGAAAACCGCCGGCGCGTTTCTGAGGAGACAGTCATGCAGTTGAAACGCTTTACGGATCTCGGGCTCCGGGTCTTGTATTACCTCTCGGACAAGACGGACCGTCCCATTGCCATTGCTGAAATCGCTGACGCCCTGCAGTGGAGCCGCAACCACATCGTGAAGGTGGCGCGCTTCATGGTGCAGCAGGGGTGGATCACCGCGGTGCGCGGCCGCACGGGCGGGCTCATTCTCGCAAAGCCCGTCGCGGACTATCGCCTGGGCGACGTCTGCCGGACGATGGAAGGGGTGGAGTGCATGATCGACTGCCACGAGCCTCCGTGCCCCTTTCTGCCGGCCTGCGGCCTCATCCCCGCGCTGGGGAAGGCGCAGAAGGCGTTTTTTGACGAATTGAACAAAATGACGCTGGCCGATGCCGTCGCAAGCCCCGCCATGCAGGAGACGATCATCCGCATCACATCGGCGGCGGTTAGGCAGAATGGATGACGGGTTCTGTCATTTTCATCCCCTAAAATTCCTCGATTGGCGGGAGCGCAGCGCGGTCCGCGCCTTCTCAACCCATCCAAAAAAGGAATTGCGGCATGTTTGACACGAAGGAAACGGCCGCCGTCACCGACGGCGAAGTCTGGGGATTCATTGCGAAGGAGATGCAGCGCCAGGAGGCGCACATCGAGATGATCGCGAGCGAGAACTACGCGTCTCCAGCCGTCATGTCGGCCCAGGGCAGCCAGCTCACCAACAAGTATGCCGAAGGCTATCCCGGCAAGCGCTACTACGGCGGCTGCCAGTATGTGGACGAAGTCGAGAAGATCGCGATTGAACGCGCGAAGAAGCTCTTCTGCGAGCCCGCGGGCGTTGAAATGGCCGTGAACGTGCAGCCGCATTCGGGCGCGCAGGCGAACATGGCGGTCTTCATGGCGTTTCTTGAACCCGGCGACACCTTCATGGGCATGAGCCTCGCGGACGGCGGTCACCTGAGCCATGGCATGAAGATCAACTTCTCGGGGAAGTACTTCAACTGCGTGTCCTACGGCCTCAATGAAGCCGAAGCGATCGATTACGACGAAGTGGAGCGCCTTGCGAAGGAGCATCACCCGAAGCTCATTGTCGCGGGCGCCTCGGCCTATTCTCTCAAGATTGACTTCAAGCGCTTTGCCGACATCGCCCATTCCGTGGGCGCGCTGCTGATGGTGGACATGGCGCACTACGCCGGCCTTGTGGCGGCGGGCGTCTACCCCACGCCGTTCGGCCACGCCGACATCGTTACCACGACCACCCACAAGAGCCTGCGCGGTCCGCGCGGCGGCATCATCTTCGTGCGTCCCGACCTCGAAAAGAAGATGAATTCGGCGGTCTTCCCGGGCGTGCAGGGCGGCCCCCTCATGCACGTCGTGGCCGCGAAGGCCGTGGCGCTGGGCGAAGCTCTGAAGCCTGAATTCAAGGCCTATGGCGAGCAGGTGCTCAAAAACGCCGAGGCGCTCGCCGATGAGTTGACGAAGCGCGGCCTGCGCATTGTCTCGGGAAAAACCGAAAGCCACGTGATGCTCGTGGACCTGCGCCCCAAGCACATCACGGGGAAGGCGGCGGAAGCGCTCCTGGGCGCCGCGCACATCACCGTGAACAAGAACGCCATTCACAACGATCCGGAGAAGCCTTTCGTGACGTCGGGCATCCGTCTCGGCACGCCCGCCATGACGACTCGCGGCTTCAAGGAGGCGGAGGTGCGGCAGACTGCGAACCTCATCGCCGACTTGCTCGATGCGCCGGAAGATGCGGCGGTGCTTGAGCGTGTCACGAAGGAAGTGGAAGCGCTCACCGCGAAGTTCCCGGTCTACGGAACGCGCGCGTAGTTCGTCGCGAAAAGATCGCAGAAAAACGCCGTCCGGGTGTTGAGCTCGGGCGGCGATTTTGTTGACAGGTTGTCAGTCACTCGACCGCTTCAAAATCGCAGCGAGCAGCAGAATGCCGGCAAGGAGCAGCGCGAGCAATCCCGTCACCGTGATGAAGATGGCGTTGTAGCTCCAGTGATGAGCGATGAGGCCGAAGGCGGGCGGGCAGAGCAGCAGGCCCGTGTAGCCCAGAATTGACACGACGGACGAGGCCTGCGCCGCCGAGAGGTTCGGAAGGCGACCAGCGAGGCTGTAGATCATTGGGGCTACGGGGCCGACGCCGAGGCCGGCGAGTGCGACGCCCGTGAGCGACAACCCTGGCCCAGTGCTTGCTACAAGCAGCAGGAAGCCGAGGATGCCGAGCACGACGCCCGAGCAGAGCAGCGGCACCAGCGGGAAGCGGCGGCGCAGGCCGTCGGAGGCGAGGCGGCTCGCGAGCGCGCAGAATGTGAAGACCGCATAGACCGACGCGGCCGTGCCTTCGGAAGATCCTTTTTCGGTGAGTAGCAGCAGGCCGCCCCAGTCGCCGCAGGCGCCTTCGGACTCAAAAGCGAGGAAAGCGAGCAGGCCGCAGAGAAGGAGGGGCAGCGACCAGCGTGTTTTTTTCCGGGGGACGTCAAGCGGTCGGGGTTCGTCGGGCTGCACGAAACGGATGGCCCAAAGAATGAGGGGAACCATCACGATCGACGGCGTCGTGTAGTTCACGGCGAGACCGAAGCCGAGCGAGGCAAAGAAGGCGCCCAGAAGCGCGCCCAGGCCGCCGCCGATGCAGTAGCCCGCGTGGAAAAAGCCCATGACGGGGCGCGCCTGGCGGCGCTCCAAGGCGAGTCCCTGCGCGTTCATGGCAACGTCGTTGATGCCGGTGAAAAGGCCGATCAGCGCGGAGAGGGCGAAGAGGGCGCCGAGGCTGGTCGCAAAAGCTTCCAGAGCGAGTCCCGCAAATTGTCCGAGCAGCGCCGGAAGGAGCACGGCCTTCGCGCCGAAGCGCGAGAGAAGGCGGCCCGCGGTGAGAAGGCCGGCGACGGAGCCTGCGCCGAAAAAGAGAAGCACGAGTCCGATGTCGCTTTCGAGGGCGCTTGTCTGCGCTTTGAGCGCCGGCAGGCGCGATGTGAAGAGGCCGTAAATGAGCCCGGGAACGATGAAGTAGACGAGGACCGCGAGCTTGGTTTGAAGAAAGTGGTTTTTCATGACAGGACGCCGGCAGGCGGCAGGTTGAATCAAAGCGGACGGCACTCTAAAGTGTGGGGTTGCCCCAGAGTCAAGCCCTTGAGGAGACGGCCATGCCACGGCTCATGAAAAACGGTGAATTCGCGGCGTTTTGTCGCACGACGAAGGACACGCTCATCCATTATGACCGCGCGGGGATCCTGAAGCCCGCGCTCGTCACGCCGGCCGGCTATCGGCTTTACCGGACCGAGCAGTTTTTTCTTTTTTCCATGGTGTCGCTGCTGCAGCAGGCGGACATGCCGCTCGCGGCCGTGCGCGGGATGCTGGAAGACCCGGCGCCTGAACGAGTGATGGCGGCGGTGCGGGAGCGGCAGCAGGCGCTGCGCAAAAAGATCGAGCGGCTGCAGGCCGCCCAGCGGCTCCTGGCGGCGCTCACGGAAGAAGCGGAGCGCGTGCTGGCGATGCCGGAAGGGACGCTCGTGGTGGAAGAGCGCGGTGAAAGGCGGCTGCGGGTTTTTGACCGGGTGAATGTCGGAAGCTGGACGGACGAAACGTCGGCCGAGGCCTACGCCGCCTGCATCGACTGGGACATGGCGCATTCCGTGGCGGTCGTGCCGCCTTCGGGCGAAATCATTCCGGCGGCGCTCGTGAAGGCGGGGCGTCTGGTGCCGCAGGCGGTCTTCACGCGCGAGAACGGCGCGGCGCCGCGCGAGGCGGAGGGACCGGTGATGAAGACGCTGCCCGCGGGACGCTGGGCGGTGATGCGGCGACGTCTCACGGCAGCCGAGGCGCCGGGAGCGGCTACGGACTTTCTGGCGGCAATGAAGAAAGCGGGGCTCGAAGGCGTGGGCGACTTGTACCTCTTTGACGAATTCAACTACCTTTTCC
>CAVJUB010000095.1:0-8746 GCA_963652545.1 Hallella faecis | reverse complement strand
CGAGAAGGATTCGCCACCGTCCTTTTTTCGTGCCTTCGCGGGCGAGACGGCCGGCCCTGCGGCAGCAGATGGGAGGCCGGATTATCTTCCACCGAAGGAGACGAGAAACTAGACGTGTCAGCGGAACAGGGATCGTTAGACGGTCTTCAGTGAAGTGTTGGAAATCTTCATGGATTTGGCAATGTTTCTGATGGCAGTAATTGAAAGCAGGGTGGCTTTTTGAATGATGTCGAAGGAGATTCCTTGTTCTAAAAGACGCTGAGTTGCTGCTATCTTTTCTTCCGCGCCCCCTTGTGCCATCCCTTCCAACAGTTCTGCAGGTATTCCTTTTGCCATTCCTTCTGCTATTCCTTCGGCCATGCTTTCAGCCATTCTTTCGGAAATTTCTGCTGCTATTTCTTCTTTTTCTTCGGCCTCGGCCTCGGCTATGGTCTTGATCTTTTTTTAGTTTTTCTTCGTACTCTCGGGCGTACTTTTCGGCATACATTTTGTCGTAGCTGTCGGCAAGGACATCTATGATTGTTCGCTCACGCATAAGAGCCTCACTCAAATCTTTAGGAAGATCATCACTCAGAGTCTCAATTGTGCCTCTTTTTTGATTCGCTTCGCAATGTCAATGGTGCCAGCCAGCACTTTGGGCGGACCGGCCATGAGCCAGATGGAATAGACCTTGGGAAGGTGCTAGTACTGGAAGACGGCGTTTGCTGGAATCAGCCGATGTCTGCACGCAGCGAAAAAAATCGGCGGCTGGAGTGAACCAGTCGCCGATCGTGGAGCGAATCAGTGCTCAGGGGTTAGGCTTTGGGAGCCTCCGTCTTTACGGCAGACGCCGCAGCCGGAGCAGCAGGCGCTTCAGCCGGTTTGGCAGCGGCAGGGGCCTTGGCCGGAGCGGCCTTTTTGGCGGCGGGCTTCTTCGCCGGCGCGGCTTTGGCAGCGGGGGCCTTGGCGGCCGCCGGCTTGACCGCCTTGGGAGCAGGCTTGGCTGCCGGCGCCGTTGCTTTTTCCGTGGTCTTGGCAACGGGTTTCTTTGCCGCAGGCTTCTTGGCGGGTGCTGCGGCGGGCTTTGCGGCCTTGGCCGGCGCCTTCGAAGCGAGCGCGGCGGCGTAAGGGGCGAGCACCTTCTTCATGATCGCCACGCCTTCCGTGATGTCATCGCGCTTGATGTTGAGCGGAGGCGCGAGACGGATCGTCGTGCCGCCCGCGGTGAGGATGACGAGGCCGGCCTTGAGGCAGGCGGTCTGGATTTCGCCGAGCTTTTCGCGAAGTTCAGGCACGAGTTCGCAGCCGAGCAGGAGGCCCATGCCGCGGACGTCGGAGAAGACGTGCAGTTCGTCGTTCAGCGCCTTGAGCGTCGCCTTGAAGAATTCGCCGCGCTCCTTCACCTTCTCAAGGAACTTGGGCTTGGAAATCTTCGAGAGCACCGCTTCGCCCACAGCGCAGGCGAGGGCGTTGCCGCCGAAGGTGGAGCCGTGCGTGCCCGGCTTGAAGTGCTGGGCGATTTTGTCCGTGGTGAGGACGCAGCCGATGGGGACGCCGCCCGCCAGGCCCTTTGCGGTGGAGACGATGTCGGGGCGCACGCCGATCTGTTCAAACGCAAAGAACGTGCCGGAGCGGCCGCAGCCCGTCTGCACTTCGTCCATGATGAGAAGGGCGTGGTACTTGTCGCAGAGCTCGCGGACGCGCTTGGCGAACGCCAGATCCACGGGGAGCACGCCGCCTTCGCCCTGCACGGGCTCGAAGATCACGGCGCAGGTCTTCTTGGAAATCTGCTTTTCAAAAGCGGCGATGTCGTTGAAGGGGAGGTGCGTGATCGCGCCCGGACGCGGTCCGAAGCCCGCGGAGTACTTGTCCTGGCCGCCCACGCTCACCGTGAAGAAGGTGCGGCCGTGGAAGCTGTGCGTGAAGGAGATGATCTCGTCCTTCTTTTCGCCGAAGTCGTCAAAGGCCGCGCGGCGCGCGAGCTTCAGGGCGGCTTCGTTCGATTCTGCGCCGGAATTCGTGAAGAAGACGCGGTCAAAACCCGTGAGCGAGGTGAGGTGCTTGGCGAGGGTGAGCGTCGCGTCGTTCGTGAAGATGTTGCTCACGTGGCAGAGGCGGGCGCTCTGCTTCTTGAGGGCCTTGCGAACGATCTTCGGCGCGTTGCCGAGGCAGTTCACGGCGATGCCGCCGCCGAAGTCGAGGTAGGAGCGGCCTTCGGTGTCCCAGAGGCGGCACTTCTTGCCGTGGGAGAGCACGATCTCCGCCGGGTGGTAGCAGGGAATCATGACGTGGTCATAATCGGCGCGGGTAACGGTCATTTTGAATCCTTCTCTGTAAAGAAATCGGTGGCAGGCGTCCGCTTCAGGACGCCAGATTGTATTCGTAGGCGACTTCGTCGCAGCGGTCGTGCTTGCGGCAGTTCTCGCAGTCCTTGAGAATCTTTTCCGGAAGGTCCCCGATCGTCGTGAGCGTGAAGCCCACCTTCTCGAAGAACTTGGGATTGCGGGTGAGAACGAAGACCTTGTCGATGTCGAGCGTGCGGGCGCGCGCGAGGAGGTACTCCACGATGGCGCGGCCCTGGCCCTGGCGCTGCACTTCGGGCGAGACGCCCAGCGAGCGGATTTCCGCGAGGCCCGAGTCATACACGTAGAGGCTCGCGCACCCCACCATCTTGCCTTCGCGCTCGCACACCGCAAAGGAGTCGATGTTGCGGACGATGTCGGCGCGCGGACGCGGCAGATTTTCTCCCACGGTCGCCCAGTACTTGATGAGCTCTTCCAAGGCGTCCACGTCGGAGAGGCGCCCCTGGCGCACGTAGAAGGGGTTGAAGCCCCGCTTGTCCAGAAGGTGGTTCAAGGCGTGCGAGAGGTAGCGGAGCTCCTCGGGCGAGATGTTGCGGGTTCGCAGCAGGTTGAGCGCCTCGTCGTAGAGGCCGGCAAACGGCGTGCCGCGGAACGTCTGGCGCGCATTCTCAGGCAGGGTGACGCCGACGGGGGAAAGTTGGTGCACCTTTTCCTGAGGGATCATGTGCAGCGAATTGGCGAAATCGGCCGACGGATTGGCGACGATCGGAATGACCTTCGTCGCGGCGCTGGATTCAGACATGCTTCTTTTTCAACTCCGATGAATAGAGAGCGAGCTTTTTTATGAATTTTTGGGGACAGGCCGCCCCGTCGTCCGGCGGGGCGCCGGACGGCTTTGAGCCCGTGGGGGCATTTTATGAACTTCGACCGGGAGGCTTAAGGTAATTCTCCTAGGTCGATTTGATGCAGGCCAAAGAAAAAATTTGTTGACAAAAGGAAGCGAGCCTCAAAGCACGAACGTGGTGCCGGGAAGTTCGCCCGCGATGATCTTCTGAGGCAGCGTTTCGTCAAAAACGCTGGCGACGGCGACGGGGGCGCCCGTGGCGCGCGCGGCGGCGAAGGCGGCGTTCACTTTGACGGTCATGCCGCCCGAGATGACGCCTTCGGCGATGAGCGCGGCGGCCTGAGGCTCGGTGAGCGTGGTTAGAAGCGTCTTGCTGGCGTCAAGCACCCCTTTCACGTCCGAAAGGAAGATGAGCGGGGACTTGAGAAGCTGCGCCGCCGCAAGCGCCGCATCATCGGCGTTGATGTTCCAGAGGCGCCCTTCGGCGTCAATGCCCACGGACGAAATGACGGGGGTGAGGCCGGCTTGCAGCAGCCCCGCCACGCGCTGCGCTGCGGCGGCTTCGCCGGGCGCGGCTTTGGCGACGCGTCCGAGCCGTTCGTCCTGCGGCACGACGACGGAAAGACCGAGGTCGGTGGCCGCAAGTCCCAGAGGGGCGAGCCCTGCCTTCACGGCGATGCCGCGAAGCATGAGCGAGCAGGTGCCGGCGAGCGCGCCCGCGATGAGCGGCATGTCTTCGGCGGGGCTCACGCGCAGGCCGTCGATGCGCCGCACCTCGCGGTGCAGGTCGTTCATGAGACGGTCGACTTCAACGCCGCCGCCGTGCACGAGAAGAAAAGGCGTCTGGGCGGCCTTCAGGGCGGAAAAGAGCGTCAGAAGCTCGTTTTCCGCGGCGAGCGCCTTGCCGGAAAGCTTGATGAGAAGAGGCTGCATGAGGAGTTCTCACAAAGAAGTCAGAAAAGCGCGGTGGTTTCGGGGAAGCCGAACTTGAGGTTCATGACCTGCACGGCCTGCGCGGACGCGCCCTTCAAGAGGTTGTCGATCGCCGAGACCACGATCACGTCCTCGCCGTCCGTCACGAAGCCGATGTCGCAGAAGGGGAGGTTCGTCACGTCGTCCAACTTGGGCAGGCCGTCGCGCACGCGCACGAGGGGCTTGCCTTCATAGGCCGCGGCGTAGGCGGCGGCGATGGCGTCGCGGGCGCCGGAGCCTGCGGCTTTGCTGGAGAGCTTCGCGGTGATCGTGGCGAGAATGCCGCGCTTGAAGGGGCCGAGGTGCGGCGTGAAGATCACGCGGCGGCCAAGGTGCTCCTCAATTTCGGGGCGGTGGCGGTGCGTGAAGACGCCGTACGCGGAGAGGCTCACTTCGCAGAATGCGGAGGAGAGCTTCGCTTTGCGGCCTGCGCCTGAAACGCCCGAAACGGCGTCGATCACGGGCTTTGCGGCAGGGTCCAGAAGCCCTGCGTCGATCAGGGGCTTCAAGGCGAGCTGGCTTGCGGTGGGGTAGCAGCCGGGGAGCGATACCAGATCCGTCGCCTGCAGCGCCTTCACGTCCACGAATTCGCCCAGCGAATAAAGGGCCTTCTTGAGGCACTCAGGGGCGGCGTGCTCAAAGCCGTAGTACTTCGGATAGTCCGCGGGGTCGGAGAGGCGGTAGGCGCCCGACAGATCAAAGACGACGCAGCCCGCGGCGTTGAAGACGGGGGCGACGGCGGCGCTCACGGCGTGGTCCGTCGCGAGGAACACGATGTCGAGCGTCTTGGCGGCTTCCGCGGGATCCGCGAGGGGCTCGAGCCGAAGCATTGTGCGACCCGTGAGGCGAGGATCGATTTCAGCGATGGACTTGCCGGCGTCGGCGCTTTTTGCGGACACGTAAAGATGCTGCAGATCAACCGCCGGGTGCCGCAAGAGAAGCCCCGTGAGTTCGCTGCCTGCGTAGCCGCTCGCGCCCACAATGGCGGCGGCGAGTTTTGCCTGAGTCTGAGCCATGGCGTATCGTCCCGAGAATGAAAAAACGGCCCCGCTCAGGGAGATTGGCCAGGCTAAGAAAAGCCTGGCTGCGGCGGGGACTAGGTCTGTTTATCTTAAGGGATGGCCGTCATGCAGTATTGCCTCGAGTGCTTAGAAAAACTGGTGTCCTTTGACACGACGAGCGGAACGCCGCCCGAAAAGGATCAGCCCAATGCGCCGCTCATTGACTGGATGCAGGCGGAGCTCACGAGCCGCGGCTGCCGCGTCGCGGTGCAGCCGGTGGCGGACGGGAAGGCGAATCTCTTCGCGCAGCTGGGAGGCAACCCCGAACATTTCACGGGGCTTCTGCTCACTGGGCACTCGGACACCGTGGACTGCAATGCCGAACGCTGGACAAGCGAGCCGAGAACGCTCTCGGTGCGGGAGGGCCGCGTCTATGGTCTGGGCTCCTGCGACATGAAGGGGTTCCTCGCGACGGCGATGGCGCTGATGCGCGATCGAGCGGAGAGCGGCCGGATTCCGGCCAAGGGACTGGCGCTTCTTGTCACCTGTGACGAAGAGACTTCCATGCAGGGCGCGCGGGCGGCGGCGCCGTGGCTGAAGTCGCGGGGCGCGGCGCCTTCGCTGGTGGTGGTCGGAGAGCCCACGGAATTGACGCCCATCTTCGGGCACAAGGGCTTCATGGGCGAGCGCGCCGTCATCACGGGAAAGTCCGCGCATTCCTCTGATCCGCGCCAGGGCGTGAACGCTCTCAAGACAGCGGCGGTGCTGATCGAGTCGCTCAACACCTTGGAGCGCGCCATGCAGATGAAGCCTGATCCAGACTTCGATCAGCCGGGGCGCCCGGGCGTGCCCTATCCCACCTTGAACCTTGGCGCAATTCGAGGCGGCGACAGCGTGAACCGCGTCTGTGCGGAAGTGGAGCTCGACTTTGACGTCCGGCCCATGCCGCTCTGGGACGCGGAGGCGGTCAACCGGCAGCTCGCCGCCATCGCGCAGAGCGTGACGGCGCAAGGGGGCGCCGCGGTGAGAATCGAGTCGCTCTACCCGGACATCCCGCCTTTTAGAAATGGCGACGTTGCGGTGCGGGCGGCGGTGGAGGCGATTGCAGGACGCCCCGGTGAATTCGTGAGCTACTGCACGGAGGCGGGCTTCATGCAGGAACTGGGGCCGACCGTTGTGCTGGGGCCGGGGTCGATCGCGCAGGCGCACGGCGTGGATGAATTCACGGAGCTCGCGCAGTTTGAGCGCGCGGCGGCGCTGCTTGAAGCGCTCGCGGACCGCTTCGCGGCGTAGACAGGAAATGAATCGGGGCGCCCTCAGGCGCCCCGAAGCTTGTGGTCATCAGAAGCGGAAGAAGTCCTTCACGCTCTGCCACAGATTGCCGCGATGTTCGCCCTTGCGCTCCTTCACGAGGGGGCGGCCCTGCGCTCGCAGGAGGTTCTTGCGGGCGTCGTCGTAGTCAAACGTCCAGACGGGGGCGGCGGATTTGCCGGACAGATTGGCCGCGACCCGCACGGCGGGAATGCCGCCCGCCGGCGCAAAGGTCGTGACGGCCTGGCCCGTGATGTCGCCCGCGGCAAGCGCCACCGTGAAGTCGGCGTTCGTGCGCTGGAAGACGGAGCGGGAGACGAAGTTCTTCACGTCAAGCACGTTGCCAGTGAGCGTCAGATCGCCCGAGGCTTCGTCAATTTCCGTCCAGGCGCCTGCTTGCGTGATGGTCTCCGCCTTGCCGCGGCCCGCGATGAAGTCGCGCACGGCGCGGGCGTTGAGGCCTTGATAGGCGCCGCGGAGCATTCTCATGCTGCCCTGGGCGCGAATGGAAGTCGTGTCAAGCCCCAGGCCCGTAGCGGTGAAGGCGCCGCTCGCGACGCCGGAGAGCACCGGGGTGCCGGAGAAGCTCGTGAAGAGCCGCTCCAGATTGACGCCGTCCAGACGGCCGTCCACGCGCCAGGCGGCGTCATTGTCCATGGCGGCTTCGCCAAGGAGCCGGCCGTCGGCGAGCGTGACGATGAGGTTCTTCAGCGTGACGTTGCCCTGCGTGACCGTCAGGCGGCTGTGCACCTGAGAGGCGTTGAAGCGGTCCGCCGTGACCTGTCCGATGCGCAGTTCGCCCGCAAAGTCCGCGGCCTTCATCCAGCCGAGGCTCTTGAAGCGGGGAATGGTCTTGAGGTCCACGGCGCTCAGCATGAGTTCGCCCGCGGCCTTCGGCGCCTCAAGGTTCGCGACCGTGCCGTTGAAGGAGAAGGGAGCGCCCGCAAACGTGCCCGAGAGCCCCACCTGCGCCGCATCAGCGGCGAAGTCAAGGTTCATGAAGCCAGAGGCTTGCGCCGTGAAGTCCTGCGGGAGCGACGCGTCGCCCGTCACCGAGACGCGGGCGGCGAGGTTTTCCAAGTGCGTGCGGTGCTTCAGAAGGTCGGCGTCCACGGAGGCGGAGGCTTCGTAGCTTGTCACGCGTCCGTCCGTCGTTTCGCTGTACGCGAGACGCATTTCGGGGCTCTGCAGGCGGTTGCCGATCAAGCGGAAGTCCACGGCGCCGAGGTGCACGTCGCCTGAAGCGGCTTCGGGTTCGGAGACGGAGGCGTTGACGTTGGTTCCCGTGACGGCATTCGCAGTGAGGGAGAGCAGATCGGCGCCCGTCACGACGGAGAAATGACGGTGATTCTTCGTGACGTCGGCGGAGAACTTCAGCTTTTCAAAGCTCACCGTCTTGTCGGAAGCCGACACCGCGATCGTGCCCGTGGCGCTGAAAGAGCCCGAAGCGCCCTGCGTGAGGGCAGCCAGCGTCTCCGCGAGCGTCGGCGCCGTGTCCATCGTGGGCGCGGGCAGAGCCGGCACGACTTCCGCAGCGCGGGCGGCGGGAACGACAAAATCAAGGAGCGACACGGCGGGCTTGGGTTCTGCCGCCGGAGTGGGTTCCGCCGCGGGCGTCGGGGCTTCGGCCGGCGCGGCAGCCGGCTGCGCCTCGGCCGTCGGTTCGGATGGAGTCGGCGCGGCTTCGGCGGGGGCTTCTTCCGTCAACTGGGGCGCCGGCGCTGGTGCGGCGCTGCCAGCAAAGGCGCCGGTCACGTCAAAGCCCGTCGTCATTTCAGGCGAGAGGCTGTCAAGCTTCAGATTGACGCCAGAGAAATTCCAGTGGTGCAGGGCGTCGCCCGAGCCTGCCGTCACGTCAAGCGCCGTGTTCGTGAAGGTGACGTTTTTCACCCGAACGTTGTTGGGGAAGGTGATGGCGTTGCTTAAGGCGGCGATCAGCGCGTCCGTCGTGGGGGCGGCAATCTTCAGGGAGGTCGAGAGGCCGCTCACGTCCGCCTTCACGATGTTGACGGCGCCCAGGGGAAGCGACCAGAGCGCGATCTGCACTCTCGCGGAATCCAGGCGGGCCTTTTCTTCCTTCGTTTCGCGATCCTTGAACGTGGCGGCCGGAATCTCCACGACGAGCGCCGGGAAGCGGGACACGGTGACATGACGCGCCAGCGTCACGTCGGCCCCGAACGCTTCCTTGGAAAGACGGGACAGCGTCGATTCAACGGACTTTTCGTTGATGAGAGTGAAGAGCGCGGTGACGGCGGCAAGCACCAGAGCGGCGACCACCGCCGCAGCGATCAGGAGAAAGCGAACGATGCGGTTCATGACGGAGGAAAAAGGGAAAA
>CAVJUB010000094.1:0-8836 GCA_963652545.1 Hallella faecis | reverse complement strand
CTAGCAGAGGCCCACGAGCTTTTTCACGAGCTTGAAGAGCATCTGGTCCTGCATGACGAGGGGCTCCTGGTAGGCAAAGAACACGGTGCCGTCCATGGGGGCCGGAATCTCCTTCTTCGTTTCGCCCGTAAGGGGATCGAGGATGATGCCCAGAATGTCGCCTTTTTGCACGGAGGCGCCTGGCGTGACGCGCGGCCGGAAGAGCCCCGCCTGCGGCGCGCGGACGTCGGCGAGCTTGTCTTCATCCACGTGCACGGTGCGCGAGCCCGGATGCAGCGAAAGCTTCAGAACGCCTTCAGCGACGAGAAACCGCAGGATGGCGGCGACGCATTCGTCCGCGGCCTTTTCATCGATTTCGCCTGTCGCCTGCGTGAGCATCGTGTAGGCGCGGGTGTTCCAGATCTGCCAGTTGTAGTTGAGAGTGCCGGTGTCGATGGGACTCGGCTTGCGCCGCACGACAAAGGGGAGGCCGAAAGCGTCGGCGGAGTCGGCGGACTGATAGGGCGTCTCCATCATGCGCACGTGCGTCACGAAGTCGCCCCGCAGGTAGAAGGAGGCGAGCTGAATGCCGTTTTTCCACCCCTGCACGTGCTGGAAGATGCCGGCGGCGATGCGCTGCGTCGTTTCGCCCGCGTCGTAGCCCGGGAACATGCGGTTGATGTCGGTGCCGTCCATGCCCCAGAAGCGCTTTCCGAGGTTGATGGAGGAGGGGTTCATGGCGGGGATCACTTCGACGGACTTCCCAGGGACGAACTTGCCCGCTTTTTCCAGCAGCGTGAGCGCGCGCACGAGCTGCGAGCCGATGTAAAGCTGCTCCACTTCGTTGCCGCGGGCGGCGCCCGCGATGACGGTGTTCTTTTCCCCCTTGCCGAAGACAAAACCCGTGATCACCATGGGGGAGCGATGCAGGCTGGCAAGTTCAAAGACTTTCACGCGCTTCATGCGGCGTCTCCTTTCTGGGTTTCGAGGTCAAGAATGCGCGCGAGAAGCGAGCCGGGATTCACCACCGGGTATTCGCGCAGGGTGAAGACGATGCCGGAGACGGGGCTCGTCACTTCTTCCAGCACGTCGCCCGTGGCGGGATCGGTCACAAGGCCCAGCACGTCCCCCTTCTTGAGGGCTTTCCAGTGGCTCACCTTCGGAATGAAGATCCCGGCGGAGCTGGCATTTAAAAAGCTCACGCTTCCGTCCGTGGAGACGATGGGCGAAATCACCTTCTTCACCGGCCCCTTCCAGATGCCGAGGTGCTTCATGAGGTTCAAGAGCCCCTGCGTGAGGCGCCGGCCGTAGTCTTCGGTGATGCGCATGCCGACGCCCATCTCCGCCACGAGGCAGGGCGTCCCCACCGAGTTGAGGCTCCAGGCGAGCGTGCTTTCAAGAACCGTCGCCGCCGCATGCACCCAGATGAAGTCGCAGTTCATGAGGCGCGCGAGCGGCACGAGCTTTTCGGCGGTGTTGACGTTGATGCGGATCTGCGGAATTTCGCGCAGGAAGATGTTCGACGCGTGAATGTCCACGGCGCAGGCGGCGCCCTTGATGTCGTCCACGATCGCGGCGGCGATCACTTCCTCGGTGGTGCCGTGGCGGTTTCCGGGGAAGATGCGGTTCATGTCGAGGTCAAAGTGCGGAATGCCGCGGGTGATGGTGTCCACGCCCATCGGATTCAGGGCGGGGTAGATGTCCACCACGCCCGTGAGATGCTCGGGGTGCTCGCTGATGAGGCGGTTCAAAAGCCAGCAGACGTACTGGCCCTCGAGCTCGTCGCCGTGAGTGCCGGTGATCACCGCAAGGCGCGGCAGCTTTTCGGCTTCTTCAGCCGTCACGCCCGGCGGCGTGCGCCGGTTTTTGCGAATCACCATCGTCTCGGCGACGGGGAGCTTGATGGAGACAACGTTTTCGATCGTCATGAGAGGAGCGTGCAGGTTGCGTGAGTTTCAATGGTCTGGACGCCGCCGCCCTTCAGAACGCCGCGCTCGATCGCGGCGGAGGTGAAGTCGGCGCCGTGGGAGAGCGCGAGGTGCGTCGTGCCGCAGGGCTTGCCTGCCGTGGGGTCGAGCGCAAGCCAGCGTCCGCCGCACCAGACTTCCGTCCAGGCGTGGGTGGAGCCGATGCCTTCGACGATCCCGGCGCAGTAGCGGCAGGGAATGCGCTTGAGGCGCAGTAGCGCGAGAAAAAGATGCGAGTAGTCCTGGCAGACGCCGGTGCCGGCGGCGAGAGCCGCTTCGGCCGTCGTCTCCACCGTCGTGCTGCCCGAGCGGTACTGGAGGGCGCCGTGGGCGGCCGAAAGGAGCTTGAGCACGGCGGCTTCATCGTTGTCCGTGACGCCCGCGTCCTTTAAAAGCGCCTTCACGAGGGGCCCAGCGGCCGTGAGCGGCGTGGGATACGCGAGCCACGCTGGCGCGTAAGACGTGTCGCGGGCGGACGCATCACGCCGGACAATGCCTTCGGAGGCAAACGCAAAGACGTCGTGCGGCGCGTCAAGGCGGCCGGTGACGACGCGGTTGCCGAAGACGGCGCCCGTAAAGGGCGCCGTGAGCGGCGTGGAGGGCGTGACAGTGAGCGACTCCTCTTCGACCGTGATGCCGGCTGAAAGCCTCGGCAGCACGCGCAGCCGGAAGACATGCTGAGAAGCCGGTTCGGAGAATCGGCAGCGCGTTTGAAGCGAATAGTGAAGACGGACGACGTCGCTCACGAGACCCTCTCGCGGAAAAGCAAAGGCAAAAGCTTACAGCGAGTTGACGAGCGTGAGCGCCCGCTCGCGAACGGCCTCGGTGATTTCGCCCGAAAGGAGTGCCGTCAAGGCGGCAAGCTTGGTTTTGAGGTCCGCATCGGGCTTCAGTCGTCCGCGGTAAAGCGACAGGCGCGTGACGGCGGCCCGGACCATCTCGTCGGGATAGTCCAGGCGCAGCGCGAGGTCGGCGAGCTCCGTGTACTTCCCGGAAAGAATGAGAGCGCGGCGCTCGGGGGCGATGGGGCTCTCTTCAAGGCTTCCCCAGAAGGCGAGGAGCCGGTCGATCACGTCCTGCGACTTGAGGTAGGCGCCGTGCCCTTCGGCGTCGTCGGAGAGATCGGTGAGCGCGAGCTGGATGTAGGAAAGGGTTTCCGACGAAATGAAGCTGCGGAGCACCAGCGCGTTGTCGTAGGCGCGCGAGAGGTTGGAGAGGACCGAATCCGGGTTCTCCGGATCCGTGAGGTAGCGCGCCTCGAAGTCGGCGGCGTCGCGGTAGATGTCGGACGGAATGGCGAGGCGCCGGCAGAAGTCGACGTAGGCCTTGGGGTCTTCGTCAATCAGGGTGTCCAGCAGCCGGTTGAGGCTTCTCAACGTCGCCACGGTGCGTTCGGTGTAGCGGCCGAGCCAGAAAAGGCGGTCGGCCTGTTCAGCGGAAAAGGCGGTGTTCGTCATGATGGTTTTCTCCTCGGTCGGTTTCAGGCGGTCTTGATCCAGGTGTCCTTGAAGCCGCCGCCCTGCGACGAATTCACGACGAAGCTGCCTTCGACGCGCGAGAAGCGCGTGAGGCCGCAGGGCCACACTTTGGCGCCGTCCCGGCCCGTGAGGATGAAGGCGCGCAGGTCGGCCTTGCGGGGGACGGTGACGACGCCGAGAGGCGTCTTTTCCGCGACCGGCAGGTCCACGAAGTCGATCACTTCCTGCGCGATGAAGCGGCGGGGCTCGGCGGAAATCACGCCGCGCCATTTCTCGAGCGTCGCCGCATCCATGTCGCGGCCGAAGACGACGCCATAGCCGCCCGCTTCGGCGACGTCCTTCACGACGAGACGAGCGAGGTTCTTCAGGACGTACTCGCGGTCCTTTTCAAAGAAGGGCAGGTAGGTGGGGGCGTTCTTGAGGATCGGCTCTTCGCCCAGGTAGTACTTCACCATCGCCGGCACGAAGTAGTAGATGCCCTTGTCGTCGGCGGCGCCGTTGCCGGGCGCGTTGATGAGGGCGACGTTGCCGGCGCGGTAGGCGTCCATCACGCCAGGGATGCCGATGAGGCTCTCAGGCTTGAAGCACAGGGGGTCGATGTATTCGTCGGAGATGCGCCGGTAGAGCGCGCCCACCTTCACGGCGCCGCGGGTGCAGTCCTTGAAGTAGAGGGTGTTGTTCTCCACGAAGAGGTCGTCGTTGGTGGCCAGCGCGACGCCCGCTTTTTCCGCGAGGTAGCTGTGCTCGAAGAAGGCGGCGTTGTAGCGGCCCGGGGTCATGATGACGCTGATGCCGCCCGCGGACACGCTCTCCATCATCTGCCGCAGCAGCTGCGGATAGTTGCGATTGTCGGCGATGTGCTCGCGGCGGAATGTTTCGGGCGAGGCGCGGCGCGTGAGCTCTCGCGCAATCACGGGGTACGAGGCGCCCGAGGGAATGCGCAGGTTGTCTTCAAGAACGTACCACTCGCCGTCGCGGGCCTGCACGAGGTCGATGCCGGCGATGTGCGCCCAGACGCCGGCGGGCGGAACGACGTGATCGCACTCTCGGAGAAAGCCGGTGGAGGCGAGGGCGAATTCTTCGGGGACCACGCCGTCGCGGATGATTTTCTTCTCGCCGTAGACGTCCGCGAGGAAAAGATTCAGGGCGGTGACGCGCTGCGCGAGCCCCTTTTCCAGCCGAGCCCAGTCGTTCGCTTCAATGACGCGCGGCAGCGCATCGAAGGGAAAAAGCTGTTCGTTGAACTTGCCGTCCTTGTAGAGACCGAACTTGACGCCGTAGCGGCTCAAGAGGCCGTTGATGAGATCGGCGTTTCTGACGAGAGAATCCATGACACGTCCCTTTATGCTCAAGAAGACTCGGAAGGCGATGTTTTTCCGAGGGATGGAAGCCATCAAGCAAAAAGCATGCCTGAGCCAGCTTGAGAAAGCATTGATTGATTTTTCGGGACAATTTTATCCCGTCATCAGCAGGATTCAAAGGTGGGGCATGTCGTGCACCGAGGTGGTGCGTGACGTTAGGCGGGGCGGAAGCCCTTGGTGACGCGGTCGTTGCCGGCCAAGTCCTGCAAGGTGACTACGGCGCGGTAGCCGAGCTGCTGCATCACCGTGCGGACGGCGGGCCCCTGGTCGAACCCGTGCTCGAACGCGAGAACGCCGTTTTCGTTCAAGTGAAAGAGCGCTTCGGCGGCGATCCGGCGGATGTCGTCCAGGCCGTCAAAGCCGGCGGTGAGAGCGGTGATCGGCTCCCAGCGCAGGGCGGGAAGGTGTGGATCGCCCTCGGCGATGTAGGGCGGATTGGAGACGATGAGGTCAAAGCACGCATCGGACTCCACGGCCGAGAGCCATTCGCCCTGCCGGAACGTGAGGTTTTTCACGGCAAAGCGCTCGGAGTTCTTTCGAGCGACGGCAAGCGCCGCTTCGCTGATGTCGGTGGCGGTGACGCTTGCCATCGGCTTTTCGATTGCGATCGACACGGCGATGCAGCCAGAGCCCGTGCCGAGCTCGAGCACCTTGAGGGGCTTGGAGGCGATGATGTGAAGCGCCGACTCTACGAGCGTCTCGGTGTCGGGGCGCGGAATAAGCACGTCGGGCGTGACGAGGAAGTCGCGCCCCCAGAAGGCCTGGGTGCCTGTGAGGTAGGGAATGGGGTAGCCCGCGGACGCGCGGTCGGCGGCGTCGCGGAAGGCGGCTGCCGCTTCATCGGACACAGCGTCGTCAGGGTGCGCAATGAGCGACTCAGGGCGCGTTTTGAGAATGTGCGCGAGCAGAATCCGAGCTTCCGAGCGGCTGATGCCGCCCGGCGTCGTCAGAAGTTCGCGCACAGTGCTCATGGGGCCCCCTTCTTCTTAGTGGTCGCCGAGGCTGGCGAGCTGCTCGGCCTGGTGTTCGGCGGTGAGGGCCGTGATGATGTCGGAGAGGTCGCCGTCCATGATCGCATCGAGCTTGTAGAGCGTGAGGTTGATGCGATGGTCGGTGACGCGGCCCTGCGGGTAGTTGTAGGTGCGGATGCGCTCGCTGCGGTCGCCGCTGCCCACGAGGCTCTTGCGTTCGCTTGCCTGAGCAGCTTCCTGCTTGGCGACTTCCGCGGCGTAGAGGCGCGAGGCGAGCACCGCCATGGCGCGGTCTTTGTTCTGGCGCTGGCTGCGTTCGTCCTGGCACTCCACCACCATGCCCGTCGGGAGGTGGGTGATGCGCACGGCGGAGTCCGTCTTCTGCACGTGCTGGCCGCCCGCGCCTGAAGCGCGGTAGACGTCGATGCGAAGGTCGGCGGGATTGATCTCCACCTGCTGGACTTCGTCCAATTCCGGCAGCACCGCGACCGTGCAGGCCGAGGTGTGGATGCGGCCCTGCGCTTCGGTGGCGGGAACGCGCTGCACGCGGTGGCCGCCTGATTCGAACTTCAGCTTGGAGTAGGCGCCTTCGCCGATCACGCGGCAGATGACTTCCTTGTAGCCGCCGAGATCGCTTTCGTTCTTGCTCACGATCTCCACCTGCCAGCCGCGGCGCTCGGCGTAGCGAAGGTACATGCGCAGCAGATCGCCCGCAAAGAGGGCGGATTCGTCGCCGCCGGTGCCGGCGCGGATTTCAAGGAAGATGTTGCGCTGATCGTTGGGGTCCTTGGGGAGGAGAAGGATTTCAAGATCCTTTTCAAGCTGCTCCAGCTGCGCCTTCCCCGTCTTGATTTCGTCCTGCGCGAATTCCGCAAAGGAGGGATCTTCCTTCGCCATCTCTTCGGCGGCCGCAATGTCGTTCTCCGTCTTCTCGTAGGCCTTCATCTTCACCGTGACGGGCTCGATTTCGGCGCGCTCCTGCGAGAGGGCGCGGAAGCGGTTCATGTCGTCGGCGGCGTCGGGCGCCGCCAGCATGGCATCGATTTCTTCAAGGCGCCGGCAAAGCCCGAGAAGCTTGCTGCGCATGCTGTCTTTCATCATGACAAAATCAGGAAACGAAAACGGAAAAAGGACGCCTTCGCCAGATTGTTTCGGCGAAGCGGAAACTGCTTATTTTAGCGGTCGCGCGGCTCGAAGAAGTGGCTCACGAGGTAGGTCATGTGCTCGCGCTCGGCCTCCGAGAGCCCTTCGGCGTTTCTCAGGAGCACCGTCGGATCGTGGATGAGCTTTTTCGTGAGCGACGTCGTGAGGAGTTCGAGCACTTCGCCCGCGTCCCGGCCCGCGGCGAGCTCCTTGCGGGCGAGAGCGACTTCGTCGCGGCGGATGCGTTCGGCGCGGTCGCGAAGGCGCGCGATGGCAGGAACGACGCTGCGCATCGCAAGCCACCGGTTGAAGGCTTCGACGGCGAGCGTGATGTAGCCCTCGGCTTCGATCACGGCGGCCTGCCGGCTTTCCTTGCCGGACTGAACGACGGCGCCCAGTTCGTCCATCGTGTAGACGTAAACGTCGTCGAGACGAGACACTTCCGCTTCCACGTCGCGCGGCACCGCAAGGTCCACGATGCAGATGGGACGGTGGCTGCGAGCCTTCACGGCGCGCTCGATCATGCCCAGGCCGATGATGGGAAGCGCCGAGGCCGTGCAGGTGACGATGATGTCGAAGTCGGCGATGCGGTCAGGGAGGTCCTGCAGGCGGATCGCCGTGCCGTTGTAGCGGGCGGCGAGCGCCTGGCCGCGGTCCACCGAGCGGTTGGCGACGGTGACGGAGGCGGGGTTCTGGGCGCCGAAGTGCGCTGCGCAGAGTTCGATCATTTCACCCGCACCCACGTAGAGCACGTGCTCCTTCTCCAGCGTTCCGAAAAGGCGCATCGACAAGCGGACGGCCGCCGCCGCAAGGCTCACGGAGCTCGAGCCGATCGCCGTCTTGGAGCGCACGTCTTTGGCGGTTGCAAACGCCGCTTCAAAGAGGTGGTTGAGCATCACGCCCAGCGCCTTTTCGTCGCGCGCGGCTTTCACGGCCTTCTTGAACTGTCCCACGATCTGCGTTTCGCCCAGCACCATGGAGTCAATGCCGCAGACGACGCGGAAAAGATGACGCGCCGCTTCGCCGTCGATGTGACGGTAGAGGTGCGGCGTGAGCTGCGAGAGCGAGACGGCCTTTGTGTCCGACAGGAATTCGGTGAGGCGGTCAGCGGCTCGCTCGGCGTCCTGCGCCGCGCAGTAGAGCTCGGTGCGGTTGCAGGTGGAGAGAATCATGGCCTCGGTGACGGCGCCGGCGTCAGGGGACGCCAGCCGTTCGCGGATCGCCTTCAGACTGGGGGCGATTTCTTCGGGGCCGAAGGCCACGCGCTCTCGAACGGAGAGCGGCGCCGTCGTGTGATTCAGGCCAAGGCAAAGCAGCTGCATGGTGGTGGGGAAGGCGTTTCCCTGACGTCCGCGCTGAGGAAGGGGGCAGGCGTCGGAACGCTCAATGGGGTTCTGAAAGAATGGCGGGATTATAAAAACCTCAGACTTTCCGAAAACTTAAAGGCATTGGGCGGGGACTTTTTTGGATGGGGAAATAAATTAAAAGGTGGCGAACCACCGCGTTTAATTATTTTCTTTGATATTTCAAGGACAGGTTTTGGGAGAGAGAAAAAAGTATGGCTTCGGGCTTGCATTCCTAAAAAAGGGCCTGTATAGTTCGGCCTTCCTCGCGAGACGGCTAGGTAGCTCAGTTGGTAGAGCAGCGGATTGAAAATCCGCGTGTCGGCGGTTCGATTCCGTCCCTAGCCACCACAAGCCTTTTGGTTTGCGGGTAGTGAAGGAAAGCGCAGAAACGTCCTGATCCCAGTGGTCACGGGCGTTTTTTGTTGTCTGTGCAAATTGAACGTTCGGAAGAGAGGAGGGCGTTCAGTCGCCTGAACGCCCTTTCAAGCTGTGACTGTGCGAGTCACGCGTCAGCCCAGACTTCCTTCGCAACCTCTACCGTGAGGCGGATCTTCGCCCACTGGGCGTCTTCCGGAAGGATGTTGCCTTCTT
>CAVJUB010000093.1:0-8930 GCA_963652545.1 Hallella faecis | reverse complement strand
TCATGAGCCTTGCGAAGAAGAGCCCGGAGATCATGCAGATTCTCTGCACGCAGTTTGAGCTTGCCAACCTCTCAGACCGCATGGGCTTTGCGGCGGAAACGCTCCTTGACATCGACGAGCGCGTTCTCGTCTTCTTCATGAGCTGGGCCGCCTGCTTCGGGCACCGCGTCACCGAGGGCGACGTCATGTGGGTGGAGATGCCGCAGACCCTGCGCGGCGACGCCCTGCGCTATGTCATCAACTGCTCGTCGGCCGCCATGGAGCGCTGCATGGCGAGCCTGCGCAAGGACGGCACCGTTCTCGTGGAAAACGGCAAGATGCGCGTCGCTTTGAAAGCGCTTGACCGGGCGCACCAGTGGCTCAAGACGTCCGAAGAGCCGAGCGCGCTCCCGCGCCCCGACCTTTTCGGCCAGCTGATCGACTGACGCCCGTTTCCCAACACAAAAACGGCGCCCCGCAAGGCGCCGATTTTGTTGCACAAAACGCGCGAAAGCTACGCCGCCGCGGCCTCGTAGCCCGCGTCCGTCACGGCCTTCACAAGCGCCGCGGCAGAAGCCGAGCCCGTCACCGTCGCGCGGCCTTCGGGCTTCAATTCCACCGACACGGCCGTCACGCCCGGCACGGCTTTGAGCACCTTCTCCACGCGGGCCTGGCAATGGCCGCACATCATGCCTTCGATCTTGAGAACGATCGTCGTCATTTCCATTTTCTCCTTTTCTTCGGGATGGGACGCCAAAGGCGGCGTCACTGACAAAACCTGATAGCCCGCGGCCGTCACCGCTTTTTCCAAGGCGGCCGCCTCGAGTCCGTCGCCCGTCACGCAGGCCGTCTTTTCCTTCACGTCAGCCGCCGCGCTCACAACGCCCGGCACGGCGAGAAGCGCCTTCTCCACGCGCGCCGTGCAGTGACCGCACATCATGCCATCAACCTGAATCACCCACTCGGGCGACGCAGCCGCCTTCGCAGGCGTCTCCGCCTCAACAACCTCAGGCGCTGACGCCTCCTCGGCCGCAGTTTGGAAAGACGGACGCCAGCGGCGCAGGCGCAGCGCGTTCGTCACGACGGAGACGGAGCTCATGCTCATCGCCGCCGCCCCGACCATGGGATTGAGGAGCCAGCCAAAGACAGGATAGAAGACGCCCGCGGCGAGCGGAATGCCCACGGCGTTGTAAAAGAACGCCCAGAAGAGATTCTGCGCGATGGTGCGCATCGTGGCGCGGGAAAGGTCCACCGCTGCCACGGCGTCCGTCAAGCGGCTCTTCACAAGCACCACGTCCGCCGACTCCACCGCCACGTCGGTGCCGGCGCCGATGGCGCAGCCGATGTCAGCGCGCGTCAGGGCCGGCGCGTCATTGATGCCGTCCCCCACCATCATCACGGATTCGCCCGCCGCCTGCAGCTCGCGAACGATCCGCTCCTTGTCGCTCGGGAGAACCCCGGCCGTCACTGCGACCGCGGGCAGCCCCACGGCCGCCGCCACGGCGCGCGCCGCGCGCTCGTTGTCCCCCGTCACGATCCGCACCTTGAGGCCGCGCGCCTCAAAGGCCGCAATCGCCTCGCGGCTGTCGGGCTTCACGCGGTCCGCGAGCGCCAGCACGCCCGCCGTCACGCCGTCAATGCGCACCGCGAGCGCCGTCTTGCCCTCGTCGCCGAAGGCTTCGATCGCCTTCAGCGCTTCGCGGTCTTCCTCAGGCTTCAAAAGCGTGGCGTTGCCGACCGCCACGACGCGGCCGTCCACCACGCCCTCCACGCGCCCCGGCGTCTGCAGAAAGCCGCGCGCGACGCCCGCCGCGAGCCCCTCGTCCTGCAGCTTGCGCACGACGGCTTTCGCAAGCGGATGCTCGCTCAGATTCTCCACGGCGCCCGCCATGGCTAGCAGCGTCGTCTGATCCACGGCGCCGAACGTCACCACATCCGTCACTTCAGGCCGCCCTTCGGTGACCGTCCCCGTCTTGTCGAGCACGACCGTCGTCACGGACTTCGCCTTTTCCAAAGCGGCCGCCGACTTGAAGAGGAGCCCGAAGCGCGCCCCGGCGCCGGTGCCCACCATGATGGCGGTGGGCGTGGCAAGCCCCAGCGCGCAGGGGCAGGAGATGACGAGCACGCTCACGGCGGCGGTCGCCGCAAACTCCCACGAGTAGCCCAAGAGCAGCCACGCCGCACCGGCTACAAGAGCGATCGTGATCACCACGGGCACGAAGACGGCGCTCACGCGGTCCGCGAGACGCGACACCGGCGCCTTCCCCGACGTCGCCTCGTCCACGAGCCGGATGATCTGCGCCAGCGCCGTGTCGTCCCCCACCTTTGTCGCACGCATCACAAAGTGCCCTGAGGTGACAAGCGTCGCGCCCGACACCTTGTCGCCCGGCGCCTTCGCGACCGGCAGGCTTTCGCCTGTCATGGCGGATTCGTCCACCGTGCCCGCGCCCTCGACGATCTCGCCGTCCACGGCGATGCGCTCGCCCGTGCGCAGGACGAGCCGGTCCCCCACGCGCAGTTCCGCCGCCGGCACCGTTTCTTCCCCCGCGTCGGTGAGGCGAACCGCCGTGTCAGGCACGAGCTTCATGAGGCTCGTGATCGCCTGCGTGGTCTTTCCCTTGGCGCGGGCTTCAAAGTACTTTCCCACCGTGATGAGCGTCAGAATCATCGCCGAGGAGTCAAAGTAGAGGTTTGAGGCGTAGTGCTGCGCCGCGGCAAGATCGCCCCCTGTCACCTCGGCCACCATGCGGTAGAGCGCAAAGACCCCGAACCCGAACGACGCCCCCGAGCCAATCGCGACGAGCGTGTCCATGTTGGGCGCGCCGTGCAGCAGCCCCTTCACGCCGTTGATGAAGAACTTGCGGTTCAAAAACACCACGGGGACGGCGAGGAGCAGCTGCGTCAGCCCCATCCCCGCCGGATTCTTCGCGGGATCAATCCCAGGGAAAGTGATCCCCAGCATGGGCCCCATCGCCACCACAAACAAAATGAGGCAGAAAACGATCGAAGCGCCGAGCCGCCCTTTGAGCGCCTGCTCCTCCTGCGCCGCCTGCGCTTCCGCGGCGTTCTTCGCGGCCTTCGGCTGCGCTGCGGGCGCGTCTGAATGCACCGCGGCGCCATAACCCGCGGCGTCCACGGCGCGGCAGACGGCGTCCGCCACGCGCTGGGCTTCTTCCCCCTCCGCCATCGTGCAGACCATCGAATTTTTGAGAAGGTTCACCGTGGCGTCGGCGACGCCCGAGGCGCCTTTGGCGGCCTTTTCAACGCGCGCCGAGCACGCGGCGCAGCTCATGCCGGTAATGTCAAATCGCAGTTCTTTCATGAGCGGAATTTCCGTTCGAATTTGGGTAGGGGCACTTTAGTTCGTTAGAATCCTTCCCGCAAGAACTGTCAAAAACAATACAAGGTATCCTTTTGGATACCAAATCCTCTCATGGAAACGCTCGAAAAGCCTGAACTCACGGAAAAATCCCCCGTGCACTGCCCGGTGGAGGCGACGCTCGCCCTGATCGGCGGCAAGTACAAAACCCTCATTCTCTGGAACCTCACCGAAGGCACGCTGCGGTTTTCGGAACTCCGGAAAATCGTCACGGCGGCGACCCCCAAAATGCTCACGCACCAGCTCAGGGAGCTCGAGCAAGACGGCCTCGTCGCCCGCAAGGTCTACCCCGTCGTGCCGCCCAAGGTGGAGTATTCGCTCACGCCCCTGGGGCAGAGCATCCGGCCGATTCTGGAATCCATGTACGCCTGGGGCGCGGACTACCTGAAGTCTCAGGGCGTCACGCCCAACTGCGCCATGCGGCCCGCGGAAAAAACGGCCGCCGCCCCTCGCCCCTGCTGCTGCCACGGATAATCCCATGCGTCTTTTCATCGCTGAAAAACCGTCGGTCGCCAAAGCGATCGCCGACGCGCTGGGCGTCGTGCGCCGCGACGGCGTCTCCATCCACTGCCAGAACGAAAACGTCGTCACGTGGTGCTTCGGCCACCTGCTCGAACAGGCCGAGCCCGACGACTACCTTCCCGACACGATTCCCCGCACGAAGAAGGGAAAGAAGATCTGGCGCATCCAGGATCTGCCGATTTTCCCCGACGAGTGGATCGTCTCGCCTCGCGACGACGCGGGCGTGAAGCGCCAGCTCAACGCAATCGGGAGCCTCATCTCCCGCGCCGAGTCAATCGTGAACGCGGGCGACCCGGACCGCGAGGGACAGCTTCTCGTGGACGAAGTGATCGAACACTTTCACGCGACGCAGCCCGTGGCGCGCTTCTGGGTGTCCGCCGTGGACCCCGCCTCCATTCAGAAGGGACTCAAAGCCCTCAAAGTGAACGCCGACTTCGCCGGCATGCGCGACGCCGCCCGCGGGCGATCCCGCGCGGACTGGCTTCTGGGCATGAACCTTTCGCGCGCCTACACGCTTTTCAATCAGCCGCAGTTCGGCCGCGGCGAGCTCATCGCCGTGGGGCGCGTGCAGACCCCCACCCTCACCATGGTCGCCCGCCGCGACTACGCGGTGCGCCACTTCAAGCCGCAGCCCTACCTCACCATCACCGCCGCGCTGCGCGCGCAGGAAAAGGACTTCACCGCGAAGTGGAAGCCGCGGGAGAATCAGAAGGGCATGGATGAAGAAGGAAAGCTTCTCATTGACCTCGCGGTCGGCAAAGCCCTCATTGAAAAGCTCTCGCAAGAGAAGACCGCGACGGTGACGTCAGCGGAAACCAAGCGCAAGAAAGCCCTGCAGCCCAAGGCCTATTCGCTTGCGGACATCCAGATCGAGGCGAGCCGCCTCTTTGGCTACACCGCCGAAGACACCTTGAACATCTGCCAGTCCCTCTACGAAGAGCACAAGATCACGAGCTACCCGCGAACGGACTGCAGCTTTCTCCCGGAGTCCCAGCACGCGGACGCGCCGGAGGTGCTCGCCGCCATCGCGCGCACCTTCCCCGCGACCGCGGCCGCCGTCGCCAAGGCCGATCCCAAGATCAAAAGCCCCACCTTCAACGACAAGAAGATCACGGCGCACCACGGCATCGTCCCCGTGGCGAACTCCGTTCCCTGGGAGCGGCTGAACGAAAAGGAAAAGAACCTCTATCGGCTTATCGCAAAGCGCTACATCGCGCAGTTCTATCCCGTGCACGAGTACGACGCAACCGAGATCCTGCTTGACCTCGGGGGCGAAACGTTTTCCGCCAAGGGCAACGTCGTGGTCAAAAAGGGCTGGAAGATCCTCTACGCCACGGCGCCCAAGGCTGCGGACAAGGCTTCCGACAAGAACGAAAAGTCTGGAAAAAAGAAGGAGGCCGAAGAGGACCAGCAGCTTCCGGCGCTCAAGAAGGGCGACGTCGCGGACGTTCTCGCCGTCACCGGCAAGGAAGCGCAGACGAAGCCCCCCGCCTACTTCACCGAAGGCACGCTCATCGCCGCGATGGAAAACATCTGGCGCTCCTTTGACGATGAAAAGCTGCAGGCGCAGCTCAAGGAAGCGGGCGGCATCGGCACGCCCGCAACGCGCGCCGCCATCATTTCCGAACTGCGCCGCAAGACCTACCTCGAAGCCGACGGCAAAGTCCTGCACTGCACCGAGCTGGGGCGGTCGCTTTTGAAAAAGGTGTCGCCGCAGATTCGCAGCGCCGTTCTCACCGCGAAGTTTGAGGAGAAGCTGAAGCTCGTGGAAAAGGGCGAATGCGGCATCGACGAATTCGTCGCTGACTACGAAGCGTTCATTCGCACGGAGCTCGACAAGATCACGGACGTGATGGCGGCGTGGTAGCCGCCGGCGCCCCAAAGACAACGCCCTGCCGCGGAGCACCGTGACAGGGCGATTTTGTGAAAGCGTTCAGCGATTTTTAGAACGCGGGCACCACGGCGCCCTTGTACTTCTCTTCGATGAACTTCTTCACGTCGGGCGTGCGCAGCGCGTCCGCGAGTTTCTTGAGTTCAGGACGATTGTCGCCCGTGCGGATCGCCACGATGTTGGCGTAGGGCGAATCCTTCGCTTCAATGAAGAGCGCGTCCTGGCTCGGGTTAAGACCCACGCCCATCGCGAAGTTGGAGTTGATGACGGCGAGCGTCACGTCATCCAGCGCCCGGGGCAGCGTCGCCGCTTCAAGTTCGATGATCTGAAGATTCAGGCGGTTGTTGATCACGTCCGCCGGCGTCCCCTTCACGCCCACGCCGTCCTTCAAGCCGAAGAGCCCGGCGTCAGCGAGCACCTTCAGGGCGCGGCCGCCGTTCGTCGGATCGTTCGGGATCGCGACCTTGGCGCCTTCGGGAACGTCCTTCAGGTTCTTCACGGTCTTCGAATAAACGCCCATCGGCTCGATGTGCACGGCGCAGAGGATGGAGAGCTTCAGGCCGCGTTCGGCGGAGAAGCTTTCAAAGTACGGCACGTGCTGGAAGAAGTTGGCGTCGATCTCCTTGTCGGAGAGGGCGAGGTTGGGCTTCACGTAGTCGGAGAACTCCACCACCTTGAGGTTCACGCCCTGCTTCTTCAAAGCCGGAGCGATGAACTTCAGAATGTCCGCGTGCGGAACGGGCGTGGCGCCCACGGTGAGCGTCACTTCCTTGGCGGCTTCCTTGTCGCCGCAGCCCGTGAGGCCGGCGGTGACGAGAGCGGCCGCTGCGGCAGCGGCAACGAGCTTGCGACGAGAAATCATGGCTTTTCCTTTTTCCAAAATAGTTGACTGCAACGCCCGCCTTTTGGCAGGTGCAATTCGTTTCAAGTGGAGGCGATTCTACGCAAGCCGCAGCCCCGGCACCTCCGGCCAACACCCCAGAAATCGACTTTTGCTGAGGTATTACCGCCCGTCATCTGCACCAAGCCGGTGCACGCCAGACGCCGCCCCGCCGGCTTTTAAGAATCGCCCGGCGCCCCCTCTTCCCGCCTTGTCGGGTCAAAAGTCTTCGTCAGACGCTGATGCGCCGGCCTTTTTCGATTCTGGCACGCTCTTTGCTTTTCTCCCGACGCAAGTGAAGAGCGGACCGGGCCCCTCGGCCGAAAAAGAGCCGCCTCGCCCCGCAAACCGGACGGCCGCCCCATCGGGGAGCGCCGCCGAACCAACGAAAAAGGAACACTCCTATGAAATACATCATCGCCGTCATCAAGCCCTTCAAGCTCGACGAAGTGCGCGAGGCGCTCGCCGCCGCCGGCGTCAACGGTCTCACCGTGAGTGAGGTGAAGGGCTTCGGCCGCCAGAAGGGGCACACCGAGCTCTACCGCGGCGCCGAATACGTGGTGGATTTTCTGCCCAAGGTGAAGCTCGAAGTCGCCGTGGACGACGCCATCGCCGAGAACGTCATTGAAACGATCGTGAAGTCCGCCAACACCGGCAAGATCGGCGACGGCAAGGTCTTCGTCCTTGACCTCGAAAGCGCGGTGCGCATCCGCACGGGCGAGACCGACGTCTCCGCCCTTTAAAGAACAAAAGATCAGAAAACATTAGGGAGATTTCTGACATGACCAAAACCGCTCGAATGCTGGCAGCGGGCCTGGCCTCCGCTGCCGCCGCGCCCGCCGCTTTTGCCGCGGATGCGATGGACAAGGCCGACGTCGCCTGGATGCTCGTCGCCACCACGCTCGTCCTCTTCATGACGATCCCCGGGATCGCGCTCTTTTACGGCGGCATGACCCGCAAGAAGAACCTCTTGTCGGTGCTCGCGCAGTCCACCGCCATCTGCTGCGCCCTGTCCGTTCTGTGGGTCGTCGTGGGCTACTCGCTCGCCTTCACGCCTGGGAACCCCTGGATCGGCGGCTTTGACCACATTTTCCTGAAGGGCCTTGACATTCACTCGATGAACGGCTCGATTCCGACCCTTCTCTTCATGATCTTCCAGATGACCTTCGCCGTCCTCACGGGCGCTCTCATCACCGGCGCCTTCGCGGGCCGCATGAAGTTCTCGGCGATGCTCACCTTCATGGTGCTCTGGTCTTTGCTCGTCTACGCCCCGATCTGCCACTGGGTGTGGTGCGAAGGCGGCTTCTTCTTTGATCTTGGCGCCTTGGACTACGCGGGCGGCACGGTCGTTCACATCAACGCGGGCATCGCCGGCCTCGTGGCCTGCATCCTGATCGGGAAGCGCCTCGGGTACGGCCGCGAAGCGATGAGCCCCTACAACCTCGCTGCGACCATGATCGGCGCGAGCATCCTCTGGATCGGCTGGTTTGGCTTCAACGGCGGCTCGGGCCTTGCGGCGGACGAACGCGCCGTGATGGCGATCGTCGTGACGCAGATTGCGGCCGCCGCCGCGGGCTGCGCCTGGATGGCCTGCGAATGGCTCTCCCGCGGCAAGCCCTCGCTTCTGGGCATGCTCTCGGGCGCCGTGGCCGGCCTCGTCGTGATCACCCCGGCTTCGGGCTTTGTTGAACCCATGCCCGCTCTCGTGATGGGCCTCATCGGCGGCGTGGTCTGCTTCTGGGGCGCCACGACGCTGAAGCGCGCTCTGGGCTACGACGACTCCTTGGACGCCTTCGGCGTGCACGGCGTGGGCGGCATCGTGGGCGCCCTCCTCACCGGCGTCTTCGCAACGAGCGCCGTGACGGGCTCCGCGCTTCCGGACATGATGACGCAGGTCGGCATCCAGGCCGCGAGCGTCGTCGCCACCCTCGTCTACGGCGGCATCGCGAGCGCCGTGATCCTCAAGATCGTTGACCTCGTCATCGGCCTGCGCGTCTCGCCCGAAGAAGAGCTCACCGGCCTCGACCTCACGCAGCACGGCGAACGTCTCGGCTAAGCCCGCTGGTTCAACCACGCCCGGCCGGTCTCGCAATCAGCCGGCCGGGCGCTTCCTCTTCACCCATTCTTTGACTCCGGGGACTGCGCTTTGGACGCAGATGAGTCAGAGAATGGGCTTTTTCTTGCCTGCGGCAGGCGGAAAGCAAAAAGGCCCGCCAAAGCGAGCCCCTGTGGGTGCGCATGCACCGATGCCGTGCGTCAGTCCTTCAAGAAGTACTCGA
>CAVJUB010000092.1:5439-8968 GCA_963652545.1 Hallella faecis | reverse complement strand
ATTGGGAGCCGTTCCGTGGGCCGATACATCAACCCGCCGAGCACAGGTTTTGAATACGTCATTGGCGGCGGACATTACGTCGACAAGACGGAGCTTCTTGCCTACACCAACGCTGTGATGAACACTTCGCGGCGCTTTGTGTGCTTCACCCGCCCGCGCCGGTTCGGCAAAACGTTCGCCGCCCAGATGATCTCGGCCTTTTACTCCAAAGGCGCGAAATCCCGTCACCTCTTCAAGCAGCTGAAGATTGCTCAGACGCCGGAAACCAAATTCTCTCCGACGCCCATACCGTACGACAAATATCTCAACCAATGCAACGTCATTTGTTGGGACATGACGCACTTCGTCATGAGCGGCCCGGAGACGGCAATCGACCTCCTGCAAAAGAAGCTTGTTGCCGAATTGAAGCGCGAATTCCCCGAGGTTGCCGCCTCGGATGTCGAGACCCTTGCCGACATGCTTTACGCCATCCATGACACAACCGGCGAAACCTTCTACGTCATCATCGACGAGTGGGACATGCTCTTTCGGGAAGCCAGGAATGATGCTTTGACCCAAAAGAAGTACATTGACTTCCTGCGCGATTTATTCCAGGGCACCCAGATTTCCCGCTGTCTGTGCGGCGCCTACATGACAGGCATTCTGCCCATCAACGGCACGTCAGCCGCACTGACAGGCTTCACCGAGTTTTCCATGCTCAATCCCCGCGAGCTCGCGGAATACGTCGGCTTCACAACCGATGAAGTCAGGGCCCTCTGCGACCAACACGGCGTAGCTTTTGAAGCCATGAGACATTGGTACGACGGCTATCAGTTCAAGTCTGTCGGGAAGGTGTACAACCCGCATTCCGTAATGGAATCCGCCCTCTCAAAGACATTCGCCGGCTACTGGACTCAAACCGAATCGTTCGAAGAGCTGCGAAGCTGCCTGGATCGCAACGTGGAAGGCCTCCGAGAAAACATCATCGTTCTGTTGGGCGGCGGACGCTGCCGCGTCAACGCGGGTTCTTTTGTCCAAGATCCAGCATCGGCAGACACACGGGACAAAGTGCTCACGCTGCTCATTCATCTGGGCTATCTCGCCTACGACGCCGCTCAATCCGAGGCTTGCCTGCCCAACGAAGAAATCCGCGAGGAATTCGTTCGCGCCTTGCGCAACGGGCGCCGAACGGAGCTCGTGAAAGCCGTGCAGCTCTCTGACGACATTCTCGCCGCCACGCTGGAGAAAAACGAAGATCGCGTCGCGGAATACCTCGGACAAGTCCATCTGGCGCAAACATCACCGCACTTTTACGCCAACGAGCAGGCGCTGAAGTCTGTCGTCGCCATGGCCTACCTCACTGCCGTCGATCACTACGCGCGGTTTGAAGAAATCGGCGCCGGCCGCGGCTACGCAGACATGCTCTTTCTGCCCGTGACGGGATCTCCGAAGCCTGCGCTCCTCATCGAACTGAAGAAAGATCAGTCAGCGCAAGCGGCTTTGGACCAAATGAAGACTCGACAGTACACCGAAGCGTTGCAACGCCATCGCTACCACGGCAAGGTGCTTTTAGTCGGCATCACCTTCGACACAAAAACCAACCACCATCGCTGCCGCATCGAAGAAACGACGACTTGAAGCATCACGGCGTTTCGCCGGTGCGCCCCATTCGATCAAACCGCATCAAGGCCGCGGCGAGATAGAGCACGGCAAGAAGTCCCATCTCGATGCACGCGGGCATCACGTCCGCCGTCACGGCGCCCGCCTGCGCCGCAGCCGCCGACGCCGGAATCCCCGGCGTGGACGGCAGCAGCTGCGCCAGGCCCTGCACCACGGGACTCATGTTCTGGAGCGGCCACACGGCGCCCGAAATGAAGAGCGAGGGCGCAGACAGCGACACCGTAAGCGGCGCCGTCCAGCCCGGCCCCGTCACGGTCGCGAGCGCCATTCCCAGCGCCGTCACCGCGGCCGTGTAGGTGAACGCCACCCAGAAGACTGCCTCGCGGTTGGCCATGGCGCCGTATTCGCCCCGAGCGAAGTCAAAGCCATGCATGTAGAGGTACCACCCGAGCGCCACGCACCAGAACGCAAGAAACATCGCGAGGCCCCGCCGCACGGGATGCGCCAGCACCGCCTGAATCCACGCCTCGCGGCGCCGAAGCACGAGCCAGTTGCCCAGCGACACCGAAATCCCGAAGAGAATCACCGCCTGCACGATGACAGGCCCCACCATCGGCACCGTGTAGTTGCCGTAGCCCGAAATCTCGTTGAAGCGGTGCTGCACCACCAAGGACGGCCCCGCGAGCTTCGCGGACGAGAGCGTCGACGCCGGCGTCCCCGGCATCATGAAGCCCGCGTGATCCGCCCGAGCGGCCGCATCCCCCGCCACGCCGCCCGCAGCGCCCTGCACCGCGCGGGTCTTCACGGGATAAGCGCCGTTTCCCAGCACGTGCACCGCGGCGTTTTCGCCGCGCGCGAGGCGCTTTTCATAGTCGCCGGGCACGGTCACCAGCGTGTCCACGTCCCCGCGCCGAAAGGCGGCGAGCCCCTCGGCTTCGTTCACGGCGATGAACTTCACGTCAACGGCGGGCGTCGCCGCCAGCGACATCACATACTCGCGCGAAGCCGACGAGCGGTCCAAGTCCACGACGCCCGTCGGGATGTGCTCCACCTGCTGTCCGCTGTAGGGCCAGCCGTAAAAAAGCAAGTAGAACGCCACCGCCGCGCCAAAGATCGCAATGGTGTCGCGCGACAGAAAAGCGTGCCGCGTCGTGAGCGCAAAGACCGTTCCAAACCCCGAGCCGGTGACGGGCGTCTCCGGCGCCGGAAGCGGCTCCGCCGCGCGCTTCACGAGGCGCTTGGCAAGCAACAGAAAACCCGCCGGTCCCATCACGAGCGTGAAAGCCGCAAGGCTCAGCAGATGCTGCGCCAGAATGTCCGCGGGCGAATCGAGCACCCACACCGCCGACTGCAGCTTCAGGTAGTGCGTGAGCGGCAGAAAGACGCCGAAAAGCTGCGCGCCCGGCGACATGGAATCCAAAGGAAAGGAAAAGCCCGTGAAGGGAAAGGTGGGCGCAATGAGGCAAATGCAGACGGAAAGCGCCAGCACCCACGTCGGCGCCGCGGCCACCGCGAGCAGCGCAAGCGACGCCATGGCGAGGATGAGGAGCGCCGTCGCCAGAAGCCACAACCCCAAAGAGCCCGTCACGCCCCAGCCCGCGACGCCCGCAAACCCTGCGACCCAGACGCCGCCCGCCACAAGCCAGACCGCGAGCCACGGCGCGAGCTTTCCCGCAACAGCCGCCGTCGCCGAACCGCCCGCGGCTTGAAGCCATTCCGCCGTCCGCCCCTCGCGCCATTCGCGCACGAGGCTTGCGACAAAGCCCAGCAGCGCCCCCAGCGCCATCACGCCTGGGATGAGCGTGGGAAGCAGGTAGGCCGCGAAATTGAAGCCCGTGTTGCCCGCGAAAAAGACTTCCGGCAGGCTCAGGCGCAGGTGCCGCGCATTCTCCGCGAACGTGCCGCCCTGCTGCGTGAGCTTCACCGCCAT
>CAVJUB010000092.1:0-5124 GCA_963652545.1 Hallella faecis | reverse complement strand
GCCAAAGGCGAGGATGAGCAAGAGGCACCAGAAAAGCGGCGCCGCCAGCGCGGCGATCCACGCCTTGGGATGCGACAGCACCCAGCGCAGTTCATAGCGGGCCGCAGCGCCCGCCTGATGCAGCCACGCCATCGCGTCAGCGCTTCACGACGACCGTCATGCCGGGGCGAAGGTCCGCCACCGGCGCCGCAGGCCTCGCCCGCACTTCAAAGGTGCGGATGTCGTAGCCCGAAGACTGGCGCGTCGCGCGCCAGACGGCGTAGTCGCCGCGCGGATTGATCCAATAGACGGTCATGGGCACGGTCTTTTCCAGAGCCGGCACCCAGACGTCAATCGCCGCGCCCTTTTTGATGTTCTTCAATTCATCCTCGCGGACGTTGAAGACCGCCCAGGCGTTCGCCACGTCCGTCACAAGCACGACGGGGAACCCCGCCGGCACGACTTCGCCCTCGTGCATCACGACGCGCGTCACTTCGCCCGCGGCGGGCGTGCGGATCGCCGACTCGCCCGCGAGCGACGAAGCTTCCGCCACCGCGCCCGCCGCCTTCGCGGCCATGGCGTGAGCGGCTTCCTTTTCCTGCGTCCGGGCGCCTTCCAGCACCGCGGAGAGCTTCGCTCGGGCGGCCTGCGCCTGCTCTTCGGCGTTCACTTTCTGCGCCCGCGCCTCATCGCGCTTTTGCACGCTCACCAGCTGATCGGCAAAAAGCGCCGCCACGCGCTCATAGGTTTTCGCGGCGAGCGCCGCACCCGCTTCCGCTCGCGCCACGTCAGCCTTCGCGGCCTCCACCGCCTGCCGGCGGCTACCCTCTTCGGCCATATTGGCCTGCGCTTCGGCCGCGGCCTGCGCCGCCTTCGCCTGCGCCACCTTCGCTTCAATTTCCGGCACAAGCAGGTCCGCAACGACGTCCCCCGCCTTCACGAGGGCGCCTTCCTCCACTTTCAGGGCCCCGAGCCGCCCCGGCACCTTCGCCGCCACCGACACGGTGCGCGCGTCCATCATGCCCTGCAGCGGCACGGGCTCGGGCGTCATCGCCTTCCAAATCCCCCACGCGATGAAGGCCGCCGCGCCCGCGAGAATCACGAGGCCGCCCAGCGCCGCGCGCCGGGACGCCGCGCTCGCCGTCTGTCCGTTTTCCTTATGAGCTGTCTGCATGCGTCCGACTCCCTACTTCACCGCCACTCGATCCGGCCGTCCGAGCGAGGCCGAAAAATCTTCCATGGCGCCGCAGGACGCGTGCAGCATCGCCCACGCCGCCACAAACTTGTAGGCGGCCGCGCGCTGCGCGATCTGAGCACCGGTGAGCTGCGTTCTCGCCTCCCGCACGTCGAGCGCCGTGGAAAGCCCTTCGCCGAAGCTCTTTTCCCGAAGCCGCAGGTTTTCCGCCGCAAGCTGCACCGTGGAGACCGTGAGGTCATACTCATCCCGCGCTTCCGTCGTGCGCAGGAACGCCGTCTCCACCGCGCTCATCAGCTGATTGTCCGTCTCGTCGCGCGCCGCCGTCGCCTTCGCTTCCTGCGCCTTCGCGGCCGCGATGCCGCTCAAGCGGTCCTGCGTGTCCCAAAGCGTGAACTTCACGCCGATCCCCGCCATCCAATCGGGCTCCACGGGCGAGAGGTAGTGCTTCACCAAATTCTTCATGCCGAACGCGAAGACCTGCGGATGAAAGGCGCCCTTTGCGGCCCGCACGCCTTCGGCGGCGGCTTCAATCTGCGCGTCCGTCTTTCGCAAAAGCGGCGAATTGACGCGCGCCTTCTTCTGCCACGCCGAAAGCGTCCCCAGGTCGCCCGTGAGAACAAAAAGCGGCGTCGCCAGTTCAGGCAGCGTCGTTTCCCGCAGCTCGTGCATGAGCTCGGCTTCCGCCACGTGCGCGCTCGTCTCCGCGGCCGCGGCCTCGCGCTTGGCCGCATCGCGCGACACTTCCACCGACATCCGCTCAAGCCCCGAAATGAGCCCCTTCTTTTCAAAGCGCTTCGCGCGCTCGACCTGCGCCTCTTCGTCCGCGAGCCGCGACTTTCTCAAAGCCGCCACGCTGCGTGCGAGCTGCACGCCCCAGTAGCGCTGCGCGAGCTCCGCGTCCTTCGTCTCAAACCGCCCGGCCTGATCCGCCTGCGCGATCCGCACCTGATCTTCCAGCGCGTTCTGCTTTGCTGTGATGCGGCCGCCGGTGTAAAGCGCCCACGACGCCTGCAGCGTCGCGCGGGGGCCGGAGAAGTCATAGCTGTAGCCGATCGACGAGGGAATTGACACGGGAAGCCCCAGATGCTGCGCCGCGGCGTTCCCGGCGGTGCGAATTCCGGAAGGAACGTCCACCTCAAAGTCCTTTCGCCCTTCGACGTACATCCCCAACAGATCCACCTTGGGGCCGGAAAGCGCCTTGGCGCCGTCGGCTGCCGCGCGGGCGCGCTCCACTTCCGCCGCATCCGCCTTCAAAAGCGCGCTTCGCTCGCGATAGAGCGCACGGGCGTCGTCGTAGGTGAGCGCCGCCTGCGCGGCCGGAAGCATCGCCGCCGCGAGCAGGGCGGCCGAAAAAAATCGAGCTGAAAGCATATGAAAAAGCCGGCGTCCGAAGAGGCCGGCCCGCGTGTCAATGATTCACAAAGGACCTGATTTTAGCGGAGGAACGCGTCGGTTTTCCTCCGCTGAAATCGAATTTAAACGCTCTTTAAAAGAGGTCGTCCGAATCCTCGCGCAACGCCATCATGCGCTCCACATAGCGCGCGATGGTGTCGATCTCAAGATTCACGCCGTCCTGCGGCTTCAGGTTCTTCAAGGTCGTCACTTCGACGGTGTGCGGAATGAGGTTGATCGTGATGCGAGCGCCCGCCGCCGTGTCTTCCACGGAATTCACCGTGAGAGAGACGCCGTTCACCGTCACGCTGCCCTTGTAGGCGAGGTAGGGCGACAGCTTCTTGGGGGCGAGAATCACGAGCCGCCAGCTTTCCGCCACGGGCTCCATCACCTCGACCTGGCCCACGCCGTCCACGTGGCCGCTCACGAGATGACCGTCCACGCGGTCCCCGAGACGCATCGCCTTTTCAAGATTCACAAAGCCGAAGGTGTTGAGGCCCACGGTTTTGGAGAGGCTCTCCGCGCTCACGTCGATGTGAAAGGAGTCCCCGTCAATTCCGGTGACCGTCATGCAGGCGCCGTTGCAGGCGATGGAGTCGCCCACCTTCACCTCTTCCAGATGGAATTCCTTGGGCGTCACGATCGTGAGGCGCACGCCGTCTCCGAGCTTTTCGGGCTCGCGCACCTTGCCCACGGCCTGAATGATTCCGGTAAACATGAGACTAAACCTCTTTCAAAAAAAGGAAAAAAATTGAATCGAAGGCGAGAGGCTACCCGAGTTTGGGCCGAAGGACAAGCCGCAAATCGCCCCCGGTGCGACCGACGTCGCGAATGTCCCAGCGCAGCACCTCGCTCATGGCGTCAAAGTGCGGAAGCTCCGCGAGCTTCTTTCCGTGTCCCATGAAGCAGGGCGCGGCATACAGCACGAGTTCGTCCACAAGCCCCCGGCGGATCAAGTCGCCCGAGAGCCGCGCCCCCGCTTCAACGTGCAGCACGTTCACTTCCCGGCGCCCGATTTCTTTCAGCACCGCCGCCATGTCAAGGCGCCCCGGCTCGATTTCAGGCACTTCGACCACCTCGGCGCCCGCGCCCGCCAGCGCCTCGCGCTGCGCTTCGGGCGCCTCGCGCCCCACGAACACCGTGCAGGGCGCGCCCGAGAGAATTTTTGAAGTCGCGGGCATCGACGCCTTGGCGTCGCACACAAATTTCGGCGGATCCTTCCAGTCGCCCGGCAGCCGCACGTTCATCTGCGGGTCATCGGCCTTCACCGTGCCCACGCCCGTGAGAATGCCCTGAGAATAAGCGCGCAGAAGGCGCCCGTCCTCGCGGCTCGCTTCGCCCGTGATCCAGCGGCTCGCGCCGTTTTCAAGCGCCGTGCGGCCGTCCAAGCTCGCCGCGAGCTTCATGCGCACCCAGGGCGTGCCGCGCTTCATGCGCGTCAAAAAGCCGATGTTGGACTCCACGGCCTCCGCTTCGCAGACGCCCGACGTCACTTCAATTCCCGCGTCGCGCAACATGGCCAAGCCACGGCCCGCCACCAAAGGGTTGGGATCCGTCACTGCCGCGACGACGCGCCCCACCTTTTCCTTCACAAGACGCAGAGCGCAGGGCGGCGTTCTTCCATAGTGCGAGCAGGGTTCAAGCGTCACGTAGACCGTGGCCCCGACGACGCTTTCGCCCGCGGCCGCGGCGGCGTTCAGCGCCTGAATCTCCGCGTGGGCGCTTCCCGGCGCCTGCGTGAAGCCCCGCGCGATCTCGCGGCCGTCCTTTACGATGACGCAGCCCACGGCAGGGTTGGGGGGCGCAATGAGCCGGGCGCCTTCCGAAGCCTTCAGGGCTTCGCGCATCCAATGTTCGTCTGTCGTTTCCATTTCAGCCATGGCGCTTCGTTTCTTCCAGGTCCCGCACAAGGCTCTTGAAGCCCTCGGGATTTTCAATGTTGAAATACACGCTCGCAAAGCGCACGTAGGCAACGCTGTCGAGCTTCTTCAATTCCGCCAGCACAAAGTCCCCGATGCGCGAGCTCTGCACTTCCTTTTCGCCCGTCGTCATGAGCTTCATCTCAATGGAGTCGATCGCGCCTTCGAGCGCCTCCGTCGTCACCGGGCGCTTTCGAAGCGCGAGCTTCATCGAGGCGCGCAGCCGGTCGCGGTCGTAGTCCCGCCGCTCGCCGCTTCGCTTCACGACGACGGGAAGATTCAGCTCCGCCCGCTCAAAGGTCGTGAAACGCTTGCCGCAGACGGCGCACTGGCGGCGGCGCCGGATGGCAAAGCCGTCGCTGCTCGCGCGGGAATCAATGACGGCCGAATCTCGGGCCTTGCAAAAGGGGCAACGCATGGCGGACAGTCCTTCTCAATGATCGCAGCGCCGACGCCCGGCGCGCGATACGCATTTTGCGGATTTTAGAGGCGAACGCCGCCCCTCGCGAGACGCGACGCCCCCTTTTCCCCGCGGATCCGCTGCGTCATGACGAGCTCAAAGCGCTCGGGATCGCTTCCCGGGAAAAGGTAGTTGAATTCGTCAAAGAGGTACAAGTCGCCCACGCCTTCGAGCCC
>CAVJUB010000091.1:2233-8968 GCA_963652545.1 Hallella faecis | reverse complement strand
ACGGGCTTTTCCGTGTTTGAAATGCAACACAATCAGCGCTGCATCCTCTGAAAAACACGCAACCGTCAGCTATGCTCTCTGTCCGCCCAACCTCTCGTCCTCGGAAGTCCTTCCGACTGGCGCCCGCACCACTCGACCACGGCTTCACCTCAAACCACCAACCGCTGACCAAGTCCCTTACAAAGGCCCGCCGACAGCCCGACTCCCCTCGCCTACAATCCCCCTTTCGACACGTTCTCCCAACCAGCCCCATGCCCCAGCGACTTTGTCTCCTTGCCGTTCTCCTCGCCCTTGCGGGCTGCCAGACGATTCATCGTCCGAGCGAAGCCGACCTCATCGAGGCGGCGCGCCACATGCCCACCGAAAAGGACATCCAGGCGCGCTTTGAGGAAGTGGCGAACATGTACCGCGACATCTGCACGGCGCCCGAGTACGAGCCTTACTTTGCGAAGACCCCGTGTCTGCCCACGCTTGCCACCCGCCGCCAGCTCGCCGACAAGACGAAGATCACGCCGCAGGAGGCGGAGGCGATGCGCGGCGTCATGCGGGAAGTGGCGCAGCTCAACACGGAGACGCGCGACCTCATGCGAAAGAGCGGCATCGACACTTACGTGCGCCAGGCCAACCGCGCCCGCGACGTCATCGATCCCGCCGTGCTCGAAAATCAGGAGGCGCTTCTCTCGCGCGCCGTCACCTGGGGCGCCTACAACCAAAAGCGCATCGAGCTCTCCAAGCTCGCCCCGGATGAAGCGCAGGAATTTGAAGGCACCGCCATCAAGCTTGAAACCAACAACACCACGCACTGACATGTATCGCATCGCCATTTACGGCAAAGGCGGCATCGGCAAGTCCACCACCGTCAGCAACCTCGCCGCCGCGCTCGCAGCCGAAGGCAAGACCGTCCTTCAAATCGGCTGCGACCCCAAGGCCGACTCCACCGTCGCCCACACGCGCGGCCAGAAGATCCCGAGCGTTCTTGACGTTCTCCGCCGCAAAAACGCTTCCGACGTGAAGCTCGAAGACATCGTCACGCAGGCGGAAAACGGCGTCTGGTGCGCCGAAGCAGGCGGCCCCACGCCCGGCACCGGCTGCGCGGGGCGCGGCATCGTGGCCGCGTTCGAGTCCCTCACCGCCGTCCGCGCCTTTGACGTGATCCGTCCCGACGTCGTCTTCTACGACGTGCTGGGCGACGTGGTCTGCGGGGGCTTTGCGATGCCGATTCGCAAGGGCTACGCCGAAAACGTCTTCATCGTCACGTCGGGCGAAAACATGGCGATCTACGCCGCAGGGAACATCGCCGCCGCGGTCGCCAACTACAAGAACCGCGGCTACGCGCAGCTCTCGGGCCTCATCCTCAACCGCCGCAACGTGGAGCGCGAGGATGAAAAAGTGGACGAGCTCGCCGCCACGGTGGGCGCCCCGGTCGTAGCGCGCCTCGCGCGCGCCGCCGTCGTGCAGGCCGCCGAAGACCGCCGCATGACGGTCGTGGAAGCCTTCCCCGACGATCCGGCCGCCCAGGGCTACCGAGAGCTCGCGAAGGCCGTTCTCGCCGCGAGCCGTCCGAGCGACGCCGCCCCCGTGATCCGCATCAGCGCCGGAGAGCTCTGACATGCCGCTTCTCTCGCTTCCTGCGGCCGCCCAAGGCCTTCCCATCGGAAAGGCGCAGCTGCCGCTCACCTACAGCGCGGGGCTCGAATACAGTCCGCCCGCCCGCGGCACGTGGACCATCATGCATCTGGGGCTTCTCATTCCCGAGACCCACATCATCTTCGTGTGCGCCCGCTGCTGCCTGCGCGGCGTCTCCATGTCCGCGGCGGAGCTGCGGGCGCTGGACCGCTTCTCCACCATCACGATCGAAGACTGCAATCTTCTTGAAGGCGACACGGAGAAGGCCTTGATCGAAGGCGTTTCGGACATTCTGTCGCACCTTCCGAAGCGCCCTCGCGGCGTCATCATCTACACGAGCTGCGTGCACGAATTCATCGGGAGCGACCTCACCTTCAGCTTCGAGACGCTCCGAAAGCGCTTTCCCGACATTGCTTTCACGGACGGCTACATGACGCCCATCTTGAGAAAGCGCATCACGCCCGACAAGCGCAACCGCCGGCAGATTCTCACGCTGCTTGCGCCCGCCCCAGCGCAGGACGCGGGCGTCACCATCGTGGGCGACGTGCGCCCCAAGGGCGAGCATTCCGACTACCGCGCGATGGTTGAAGCGTCAGGGCGCCCCTGGCGCTCCATCACCGCGACGCGCACCTGGGACGAGTATCAGGCGCTCGCCCAGTCGTCCCTCGTGATGAGCGACAACCCCACCGCCGACGCCGCCCTCGAATGGATGCAGACGCATTTGCACCAGACGCCCCTGCAGCTCACGACGCCGTGGCGCGCCGAGGACATTGACGCGGAGGAGCGCAAGTTCGCGGCCTTCCTCGGCCGGGACTTCACGCCAGACGAAGCGAAAAAAGCCGAAGCCCGCGCGGCCCTCAAGCGGGCCCGGGCAACGGTGGGCGACACGCCCGTCGCCATCGACTTCACGGCGACGACGCGCCCCTTGTCGCTCGCGCGCCGGCTTCTTGAAGCGGGCTTTGCCGTGAAGACGGCGTACCTCGACGGCGTGCTGCCCGAGGAAAAAGCCGACTTTGCGTGGCTTCAGGCGAATCACCCCGACCTCATGCTTCACCCCACCGTCGCCTGCGGCATGGTGAAAAAGCGCCCGGCCGCGGAATCCACGGTGCTCGCCATCGGGCAGAAGGCCGCCTGGTTTGAGCACACGAACCACTTTGTGAACATGGTGGAAGGCGACGGCGCCGACGGCCACCGCGCCGTCATTCGGCTCGCGGCGCTTTTGGAAGACGCTTATCGAAACGCCCGGTCCGCCCGCGACGTCATTCAGGTGAAAGCCCTCGGCTGCACGAAAGGAGGCTGTCTGTGAAGCAGGCCTGCACGTATCTTCCCACCTACGCCGCCGACAACTCGGCGATGTGCTCGGCCCTCTATGAGTTCGGCGGGCTTCTCGTCATGCACGATGCTTCGGGCTGCAACTCCACCTACACGACGCACGACGAGCCGCGCTGGTTTGACCGCCCCGCCAACGTCTTCATCACGGCCCTCACGGAAACGGACGCGGTGCTCGGCAACGAGCGCCGCGCCATCGATGACATCGCGAGGGCCGCACGAGAGCTTCATCCCGCCTTCATTTCATTGGCCGGCACCCCCATCCCCATGATGATGGGCTGCGACTACGACGGCATCGCCCGCGAGATTGAAGCGGAAACCAGCATTCCCAGCCTCGGCGTGGACACCAACGGCACCGACGACTACGTCGCGGGCGTTGCGAAGTCCTTTGCCAAGCTCGCCGAGCGCTTCGTTGCCCCGACCGCAAAGCGCCGCCCCGCTTCGCTCAACATCCTGGGCGCGACGCCGCTCGATTTCGCCGTAAACGGCACGGCCGAAAGCTTCGACACCTTTGCGGAAGCCGCAGGCTTTGAAGTGATCTCCCACTGGGGCATGGGCCCGAAGGCGACGCTGGAAGCGGTCTCTCACGCCGCGGAAGCGTCGGTGAACTGGGTCGTGACAGCGGGCGGCCTTTCCGCCGCCCTTCTTCTCAACGAGCGCTTCGGCACGCCCTTTGTGATCGGCGCGCCCTACGGCCGCTTCATGGCGTCGGTGCTCCCGGAAAAACTGCGTGAAGCCGCCCGCGAGGGCCGAAGCATCAATCTTGCCGTGGGCTGCCGCGGAAATTTCACAGGCGACATCACCGCGGCTGACACCGTCGTGATCGGCGAAGCCGTGACGTCCGCCGCGATCCGCGCCTCCCTCGTCAAAGACTTCGGCCTCACGAACGTTGCGGTGTGGACGCCGCTCACCGCACCCGAGCCGCTGCTTGCCGCCGGCGACCGAAAGCGGCTGGTGGAGGACGACTTCCGCGCCGGACTTCCTCAGGTGAAGCGAATCATCGCCGATCCCTTCTACGCCCACTTTGCGAAAACGCTCCCCGCGACCGAAGCCCTCGAGTGCGTGGATCTGCCGCACGTCGCCCTTTCGGGGCGCATCTGGGAAAACGACATCCCGGTGCTCACGGGCGAACGCTTCAATCGCTGGTTTGAAACCCGCGGCGAGCGGGCGGCGCTTCAGTAGCCCATCGCCCGCCGTGATTCCGTTCGCGGCGAACCTAGTCCCGAATTTCATCGCACATAGTCCCTACCCATTCGATAGGGACTTGATGCCGAAAAATGATCGGGACTAGCAAAACGCCGCGCCTCCCCACTCAAGGAAAGCGCGGCGTTCCTGAGGCCGTCGATTCAAGCCCGCGTCAGTGATCCGACTTGATCCCGGCGCCGCAAAGCGTGATGAGAACGTCCGTCGCCGGCCCGTGCTCCTTCTGGTACTGCTCCCACGCGGCGAAATTGGCGGCCGTCGTGTGCTCGATGTAAAAGCCCTTCTTCGCCATCTTCTCGCGCCAGGCGAGCAGCGTCGCTTCCGGCGCCTTCACGAAGGTCACGTTGAACTTCTTCGCGTAGGCGAGGATCTCCTTGGCGCGCAGGGGCTTGCCGATCGCAATCCCCTCGGCGATCGTGGGCTTCACGTCCACGGCCACCGCGTCGTCCTTGCCTTCCTGGTGCGCTTCGTAGAGCGGCGCGCAGAGTTCGCTCTGCAGCGCGATCACCTTCGGGCAATGGTCGATGGCGCCGCTCGCGAGCAGATGCTCCAGCGCCTTCATGACGCCCAGGTAGAGCGTGCCGTTCCCGAGCGGCACGATGAGGTGCTCAGGGAGCCGCCCGAGCTGCTCGAAAGCTTCATAAAGGTAGGTCTTCGTGCCTTCGTAGAAGTAGGGGTTCACGACGTGATTCGCGTAGTAGACGCCTTCATCCCTCACGCGGGCGCGGCACACGTCCGCGCAATGGTCTCGCGTGCCCGGCACGACGTGCGCCTTGGCGCCCGCCGCCTCGATCATGGCGATCTTCTTCGGGCTCGTGCCCTCCGGAACATAGATTTCACAGGCGATGCCGGCGCGAGCGCAGTAGGCCGCCACCGCGTGGCCGGCGTTGCCGCTCGAGTCCTGCACGCACTGGGTGACGCCGATCGCCTTCATGTGCGCCACGAGCGCCGCGGCGCCCCGGTCCTTGAAGGAGAGCGTGGGCATCATGTAGTCCACTTTGAGGAACATGCCGGGCTCAACCTCCACCACGGGCGACATGCCTTCGCCCATCGTGACGTCCTTCCAGGCTTCGCCCTCGCCCGCCATGAAGGCGCGGTAGCGAAAGAGGCTCCACGTGCTGCGGTCGATCTTGGCGGCGTCGTACGCGGGCGGCGTGTAGTCGAGTTCAAACAGGCCGCCGCACTCGCACTTCGGGGCCTGCGTGGTGACGGGCGTCTTCTTGCCGCAGCAAAGGCAGACATAGTTCATGACGATCACTCCTTCGTGAGTTCAACGACCGCTTCGATTTCAACGAGGCAGTCAAAATGCAAGGGGGAGGTGGACACGATGACGCGGCCGGGCTTGTGTTCGCCGAAAAACTCGGCGTACACCTCGTTGATCGCGCCCCAGTAGGTGTTTGAGGGCGTGTAGACGCGGCAGAACGCCACCTGATTTCTCGCGCAGCCCGCGGCTTTCAAGACGCGGTCAAGGTTGTTCAAGGCGAGCCGCGCATGATCGCGAATGTCGCCGCGGCACACTTCGCGCGTGTCGGGATCAATCGAAAGCTGTCCAGAGACGTACATGAGGCCGCCCACCTTCACGGCGGCGGAATAATGGCCGGGATTCTTTCCCTTGAAATCGGGCTGCACAAACTCCATGGCGCTTGGCTCCTTGCTTAAAAAAATTCTCAATCGGACGCCGCCGTCTTCGTGCGGCGAACGGCATCAAGATCGCTGTAAATCGTTACCTTGGAGACGCCGATCAGTTCGGCGGCGTACTCCACGCTTCCCTTGACGAGAAACACCTCGCGGGCGTCCAGAAGCTCCACAAAGCGCCGGCGCTCCTCGCGGCTCGAGTCGGCGGAAACGTGCTCTTCCTTCGCCATCTCGCGGATGAGCTTCGTGACCATCTCGCGCACCGAGTCCTGCGACTCGACTGCCTCCACGGGCGTCGCCCGCGACCGCTCCTCGTCCCAGAAGATGCCGTCGCCCTCAGGAAGCGCCACGGGCACGTTCTTCAAGCCCGGAAGCTTCTCCTGCAGCCGCTCGTAGAGCGCGAGGCAGTCCGTCACGTCTTCGTTCACGCAGAGCGTGCCGACCAATTCGCCCCTGGCGTCGCGAATGAGCCGCGTCGTGCAGCGAATGAGCTTGCCGCGATAGCGGTACCACCAGATCGGCAGATGGTCGGCGTGGTGCGCCTGCGCCGCGAGCATCTCAGTCACCAGATGCCGCAGCCCCTGTCCCACCTTGCGGTCCGTCACGGCGCCGTTCACGACGTACACCACGGAATGCAGGGGATTGGCAAGGTCGTGCAGCACCGTCTCCACTTTCTCGCCGCCCGCCCGGGCGATGAGGTCGGCGGTTTCGCGCCAGGCGGCAAGCGCCGCCGGAATTTTCAGCTTTTCAGTCGTCATGACAAAGGTCGTAGAAAATTTTCTATGCAACGCATCATAGAGAAAATTCTATGGCGGCGCAAATCCTGCAAAATAGCGGCATTCATCAATGATGCAGGGGCGTAGAATTTTCTATTGCATTCACTTTGACCGCGGCGTAGAATTTTTTCTACCATCATTTTTGAGGCTCACCTCATGTCCTCCT
>CAVJUB010000091.1:0-1924 GCA_963652545.1 Hallella faecis | reverse complement strand
GGCGCGAGACGGGGTGCGACCTCAAGATCATTCTGGACAGCGTCGAAGCCGCCCGGCTCGTCTCCGCTTTCTGCCGCGAGGAGCACGAAACGCTGCCCGTGCTCCTCGAAATCGACGTGGACGGCCACCGCTCGGGGCTTCTCCCCGACTCGCCCGACGTCCTTCTCACCGCCCGTGCGCTCACGGACGGCGCCTTTTTGAAGGGCGTTCTCACCCACGCAGGCGACAGCTACGAATGCAAGACGCAGGAAGCCATCGTCGCCGCGGCCGAAGCCGAGCGCGCCGGGATCGTCAAGGCAGCCGACGCTCTGCGAAAGGCAGGGTTTGCCGTGGACATCGTCTCCGTCGGCTCGTCGCCCACGCTGATGCGCGCCGTCTCCGAAGAAGGCGTCACCGAAATCCGCGCGGGCGTCTGCGCCTTCTTTGACCTCTTCATGACGAACGTCGGCATCTGCACCGTGGACGACATCGCGGGGTCCGTTCTCACCACCGTCATCGGCCGCAAGACGGACCGCCGCCGCGTGATCACGGACTCGGGGTTTCTTGCCATGTCGCGCGACCGCGGCACGCAGCGACAGCAAAAGGACTGGCAGTACGGCCTCGTCTGCGACGCGGAGGGCCGGCCGCTGGCGGACGGCTCCCTTCTCCTTACGGGCACCAACCAGGAGCACGGCATCATCACGCTTCCCGAGAATTCATCCCTCGATCAAAGCGACTTTCCGATCGGCCGGCGCCTGCGCGTTCTGCCCAACCACGCCTGCCCCACCTGCGCGCCGTACGCTCATCTGCTCGTCGTGGAAGACGGCGTCATTGTTGACGTGATCGACCACGTGCGCGGCTGGGAAGTTTGAAACACACCGCCCTTGAAACGCCGGCCGATTTGCGGTGTTCCGACCGCCGATCGGCCCTCAAAACCAACAAAACCGGGAGACCCCATGACTGAAGCTCTCACGCTCTACGAAAAGATCGTCCGCGCCCACACCGTGAAGCGCATCGACGACGCCACCGTGCTCCTTTACTGCGACGCGCACTTTGCGAACGAATACACGTCGCCCCAGGCCTTCGCCGGCCTCGCCGCCCGCGGCCGCCGCGCGCTCGTTCCCGACGCCCACTTGTGCGTGGTGGACCACATCATCCCGAGCGACGACGTGACGCCCCGCGTGATTTATGACGAAGCTAGCCTCATTCAAGCCCGCACGCTGGAAGCCAACTGCCGCCAAAACGGCATTGACGCCTTCTACGGCGCCAACGACCCCGACCAGGGCGTGGAGCACGTGCTGATGGACGAACAGGGCCTTGTGCGCCCCGGCATGGTCGTGATCTGCGGCGACAGCCACACCACGACCCACGGCGCGCTGGGGGCGCTGGGCTTTGGCATCGGCACCTCGGAAATCGAGCACATTCTCGCGACGCAAACCCTCGTCTACCGCACGGCGGGCGCGATGCGCGTCACGATCACGGGCGAACTCCCCGCCGGCTCCACCGCCAAAGACCTCGCCCTCGTCGTCTTGAAGACCATCTCCGCCCGCGGCGCGCTCGGCATGGTGGTGGAGTACGCGGGCTCCGCCGTCACGGCGCTTCCCATGGAAGGCCGCATGACGCTCTGCAACCTCACGGTGGAAGCGGGCGCCCGCGGCGCCCTGATCGCACCCGACGAAAAAGCCTTCCAATGGGTGAAGGACCATGCCGCCCCCTACAGCGACGAAGACGACCGGGCGATGCGCGAGCACGCTCGAGACCTCCACACAGATGAAGGCGCGGTGTTTGCGAAAGAAGTGACGATCGACGCCTCCGCCGTCGAGCCCATGACCACCTGGGGCACGAGCCCCGATCAGGCCGTGCCGCTCACAGGCGTCATTCCGGCGCCCGAAAGCTTCCAGGACCCGGTGGCGCAGGCCGCGGCTCGGCGCGGGCTCGCCTATCA
>CAVJUB010000090.1:0-9052 GCA_963652545.1 Hallella faecis | reverse complement strand
CGGTGGTTTTTGCGGGCCTTGCCATCGAGCGCCTCACGGTCTGGCGCTGAGACCAGCGGAGCCGAGCACGGATTTTCCGAGTTCGCTACCTCCCGAGGTCGGTAGGTCAAACGGCCGATGACAGCGCCGGCAATCGGGCGCAAAATCGGCCGTTTCATTCAAGGAAGAAGGCTGCGCTGAAGCGGCTCAGAGCTTTGCCATGTCGGACAGTTTTGCCAAAGTCATTTCGTTTGTCGTCTTCATCATCCTGGGCTGGGTGCTTCGGCGCTTCGGCATTCTGAAGGAGGAGACGTTTCACGCGATCAGCGGTCTCGTGCTTTTCGTGACGCTGCCCTGCGTGATCATCAGCAACTTGAACGGCGTGAGGCTTGAGGGAACGACGCTGCTCATCGCGTTCTTCGGTTTTGCGACGAACTTCGTCTTCTTTCTTTATTCGCTCATTCTCACGGCAAGAACGAAGGACCGCGACCGCCGCGACTTCGTGCGCATGAACCTTGGCGGCTACTCCGTGGGCCCCTTTGCCGTGCCGTACGTGCAGGCGTTTTATCCGACGTCGGGGCTGCTTGCCACCTGCGTCTTTGACGTCGGCAACGTCTTGATGAGCGGCGGCGGCACGTATGCGCTCATTTCCGGCACGCGCGAGAAGACGTCGCTCCTGGGCTCCTTGAAGATGATCGGCCAGAAGCTCATCAAGTCCGGGCCGCTCGTGAGCTTTGCCTTCATGGTGGCGCTGTCGCTTTTGAACCTCCGGCTCCCCGAGGGGGTCATCACCGTGACGAAGGTGGGATCGGCCGCCAACGGCTTTCTGTGCATGATCATGATTGGCGAAGCCATTCAGCTCTCGATGACGTGGGAGAAGTTCAAGGTGGTGTCGCAGATCATTCTCTATCGCATGATCCCCTGCGTTCTCTTTGCGTTCTTTGCGTACCACTGCATGCCGGTGGAGGAGGAGATGCGCAAGGCGCTCGTGCTGACGTGCCTGGCGCCGATGCCCGCCATGAGCCTCATCTACACGGCGCAGATGGGGCTGGACATTGCGATGGCGGCGAACCTGAGCTCGCTTTGCGTGGCGGTGTCGGTGGCGGCGATTTCGGTGGCGCTGATCGTCATGTAGCCGGACTTCTTTGATTGAGACGCGGGTGTACGAGCGACGGATTTGGGACGAAAGTGGAAGCTTTTTCACTATCGCAACGATGCCGGGCGGGAGATTGACTGCATCTTGGAGAATAATGACGGGAGCCATGGTTTGCCTTGAGGTCAAATCAGCGGAGTGGGTGAAGTCAGAACACTTCAAGCACTTGAGGTGGTTTCGGGAGCGGTACGGCGCCGGTCGTCGCATGAAGAGCGTGGTGCTCTACGCCGGGCGCGCCGTTCGTCAGTTTTCTGAGGACGAATAGGCCTTGCCGATGGCTTCTTTGGCTGCAGGCGCCCTCAGGGACGGAGAGCGAAGAAGCGCCGGCGGTTGGATCCTTTGTGGAAGCACAGGTGATAGACATGAGAAAAAAGGAATTTCCTATCGCGGTTGAAAATTTCGCCTCCATGATTCGCAAGGGATGCTACTACGTCGACAAGACGCCGTTTATTGAGACCCTCATGGAAGACGCGTGCAAAGTGCAGCTCATGACGCGGCCGCGCCGGTTTGGCAAGACGCTTTTCCTGGACATGCTGAAGAATTTTCTTCAGATCGATTTCAATCAACCGGGATCGGCCGACGGCAATGCGGCGCTTTTTGCGGGACTGAAGATTGCTGAGAAGACGGATTTCTGCCGGCGCTTCATGGGACAGTGGCCCGTCATCTCCCTGTCGCTCAAGGGCGTGGAAGGCAAGACGTATGCCGTCGCCTACCGCCGGCTGGCGGAGAAGCTTTCCAAGGTGGCGGCGCTGTACGACTTTCTGCGGGACAGCCCGCGTCTTACGAATCAGGAAAAAGAGGCCTTCAGCCGCTGTCTGTCGGCGGACTATTTGCGGGACTTGAGCCACGAGGATGACTGCACGGATTTTCTGAAAAACTTGACGATCTGGCTGTCCAAGCATTTTGGCCGCCAGGTCGTGCTGCTGATCGATGAATACGACGTGCCTTTGGCGAAGGCGGCCCGGTTCGGCTATTACGACGACATGCTCGACTTGGTGCGCGCCTTTTTGGGAGGCGTCCTGAAGGAGGACCCGCAGGCGGAGGTCGGGGCGCTTGACTACGTCTTGAAAGCTGTGTTGACCGGGTGTCTTCGCGTCAGCAAGGAAAGCATCTTCACGGACGTCAACAACTTTGACGTCAATACGGTGTGTTCGCAGGACCGGCGGTTGAATCAGGCGATCGGCTTCGGGACGGAGGAAGTGCGCGCCATGCTGACGTACTACGGACTGGAGGCGCGGCTCGATGACGTCCGAACCTGGTACGACGGGTATCGCTTCGCCGGTGAAGAAATCTACTGTCCCTGGGACGTCATCAACTTTTCCAAGCAGGCGGTGAGCAGCAAGAATCCGCTGCAGTACCAGCCGGAGAATTTCTGGGAGAACACGAGCAGCAACAGCGTCATCGAGGAGTTTTTGGAATTTCTGACGTCAGAGGACGCCGGGCGGATGCAGACGCTGGTGGACGGCGGCACGGTGGATCTCGCCATCAATGACAAGCTGACGTACGGCGATTTCGCCCAGCACAATTCCGACGACTTCTGGACGCTGCTGCTCTTCACGGGCTACTTGACGGTGGTGGAGCGGCTGGCGGGGTCCGGCGCTTATCGCGTCAAGATTCCGAACGCCGAGGTTCGAGACACCTTTGAAAAGAAGGTGCGCCTGGTCTATTCGAAGGCGAACCGGCGCTACGCGCGGCATGGCGAGGCGCTGGCGGCGGCCTTTCTGTCGGGGGACGCCGCGGCCGTGCGCAAAACGCTGCTGCCGCTTCTGCGCCGCTATGTGTCGGTGCGGGACGGCGCGACGAAGGCGCCGCCCGAAAACTACTACCACGGCTTTCTTCTGGCGATGCTCGTCTGCGCGGGCGACAAGGCGGACAACCTGAGGTCGAACCGTGAAGGCGGCGCGGGCTTTCCGGACCTGGTGTTCAATTCCGACGACCTCGACGTCGGCGTCGTGATCGAGGTGAAGTGCTGCGACACGCCCGCCGCCATGCCGCAGGCGGCCGAGGCGGGCCTCGCGCAGATCAAGGAAAAGCGCTACGCGGAGGCCTTTGACGGCCTGCAGTGCCGGAAAATCTACGGCTTTGCCGTGGCGTTTTGCCAGAAGCTCTGCGTCGTCGCGTCGGAGGCGCTCTCGGCCGCGGCGTAGGCGGCGAGCCGCAGGCAAAGAAAAAGGCAGCGCATCCCCGGACGGGACGGCTGCCTTTTTCACAACCAGCGAGCGTTACTTAACGATGCAGCCCGCTTCGCCTTCGGCGCGCGGCGTGATGCGGCCGATGGTGTAGACCGTTTCGCCTTCGGCTTCAAAGGCGGCCTTCGCCTTCTCGGCGTCCTCGGCGGCGACGATGACGGCCATGCCGATGCCGTTGTTGAAGACGCGGTGCATTTCATGGGCGTCGATATGGCCCTTTTCCTGCAGCCAGTCGAAGATGGCGGGGCGCTTCCAGGAGTTGCCGTCGATTTCGCACTTCACCGCGTCCGGGAGCACGCGCGGGATGTTTTCCACGAGGCCGCCTCCGGTGATGTGGGCCATGCCCTTCACCGTCACCTTCTTCATGGCGGCGAGCACCTGCTTCACGTAGATGCGGGTGGGCTCCATCGCGCGGTCGGCGAGCGTCGCGCCGTCAAAGGGCATGGACCAGTCCGCGCCCGACACCTCGACCACCTTGCGGATGAGGGAGAAGCCGTTGGAGTGGGGGCCGGAGGAGGCGAGGCCCAGCACCACGTCGCCCGCGGCAATCGTGCGGCCGTCGATGATCTCGTCTTTTTCCACGAGGCCCACCGCAAAGCCCGCGAGGTCGTATTCGCCCTCGGGGTACATGCCCGGCATTTCCGCGGTTTCGCCGCCGATCAGGGCGCAGCCCGCGAGTTCGCAGCCATGGGCGATGCCCTTCACGACGCGCTCGGCGGTGTCAACGTCAAGCTTCCCGCAGCCGAAGTAGTCGAGAAAGAAGACGGATTTCGCGCCCTGAACGAGGATGTCGTTCACGCTCATCGCGACGAGGTCCTGGCCCACCGTGTCATGACGGCCGAGCTTGAAGGCGAGCATCAGCTTCGTGCCCACGCCGTCGGTGCCGGAAACGAGCACCGGGTTCTTGTATTCCTTGCTCACTTCAAAGAGCGCGCCGAAGCCGCCGATGCCGTTCAAGACGCCCGGAATGAGGGTGCGCTTCGCGGCCGGTTTGATGCGTTCGACAAGTTCGTCACCGGCTTCGATGGAGACGCCGGCGCCGGCATAAGACAATTGGGTCATGGCTAGATAGAAAAAATCTTCGGAAGGAAAAGAGAGGAAAGCGAAGAAGACGCGCTACACTTCGCCGCGCGGCCGTCAGCGCCGTCCTTGAAGCTGAAATTTTAGCCGAAAGGACGCGGCGGATCGGCGGTTGGGTTGCACTCTTATAGGTATTTCTTTGCGCGTGGCTTTTGAACAGCTGGCACTCCCCTTGGTCGAGCCTGAGGCGCCGACGCTAGAGAACTTCGTTCCCGCGGGGAACGAGGAGGCGGTGTCTGCGCTCAAGAAATGCCGCGCGGGCGAGGGGCCGCAGTTTCTCTGCCTCTGGGGGCCCGAGGGAAGCGGCCGGTCGCATCTTCTGCGCAGCCTCACGCCCTGCCAGACGCGGCGCGTGCCGGTTTTTGACGAAGGGACGGCGATCTACACCGCGGACAACGTGGAGAAGCTGGACGCCGAAGACCTTGAAAACCTCTTCATTCTGATGAACGAGGTGCGCTCCCACCCGGGGACGCGGCTCGTGTCGGCGACGTCCCGGCCGCCGCAGCAGCTCTCCAACCTTCGAGCCGACATCACAAGCCGCCTTTCCTGGGGGCTCGTTTTTGAGGTGCGGCCTCTGCCCGCCAAAGAGGCGCTCGCGGAATTCATTCGCCGCTGCGAAGTGCGGGGCATTGAATTGAAGCCGGAGGTGATCCACTGGATCGAAACCTACTGCCCCCGGGACATGAAGAACCTCGTGCGGCTTTTGAACGCGATGGACGCGTACGCGCTGCAGCAAAAGCGGCGCGTCACGGTGCAGCTCTTGACCGAGCGGCTTTTCGGCGGCGGCGCGCGATTGTCAAAGGATGTATTTCAGTGAAGCTAGCGGTATTTGATCTGGACCATACGCTCGTGGCCATGGACACGAACGAAGCGTGGCTCATGTGGCTCGCGGCGAATTCGGGGCTCAAAGTGGAGCCCTTTTACGCCGACATGGTGCGCTTTGCGCGCGAGTACGACGAGGGGCGCCTCGACATTGACGAATTCATGGCCTACCAGCTGGGGCTTCTCGCGAAATTCCGCCGGCCGTTTCTGGAGAAGGTGCGCGAGAGCTTCATTCGCGACTGGATGAGCCAGGTGCTGCCGGAAAAGTCGCTGGCGCTTGTGAAGGCGCACAAGGCGGCGGGCGATGTGACCGTCCTCTCCACCGCGACCTACACCTTCGTGAGCTCCCCCGTGGGGGCGCTCTTTGGGGTGGATCACAACATCGCCTGCGTGGCGGCGACGGACGAAAAGGGCGAATTCACCGGACGCCTCGTGGACGGGCCGAGCTATGGTCCCGCGAAGGTGGCGCGGCTCGAGGCTTTTCTGGCGACCCCGGCGGCCCGGGGCCTCGCGGCGCGCGACGTCGTCTTTTATTCCGACTCGGCGGTGGACCTGCCGATGTTTCACTGGACGGAAGCGGCGGGCGGCGTCTGCGTCGCCGTGAATCCGTCGCCTGAATTAGAAAAAGAAGCGAGCCGGCGCGGCTGGCGAATCCTCATCAATTACGACAAGACGGATGAAGCGCGCGCCAGGATGCCTGCGGCCGGCCGAACGCTTTTCCCGGAGATTTTCCATGTTTGACCGCATCAAGCGGGTGGTGGCTGATTTTTTGAGCGGCCCCGACACGTCCCGCAATCAGACGCCGGTGGTGATCGGCCCCGAGCGCCATGGCATCGATCCCGAGAAGGTGCCCTACAGCGCCCGAAAGACTTGTGAACTCCTGCAGGAGCGGGGGTTCAAGGCCTACGTCGTGGGGGGCGCCGTGCGCGACCTCCTGGTGGGGGCGACCCCGAAGGACTTTGACGTGGCGACCGACGCCACGCCCCAGCAGGTGAAGCGCATTCAAAAGCGCGCCTACATCATCGGGAAGCGCTTTCGCCTGGTGCACGTCGTCTTCGGCGAAGAGATCATCGAGTGCTCCACGTTCCGGGCGCTCGATGCCGCGGGCGTCCGAAAGGATTCGGACGGCCGCGTCATCAGCGACAACGTCTTCGGCGAAATGTGGGAGGATGCCGCGCGGCGCGACTTCACCGTGAACGCCATGTATTACGACCCCGTGAGCGAAGAGGTCTACGACTACCACCACGGCTTTGAAGACTTGCAGCGCAAGCGCCTGCGGATGATCGGCGACCCCGTCGAGCGCTATCGCGAAGACCCCGTGCGCATGATGCGCGCCGTGCGCATCGCCGCGAAGCTCGGGTTTCAGATGGAGTCCGCGACCGAGCGCGCCATCCCGAAGATGGCGCCGCTTTTGGAAAACGTGCCCGCCGCGCGTCTCTTTGACGAAATGATGAAGCTCTTTACGAGCGGGCATGCGGAGGCGTGCTTGGTGAGCCTTCGAAAAGAAGGGCTGCACCGGTCGTTGCTGCCGATGCTGGACGTCATCTTGTCCGAGCCCGACGGCGAGAAATTCTTGATGCTGGCGCTGCGGCGCACCGACGAACGGATTGCCGCAGGAAAGAAGATTTCCCCCGCCTTCATGTTCTGCACGCTCCTCTGGCCGCAGGTCGTGAAGCGCTGGGAGGCGTATGAAGCAAAGCGCCGCATGCCGCGCGCGAACGCCCTTTTTGCCGCGGCCGACGACGTCATCTCAACGCAGTGCTGCCGCCTTGCCATTCAGAACCGCTTCGTGGCGGACATGAAGATGATCTGGATGATGCAGCTTCGCTTTGAGCGCCGCACGGGGAAGAATCCCTTCACGCTCGTGGAGCATCCGAAGTACCGCGCGAGCTACGACTTCCTGCTGCTGAGATCGCTCCTGGGGCACGTGCCTTCGGAGCTCGTCACGTGGTGGGAGACGTTCGTGGCGGCGGATCCCGCGGAGCGCCGCCAGATGGTGGCGGAAGCCCAGGACGAGGCGCGCCGCACGGGCGACGCCGCTCGCGACGGCCGGCGCAAAAAGAGCGATGCGGAAGCCGCGGAATCCCTCGCGCGCGGCGTGGAAGTCGCGGAAAGCGAGCGCCGCCATCGGCGGGGCGGACGGCGTCATCGCCGCCGTGAGGAGACGCTGCCCGAAGCCGGGCGCTTTGAGGAGCGGCTGGACGAGCGAACGGAGGCGGCGGAAGCCGGCGTGACAGACGTTGCGCCGGTGGAGGCCGTTCAGCCCTCGACGGAAGCGCCGGCGGTGGCGGCCCATGAACATGTCGTGACCACGGCGACGGGCGAGACGCTCGTGCAGGTGGAGACGAAGCCGGCGGGGGAAGAATCCGCGCCGGCGGCGCCCGCGAAGCGCCCCCGTCGTCGCAAGACGGTGAAGGCGGAGACAGCGGCAGACGTTGAGGCTTCGGCGGCGGAGACGCCGGTCCTCGAAGCGACGGCGCCGGCGGAAGCGGTGGCGGCAGAAGGGGCTGTGGAAGAAAAGAAGCCTCGGCGTCGTCGGTCGGTGAAGAAAGCGGAGGCGCCGGTGGCGGAGGCTGCTGAGCTGGCCGATTCGCCGGAAGCCGCGCCCGCGGAGAAGCCGAAGCGTGTTCGTCGAACAAAGAAGACGGAGGCGGCTTCCGAGGAGACGGCGGAGACGCCGGCGGAGCCCGTGAAGCCGCACCGGCGGCGGACGGTGAAAACCGAGAAAGCGCAGGAAGCGGCGCCGGCGGCAGAGGGCGAACCCGCGGCAGAAGCGCCCAAGAAGCGCACGGCGCGGCGTCGCAAGACGGCGGCTGAGCCGACGGAGGCATGACCGTGACGCTTGCGTACGTGGCGCTGGGCGCCAATCTCGGGCGGCCGCAGGAAGCGCTGCAGGCGGCGTTGTCGGACTTGGCGGCGACGCCCGGCGTGACGGTGGCGTCGGCGTCGTCCTTTTACCGCACGGCGCCGATCGAATCCTCGGGCCCTGACTATGTGAACGCGGTGGCGGCGGTGGAGACGACGCTTTCGGCGGTTGAGCTTCTTCACGCGCTGCAGGCGATTGAAAACGCGCACGGCCGCGTGCGGCCCGCGGGCGTGGTGAACGCCCCGCGAACGCTTGACTTGGATCTGCTGCTCTTTGGCGACGCCGTGATCGCGACGCCGGAACTGACGGTGCCGCACCCGCGGATGCATCAGCGGGCCTTCGTGCTCGTGCCGCTTTTGGAAATCGCGCCCGACGTCTCGATTCCGGGACTCGGAGCCGCGACGCAATTTCTGGCCTCGGTCGCGGATCAGTCGATCGAGCGCCTTTGATCGGGGCGCCGGCGGCGAGCCGGCGGAATGTCGATGGGGTTTCTTGCTCACGTGCCGGTCGTCGTGCAGACGGCCTTTCTGCTCGTTCTCTCCAACTGCTTCATGACGTTTGCCTGGTACGGGCACCTGCGCTTTCTAAGCGACAAGGCGTGGTACGTCGCGGCCGTCGTGAGCTGGGCGATCGCGCTCTTTGAGTACCTTCTGCAGGTGCCGGCAAACCGCATCGGCTACGGGGAGCTTTCGCTGGCGCAGCTCAAAATCCTGCAGGAAGTGATCACCTTGACGGTGTTCATCCCGTTTTCGCTGGTTTTCATGAAGGAAAGCTTCAAGTGGGACTATGTGTGGGCGGGACTTTGCATGGTGGGCGCGGTGTACTTCATGTTTCGCTCGCACGGGGCGTAGCGGGAGGGGCGGCCGACGCGGGATTGTCTGTGACAGGCAGGCTGAATTTCTTGGCAATGCGGCGAACTTCCTCGAGGTCAAGGCCCAGCAGTTCGACTGCTTTGTTCATGTC
>CAVJUB010000089.1:0-9070 GCA_963652545.1 Hallella faecis | reverse complement strand
GAAAAAATGACGGAAGCCGATCGACAGGAGCGGAAAAAAGCGCAGCAGCGCCTCTTTTTTCGCCCGACGGAGCGTTTTGCGAAGCGGCTGGGCGAACATATTTCGCTCGCGCGGCGCAAGCGGCGCTTCACGCAGAAGATGCTCGCCGAAAGAGCGTTGGTGTCGCTTGCCACGCTGCAGCGGCTGGAGAAAGGTGATTCGTCGGTGTCGCTGGCGGCGGTGATGCGGGTGCTTTTTCTGCTGGACGGTCTCAAGAGCTTTGACGACATTCTGTCGCCCGAAAAGGATGACTACGGGCGCGAAGAACTGGAGGCGCGGCTTCCCAAGCGCATTCGTTCGTCGGGCGACGGCATGACGGGATTCTGACATGACAGGCCAGAAGCTTTCGGTGCTGTGGGGCGCACAGGCGGCGCCGGTCGGAACGCTGCTTTTTGATTCGGCACGACGCGGCGTCTCGCAGTTTGCCTACGCTGCCGACTGGCTGGCGGAGCCGGGACTTTCGGCGTCGCCGGACCTTCAGATGCGGCAGGGATGGCAAACCGTGCGGCAGAACGGACGGCGCAGTCCTTTTCCCATGGCGCTGGCGGACACGGAGCCCGACAGCTGGGGACGACGAGTTATTGATCGCGCCTTCCGCAAGGGCGCTGAACGGGTGGGTGTGTTGGATGCGGCGGACTACCTTCTGGCGGTGGATGACTTCAGCCGAGTGGGCGCGTTGCGGCTGGCGCGTCCCGGCGAATCGCCGGAGGCGCTGCCCGAGGGTCGTCGCCGCACGCCGACGCTGATCGATCTTGGCAAGGTCTGCGCCGCCGGGCGACGACTGGAGGCGGAGAACGAGACGCTCGAGGACTTGCTCTACCTTGAAGGCAAGGCGACGTCGCTCGGAGGCGCCCGTCCCAAGTGCTCCGTTCTGGATGAGGCGGGCGACCTTTGCCTGGCCAAGTTTCCGAGCTTCGCCGACGGACGTGACATCGAGAAAGGCGAAATACTTGGATTGCGGCTCGCTCAGCAGGCGGGTGTTCATGCCGCCGAGGGCGTAGTGAAGGTGCTGGACGGACTCTCCGTCGGAATCATCAAGCGGTTTGACCGCGTGCACGGCACGGATCGGCGCATTCCGTATTGGTCCATGGCGACTTTTCTCAATCAGCAGGACGAGGCGGAGCCGGTGTCGTACCTCGAGCTTTTTGAGGCGCTGCTGGAAACGTCGGACGTCGCCTGGGAGGCGATCGGCACGGAGATCGTGAAGCGGCTGATGCTGAACTGCCTCATGAGCAACTTCGATGACCATGCGCACAACACGGGACTCCTGATGAACAACGACGGCAGCTGGCGGCTGGCGCCGGCATTCGACTTGAACCCGACGCCGCTGAAGCACCCCGAAGCGCCGTATGAGTCGAAGCTGTACCTCACGCCGGAAGACGGTCCCGTGACCGACGTGCGGCAGATTCTGAACGCCGCCGATCGCTTCGGCCTCACGAAGGCCATGGCTCAAGCCGCTTTGAAGGAGGTTCTCTCGGCTTTGACGGCGTGGAAGATCACGGCCCGGCAGCCGGGCGTGAACATGTCGGCGAAGGACTTGCGCGACTATGCGCCGGCCTTTGAACACCGGCGTCTGGAGGAGGCGCTGTCGCTTCTCAAATGACGCGGCGGGCGAATCGTCTAATCGTCTGGACGATTAGACGATTGTTTTTTTTCGTCTAGAAAACGTCAAAGGCGATGGTCGCTCTGCCTGGTTGATGGTTGGCTGTCTATGGATCTTTGGCTTGCGGCAACGTTAATTATCAAGCTAAACTTATGATGGATTTATCGTGAGGACGAATAAACGAAAGGTGACGGAATGGAAGTACAGATTCCGCTCTTTGAGAGTTTCAACTGCGAATTCAAGCGGGAATGGGCGAAGGAGCCTGTTCGCAAGGTGCTGGTGTCCTTTGCAAACACGCTGGGCGGCACGCTTTACATCGGCGTCAATGACGACGGCACGGTGGCGGGCCTTGACGACATCGATGCCGTTGGGCAGAGCCTGGCGTCCGTCATCAGTGATTCCATCTATCCGCCGATGACGGACTGCGTTTCCATGGTGCCGTTTCGCAAGGATGGCAAAGACGTGCTGGTGGTGCGCGTCGACCAGGGCCGTTTTCGGCCGTACAGCTTGAGAAACAACGATCCGTCCGGAGTTTTGGTGCGGGTAGGCAACACGAGCCAGCCGGCGTCGCTCAACGCGATCGCTCAGATTTTTCGGGACAGCAACCCGGTGCCTTTTGAAAGTCGGGTGGCCTCAGAGCAGGAGCTCACTTTCGCCTACACGCAGAACGTGCTGGCGGCGCATCAGATCCGCATTGAGTTGAAAAGTCAGCTGGACTGGGGATTTGTCGAACGTTTCTCCAAGCGCTGGACCAATGCGGCGTGGCTTTTCTCAGATCAGTGCAACAAAGGCGTGAGATTGCTGGTTTTTGCCGATGATGAAGAAACGCAGCTTCTCAGAACAGAGCTCTTGACGGGATCGGTCTTTGAACTCGTTGACAAAACGCTCGACTGGCTGGCGCCTTACAACCTCGCACGCATGGAAAAGCCGGAGAACGGGAGCGCGGTGCGGAAGGATCATTTTTTTGTTGAGCCCGCCGTTCTGCGCGAAGCCGTGGTCAATCTCGCAGCGCATCGGGATTACAGCCGGGAGGCGCCGGCGGTCATTACGGTGATGCCGTCCTGCATCAGACTGATGTCGCCCGGCGGCGTGTCTGACGGCTTTTCTCTGGAAGACATCGTGTCGATGGACGTTACCGTATGCCGCAACAAGCAGCTTGCTCAGATCTTTTGTCGCGTGCATTACATGGAGAGTTCCGGCACGGGCTTTCGCTTGGTGAGAAGCGCTTATCCTCAGGCGCCGCTGGAGGATCTGATCAGCGTGACGTCGGGCGCCTTCCAGATTCGCTTGGAAAAGAAGGCGGCTTCGGTTCCGGACAAGGCCTTGTCTGACGAAGAGAATCAGGTGCTGCGCTTGTTTGACCGTGAGGAGCTCGTTCGACGGTCTGATGTTGAACGCTGGTTGAAGAAGCCCAGGGCTTCGGCCGCCGCGTTGCTTCAGAAGCTGGTCGCGGCCGGCGTGATTGAAACGGTCGGCGGCGGCCGTTCGACCGCTTATCGCCTGAAGCCTCGCGTGCTCTGAGTCGAGGCCATCCGTAGCTGGGCGAGCGCCACAAAGCGGATGGCGGCGGGCGAAGCCGACGCCATGGACGGGAGCGCGATGCCGATCGTGACGCGCTCGGCGGGCGTGAAGGACTTCAGCACCGCCTTTTCCTTGAGGTTCGCGGCTTGCAGGCGGTTGTTCACGGAAACACCGAGGCCGGCGGCGACCATGGCGTAGGCGGAGTACGGGTCGTTCGTTTCGAGCCGCACGGCGGGCGTGAGCTTGTGGCGGGCGAGGAAGTCGTCAATGTCGCTCTTGTGGTGCGCCCGCGGGTAGATGAAAGGCTCGCCCGCGAGGTCCTGCGCGGTGACGGCGTCTTTGAGCGAGAGCGGATGGCCTGGCGGCAGCCAGGCGACGAACTCGGTTTCAAGCAGCGGAAAGAAGTCGCTGCCAAAGGAATGCTGCGAAAGGACGGCGCAGTCGAGCGCGCCGCGCTTGAGGCCGTCGATCAGCTCGGCGTCGGCGCCTTCGGTGACGGAGAGCGTGACGGCGGGATGAGCGTCCGCGAAGTCCTTCAAAAGCGGCGGCAGAAGGCTGGCGGCGGCGCTGAAGTAGGCGCCGATGGCGAGGCGTCCGGTGAGAAGGCCTTTGGCGGCGGCCGCTTCGGCCTTCACCCGATCGGAGGCTGCCGCAAGCTCCCGCAGGCGCTGGATGACGCCGGCGGCGCCCTGGGCGGGCAGCACGCCGCGACGGCTTCTCAACAACAGCGCCGTGCCGAGCTCCGCTTCCAAGGCGGTGATCTGGCGGTTGAGGCCGGAGGCGGTGAGGCCGAGACGGTCGGCCGCGCCGGAGAAGCTTCCGGCCTCCAGCGCGGCGAGCAGGTAGCGGACGTTTTCGATGTTCATTGTGAGCAAAACTCCCGACAAGTGTTCCTATTGTACGCAGCAAGCACAAGCCCGATGTGCGTAGACTGCCGGCACTTTTTCTTTCGGAGTGAGTGATGCTCAATTTTTCCTGCGACTATCTGGAAGGCGCGCACCCCAAGGTGCTGGAGGCGCTTTCGGCTGGCAACTATGTGAAGACGGGGTGCTACGGCGTGGGGGACGCCTTCAGCGAGGCCGCCCGCGAAAAGATCCGCGCGGCCTGCCAGGCGCCCGAGGCGGAGATCTACTTTTTGTCGGGCGGCACGCAGACGAACAAGGTGGTGCTCGGCACGATGCTGAAGCCCTGGCAGTCCGTGATCGCCGCGCGGACCGCTCATATCGCAACGCATGAAGCGGGCGCCATTGAGGCGAGCGGCCACAAGGTGGTGGAGCTTCAAGGAAAGGACGGCAAGATTTCCGCGGCGCAGGTGGAGTCGGTCTTCACGGCGTGGGAGACGGACGGCAACCGCGACCACATGCCTCAGCCCGGCCTGGTCTACGTGACGCAGCCCACGGAGTACGGCACGCTCTACAGCCTGAAGGAGCTCACGGCGATTTCTGAGAGCTGCCGCCGTCACGGCGCGGCGCTCTACCTGGACGGCGCGCGACTCTTTTACGGGCTCGCCGCCGAAGACAACGACGTGACGCTTGCGGACATCGCGCGCCTTTGCGACGCCTTCTACATCGGCGGCACGAAGTGCGGCCTGCTCTTTGGCGAAGCCGTCGTGTTTCCGAAGGCGGGGACGGTGCCGCACTTTTTCACGCTCACGAAGCAGTACGGCGCGCTGATGGCCAAAAGCAAGGTGCTGGGCATTCAGTTTGACGCCCTGTTCACCGACGATCTCGGGCTGGCGATGGGGCGCCACGCCGACCGCGAGGCGGACCGGCTTCGCGAAGCGCTGAAGGCAAAGGGCGTTGAGGTGCTCTTTGGCGGCCGCACGAATCAGATCTTCATTCGGCTCGCCGAAGCCGAGGCGGCGAAGTGGAGTGAAAAGGTCGCCATGGGCTTTTGGGAGCACACGGCCGACGGCGGCGTGATTGAGCGCATCGCCACGTCGTGGGCGACGGATCCGAAGGAGACGGAGGCGCTGATCGCCGTGATTCAGGCGGCGTGAGAACGGCCAGTCCGGGGCGGAAACTGTGCCTCGACTATTCTGATTTGCTTTGGGAAAAATGAATAGATATGGCAGGGATGGAAGGATTCGAACCTTCGAATACCGGAATCAAAATCCGGTGCCTTAACCGCTTGGCGACATCCCTGTCACTTTTTCATCAGCTCCTTTTGACGATGCTCGCAACGGGCATCAGAGCCAGTGAAAAAGCGGATGGTGAGGCTGTATTGTAGCAATCCATCCCTGCATGCCGGCCGGAACGTCCGTCGGGATGGCCTCGCCGTCGGCGAGAAGCTTGAAGACAGCCGAGCCGGAGCCGGTCATGCGCGCCCTCTGACCCAGCTGTTCGAGGGCGGCCTTCGTCTCCGCATTGCGGCGGAGAACTACGGGCTCCAGATCGTTTCGACCGACGGGCTGCGGCCAGGCCGCGGCAATGTCTGTCGAAAGCGCCGCCATTTTCAAGGATGGCGTATTTCTTGTCAAGGCGGGGTCGGCAAAGATGCCGGCGGTGGACGTGGCCGTCGCGGGCATCACGAGCAGCACGCGCCCGGCGGGAATCGAGATCGGCGTGAGCACTTCGCCGATGCCCGTGACGAAAGCGGTCTCTCCAAAAACAAAGAAGGGCACGTCCGCGCCCAGCGTCTCCGCGATGTCGATGAGCTCCCGGCGTGAAAAGCCCAGGGCGAAGAGGCGGTTCACGACGATGAGCGTCGCGGCCGCGTCGCTCGAGCCGCCGCCCATGCCGGCGCCGGCGGGGATGCGCTTCGTGACGTTGATCGTGACGTCAAGCGTTCGTCCGGCGGCTTTTTCCAGCGCCCGCACCGCCCGCACGCAGAGGTCGCGTTCGGGATCGTCCGCCATGTCGCCCGTGCGCACGACGCCCGCGCCGCTTTCGGTGCGCGTGAAGGTGATCGTGTCCGCGAGCGTCGTCATGAAGAAGACGCTTTCCAAAAGGTGGTAGCCGTCTTCGCGGCGGCCCACGACGTGCAGGAAGAGATTGAGCTTGGCGGGCGCGGGCACGGTGACGGACCGGGCGCCGGCGGCGGGCAGGGGAACGGGCGCGAGAGGCGCCTCGACGGAAGCAAAGCGGGTCATGGGGCGGCGACGGTTTCTTTTTCCACGGTCATCGTGAGGTTCACGGTGCGGCCGGGATCGGTGCGGGACAATTTGAGAACGGCGGGGCGTCCGGCGACGGGCGCCGAGGGGGTCACGAGCCAGTCTTTCTGCCGGAAGGCGCCGGCCGTGAGGCGATCAAAAGGGGCGGCTTCGGACGGAGCGCCGTCAAGCCACGACGCAAAGACCGTGATCGGCAGGTCAAAGCCGAAGGCGGCCTGCATGAGCTCCGCCTCCGTCGCGGCCGTGAGGTCGGGATGCCCGCCGCGCTCGACGCGGGCTTCGCCGGGGGTGACGGTCACCTTGCCCAGCACGCCGTTCAAGGGCGAGAGGATTTCCAGGGCGTAAACGTCCCCGGTCGCGGTGAGACGGTACTTGCCGGCGGCCGTCTCCGCGCCCTGCGGCGTCACGGCGCGAAGGGAGAAGCGGCCGGACCAGCGGCGGGTGCCGGCGGGGCCGGTGAGCGTCGTGCAGCCCGCAAGGAGCGCGACGGCGGAAAGAAGCAAGGTTCGGCGAAGGATCATGGCGCAGTTTTTGGCGTGGTGGAGAGCGGGGCGGCGAGGCGCTTTTGAAGCCGCTGCGCCGTGAGGTTGTCGGGCGAATGCTTGAGCACGAGATCGAGCAGTCCGCGGGCTTCCTCCGGCTTGCCGTTCACGATGAGCACTTCCGCAAGGTGCAGCGCGATGTCGATGTCGGGCTGCAGACGGAAGGCGTCGCGAAGGTGCTTTTCGGCTTCTTCAAAGCGATGCTCCTTGAAGCGCAGCCAGCCGAGCGAGTCGGTGATGAAGCCGTCTTTGCCTTCGGAGAGCTCCATGGCGCGCTCGATGTGGCGGGCGGCGCCTTCGAGGTTCTGGTCGTTTTCAAGCCACATGTACCCCAGCGCGTTGTAGCCGTTGGCGTCATTGGGACGGATCTCGATGTAGTGCGTGAGGAGCGCCTCGGCTTCCGAGTAGCGCGAGGTGGTTTCGGAAAGCTGCGCCGCCTTGTAGATCGTGGCGGGATCGTTGGGGGAGCCCTTCAGCGCTTCGCGCGAGGCGTCATAGGCGGCGTCGCGGCGGCCCGCCTGCAGATAGAGGTCCACGACGGCGAGAAGGAGCTTCGCGTGCTGCTTCGCGTCCGTCTTCACGTGGCGAAGCACCTCGCAGGCGGCGTCGGTTTCGCCGAGATCGGCGAGCGTTTCGGCTTCCTTCATCTTGGCGGGAAGGTATTTGTCGCCCTTTTCCACCTTGCGGAACCACTCCACGGCGCGGCGCTTGTCGCCGCGGGCGAGCTTCACCATGCCGAGCCGCGCGTAGGCGGCGTCCGGGAGAAAGCGCTCGCCGCCCTCGCGGCGGATGAGAACGAGGTACTTCTTGTAGGCTTTTTCGGCGTCGTCGAGAAGGCCGGCTTCTTCGGCGACGGTGCCGGCGGCGTAGACCGTGTTGGGCTCATTGCCGCCGCGGCGGTTGATTTCCGCGAGCTCGCGGCGCACGTCGGCTTCGGTGCCGGTCTTTAAGTAGGACTTCGCGAGCGCAAGACGCGGGGGCACGGCGTCGGGGTGCTTTTTGAGAAAGCGCTTCAGACACTCGGTGGCGGATGCGGGCTCGGCGCGAAAAAGGTAGTCGATCCCCGCCATGATGACGCGGGCGTCGTCGGGCGCGGCCTTCATGGCGAGCTCGGCGTGGCGGCTGGCTTTGTTCCGCAGTCCCGCGGCATCCGCGGACTGCGCGAGCACCAATTCCATCGCGGCGTCGTTTTTGGCGTAGGGGGCGGCAAGGCGCGAGAGGCTGTCGTAAACGGCGCGCCGGTTCTCTGAAGATGCCGTGAGCTCCGTCACCTTGGCAAGCGTTGCGGCGGGATGGGGATCGGCGGCGAGCGCCTCTTTGAGGCGTGATTCGCTTTCCTGGCGAACTTTGGCGTCTGCGGAGAGAAGGCCTTCGGCGGCGGCGAGGACGCTGGTGCGCGAATCCTGGGGCGCCAGCTTTTTCCAAAGCGTGAGTGCGAGAGCGGCGTTTTCCGGACTGCGGGCGGCGACGGCCGTTTCCCAGGCGCGCTCGGCGTAGCGGGCGTCGCGGGCGGCTTCGGCCGTCGTCATGAAGCACTTCCAGGCCTGCGGCATCAGGTGGCGCTGCAGGGCGATTTCGCCTGCCAGCGCCTGAGCGAGCGCGTCGGCTTCAGCGGTGTCGACGGCGGCTGCGCCGGCGGCGCTGATCAAAAGCGCGGCGGCCAGAGCGGCCAGTGTTTTTTTCAGAGGGCGCATCGGAGGAAAAAAGGATGGCGGCATGACGAAAGCAACAGGTGGAAGGGTGATTATGCCGCGGCCGGGATGCGCTCGGGCGGCGAGAAGAAGGTAATCATCGGCCGTTCTGAAGTTGTATATGACCTCTTTTTTATTGTGGGACGTGATTATTGTTGCTATCATGCTTCGTGAGGCTTGTATTTTCTAAAAATGCAGACTGGACTAGTGAATGACTTGTGAGGTGCAGAAAGGAGGCGAAGGTGGAGCAAAAGTCGGAAGGACAGAGCGACAAGGTGGAAGACTCGGTGCAAAAGACCGTGGTGGCTGACGCCGTAAAAGCCGCGATCACGGACCCTAAAACGCTGTATGACAGAGCGACCAAGCGCTTGCTTTCGGAGGCTATGATCCTGGCTTTCATTGTGAAGTCGACGGTTTCCGAAGCGGCCGAAATGTCGATCGAAGAGATCGCGGATCGCATTCGGCATGCCGCGGATCAGGGGCCGGACGCGGAAGGGACGCCTCAGCTGGAGGCAACGGCGATTGGAAACATTGTTTGTGATGTGATCTTCACCGTGTCGCT
>CAVJUB010000088.1:0-9130 GCA_963652545.1 Hallella faecis | reverse complement strand
CCGCGAGCCGGATCCTTCGATCGGCGTCCTGGGGCTCATGCCCAGCGACCGTGCGGCCCTGCACCGCGTGATTGGCGAGCGCTTTGACGTGATGCTCTCGGCGGGGCTCGTGGATGAAGTGAAGCGACTCATGGCGGATCCGCGTTTTGTGCGCGAGAGTCCTGCGATGCGCTGCGTAGGCTACCGGCAGGCGATTGACTACCTCGCGGGCGAGGTCGACTACGCGACATTTGTGGAAAGCGCCAAGGCGGCGACGCGGCAGCTCGCGAAGCGCCAGATGACCTGGATGCGCTCCATGAAGAACATCACGATAGTGGATTCGCAGACGACGGACAAGGCGTCGCTTGTGGCGGCTGCGGAGGAGTTTTTCCCGTTTTGACAGGGCGGTAGGCGAGATGAGTAAAAATTTTTGCGCCAGACGCTTGCATTTTCCGGGCGATCCGATACAATGCGCATCTCTCTCAGGGAACGCGAGTTTCCGAAAGAGAAAAAGCGAAAGGTGTGCCGGTGTAGCTCAGCTGGTAGAGCAGCGCATTCGTAATGCGAAGGTCGGATGTTCGATTCCTCTCACCGGCACCATTTCCACCCATTAGACCGATTGGAGCGATCCAGTCGGTTTTTTGTTGTCTGTCGTCTGCCGGAGGAGTCGTCATGAAAAAGTCCAACTTGCTGCAATGGCTCACGATAGGCGTCGCGCTGGCGACGGGGCTGCTGGCGGGCGTCACGCTGGAATCGCACACCGCGCGCGTCCGAAAAGACGGGCCGCTTGTGTGCGAACTCGCGCAGGAGATGAGTCGGGCGGTGACAACGGGACCGGTAGCTTTTACGGTGAACGGCGAGGCGGTGAACGCGGCGGAAGTGAAGCTCACCGAGGCGGCGTTGCGCCGTGAAATGAAGAACGCGACGGACGAAGACGTGAAGGCCGCGGCGAAAAAGCGCCTTGTGGAATGGACCGTTGCCGCCGGGGAAGCCCGCGACCTTTCCGCCGAGGCGACGATCGCGCTGAACGCTCGGCTTTCGGAGAGCGAGCGGCGGATTCGGGCGGCCGCCGGTTTGGAAAAACTGCATCAGAAGGCGTCGGCGACTGAGACGGAGATCGAGGCGCTTTACGAAGAGGAACGCGCTCGGCGCGGTTCGGAGTACCTTTTCCGGCACATCGCGGTGGACGATGAGGCGGCTGCCAAGAAAGTGGCGGCCATGGCGCGGGAAAAGGGCGCCGATTTCGCGTCGCTCGCGGAGCGCTACTCCGTGGACCGGGTGACGAAGTCCAAGGGAGGTCTGTTTGGCTGGACGTCGGTGAAGGTCTTTTCGCCCGCTTTTGCGGAGCTGCTTCGTACGACGCCGATAGCGGCCGTAGGAGGCCCCGTGCTCGTGGACGGGCACTGGCAGATCGTCAAAGTGGAGGAGATGCGTCCCGCGACGATGAAGCCGCTTTCGGAAGTACGCTCCGAGTACGAAGCGGCGGTGAAGCGCCGCAAGGCAGCCCAGGCGATTTCCGACCTCGTCGCGAAAGCTGTGGTAAAGTGAGCCTTGTCATACGAAGAAGGCGGATGATTTTCCGCTGGCTTTCGATTTTTAAAGGAAGATTCAAATGGCAGAACAGATCATTCAGGAACTCAAGGTGCAGTTGAAGGGCGGCCAGACCGTGGCGGTGAACTTCAAGGCCGAAAAGGCGGAAGTTCTCAATCCCCAGATCGAAGCTTTCCTGAAGGCCTGCGGCGACAAGGAAAAGCAGGGCGGCAACTTCCTCTTCCAGGGCGCCCGCGTTGTGCTGATCCGCATTGCGGATGTGTCGGCGGCGGAAGTGGTGAGCTACATCGCCAAGGAAGAAGCCAAAAAGTAATCGGTGAGTGGCACAGACGCTCCAAGCCTCCGCGGGACGGCTGTCCTTCGGGGGCTTTTTGCTGGTCAGGACTTTTGTACGTCAGACCGGCTCGGCAGCTCGTCGGGCCACGGGATTTCGTAGGCAGTGCTGCGGCCGCCGGCGCCGGCGACGGGACGCAGCAGGCCGAGCTGGACGAGCTCGTTCAGCTCGCGCCAGGCGGTGGCGCGCGACGTGGACGTGAGGCTCTGGTACTTGCGCGTGGAAAGCCCCCCGGTGAAGCCGCCCTTCCCGGCGTCAAAAAGACGGTTGAGCACTTTTTTCTGACGAGGACTCACCGGATCCTCGGCGTGCAGCTGCCAGAAGTGCGCTTTGAAAAGCGTTTCCCGCAAGCTTTGCCGGGAGGCGGCGACGGCGTCGGAGACGACGCTGATGAACCACAGCAGCCAGTCGGTGATGTCGCCTGCGCCGCGCTGCGCGGCTTGCAGCTCGTCGTAATACTCGGAGCGCCGCTCCATGATCGTCGCGGACAAGCTGTAATAGCGTTGTTGAAAATGATCGTCTTCGGCGAGCGCTCGGTCGGTGAGCGCTCGGGTGATGCGGCCGTTTCCGTCGTCAAAGGCGGCGCTTCAAAGTGAACGGTTTCTCGACCGATGGCGCCGGAGACGACTTGCATGGTTTCTTCGCGCCAGCTGCCGACGTGCACGGCGCAACGGCCGGACCGCCCAGTGGGAAAAAGCGCGCGGTGCCAGGCAAAGAGATGCTCGGCGGTGAGGGGCTCGTTCGCGGTGCGGGTGGCGTCAAGGAGCAGCTCCACCTGGTCAAGGAGATCGTGAGGCGCTTCTTGACCTTCGTTGAAAGGCAGACCGAATCGGCGGGCGACGGAGCCGCGGACGGCGTTCGCATCAAGCCTCAGCCCTTCGATGGCGGCGGTGCCTATGACGTCCTCCGCCGTGCAGCGGGCAAAGAGCGAGCGCTGGTCGGCGTCGGGGAGCATGAGCACGGCGCCGAGAAGGCGTCCCTGCGCCTTTCGGACGGCAGCGAGCGGCAGAAGGAGGGCGTCCGTTTGCCAGACAAAGCCGGGCCAGGCCGGGCGTTGCCAGAAGTAGGTCATGGGAATTGGGGGAGATGAAGCGAATAGGGGCATTATGCGCTTCAAAAAATGAGGCGAATAAGACGCAGAAACGCTTCACGGATGGCGAGATGCCGTCCGTTTGGAAAAGAAAAGGCTACTTTGCCTTGTGCTTGGGATCGGGGGCGGGGAGGCCCTTGAAGCAGGCGCCCTTGGTGATGCCGTTGGTGGCGAACCAGCCGCGGCTGATTTCGATGGCGTAGGCGGCGGGGGCGACGGAGCGGTGCAGCGTGAGCGATTCGTGGTCCATGCTCACGATCTGGAAGATGCAGCCCTCGTCGTCGAGAAACGCCGCGTCCAGATCCATCGGCGTGTTCTTCATCCACAGCGAGATGGGGCGGGGCTCCGGCAGCACGAAGAGCATGCCGTGGTTGACGGGGAGTGAGTCGCGGTACATGAAGCCGTGGCGGTGCTCTTCCACCGTGCGGGCGACTTCCAGCGTTACGTTGACCGTGCGAATCTTGGCCGTCACCTCTTCGTCGGAAAAGAATGGCTCATGACCGGCGGCGGCCGTGGAAGCCAGAGCTGCGAGAGACGTCAGAAACCAAAGCCGCATCGACATGGCGGGCACCAATCATCCGAAGAAAAGGTTGAAAAAGAAGCGATTACGAAGGGTGAAGAGCCCCTTCTACCGATAATTTGCGCTCATTCTAAGGCATTTTCCTTAATAAGATGTAAGCAATGACATTGGAGGTCGTCAGGTGTAAAACACTTCCGACATTGCCGCCCGTCGTTTTGAGGAGCGGCGCAACCATTGCGGAGGGCCATCGTGCCGGACATCAATACAGTGAAGATCGCGTTCATCGGCTTCGGCAACATGGCTTCGGCCATGGCGGACGGCTGGATTCGGAGTGGAAAAATCAAGGCGGAGCAGCTCGGCGCCGCTTCGCGCCGATGGGACGTTTTGAAGACAAAGACCGAAGCGCGCGGCATGAAGGCCTTTGAAGACAACCGGTCGGCCGCTCAGTGGGCGGATGTGGTCGTGATCGCCGTGAAGCCCTATCTCGTGAAGGAAGTGACGGCGCCGATCGCAGACGTGCTCGCGGGGAAAATCGTGTTGTCGGTCGCCGTGAATCTGCTCTTTGAAGACTACGAAAAGCTGCTCGCGCCCGGCACGCACCATCTTTCGACGCTCCCCAACACGCCGGTGGCGGTGAATGAAGGGATCGTCGTCTGCGAGTCGCGGCATTCGCTCTCGGAAGAGGAGAATGCGCTTGCGCACGAGCTCTTCAATCGGCTGGGGCTTGCGGTGGACGTAGACGCGAAGGCAATGCCGGCCGCAGGCACGGTGTCGGGCTGCGGTCCGGCCTTTGCCGCGATGTTCATTGAGGCGCTTGCCGACGGCGCCGTGCGTCATGGCGTGCCGCGGGCGGCGGCTTATCAGCTCGCGTCTCAGATGCTCGCGGGCACGGCGAAGCTGCAGTTGGCGACCGGGGCGCATCCCGGGGCGATGAAGGACGCCGTCTGCTCGCCGGGCGGCACGACGATCGTGGGCGTGGCGGCGCTCGAGCGCCGAGGCTTCCGGTCGGCGGTGATGGATTCGATCGACGCCATCGTGAACCGCTGACGCTGCACTTTTTGGCCAAAGAAAAACGCCGCCCGTCAATGAAACGGAGCGGCGCTTTTTTCGATCAGCCGGAAATTACTTCACGGGCTTGATGTGAGCGGCCTGCTTGCCCTTGGGGCCGGTCACCACTTCGAAGGTCACCTTCTGGCCTTCCTTCAAAGTCTTGAAACCTTCGATTTCGATCGCAGAGAAGTGTGCAAAGAGGTCTTCGCCGCCTTCATCGGGGGTGATGAAGCCAAAGCCCTTGGCGTCGTTGAACCATTTGACAATACCACTTGCCATTTCAAACTCCTAACTATCCTGCTCCGCTTCTCCGACGAATGAAAGGTATCCGCCGATAACTAAAGAACATCAGAGCCAGATGCCGCCAAAAAACGGATATCCAAACGCGGCATCCCGGAAACCGAAGCGAAAGCGCCCTTTTGAAGCCGATCCGCCTCGACCGTGATGCGCACAATACCCCATCTCCCGCGGGATTGGTGCAAAGACGCGCGGCTTTTTTTGACGTGGCGCACGCAAGTTGCCGATTGGGCACACGCGGTTCGACCTAAGGCATGACCTTTTGACGGGATCGATTGAGTGTTTTTCAGAACGGACAAAAGACGATTTGTATCGAACAAATGGCCGAAGGAGAAACAAGGGAAAAGGCGGCGGACCGAAGAACGACGGGGCGGGCGGTCTTTTGTCTGTTTTTGAGGGAACAAAAGAACAAGTAAACAAAAGCAGAGAGCTTTGATTTTTAATTAAAACAAAACAGACAAAACGACCGTTAGTTGACTTTTTTCAAGACAAATAAGCGGGGGTTGAAGGGGGACGGCGCGATTTTTCCAGAATGCGGTCAACCAGAAACGACGGGCCTCCCCGATGAGGCAGAAAAGAAGGAAGGCCCGCCGGATCCATTCCAACGAAATTTCAATACAAGGAGCATTCCATGCCTTCCACCGCCATTGACAGCCAGATCCACGGCTGCATGTTCTCCACCGACGAAATGCGCAAGATCCTGAGCGACGAAGCCTGGGCCCAGAAGTGGCTCGACACGGAAGCCGCGCTTGCGAAGGCGCAGGCCGAGCTCGGCATCATCCCGCAGGAAAAGGCCGATCTCATCAACGAATACGCCAAGGCGGAGCTCCTTGACATCCCCTCGATCGGCGAGTTCTACAAGTCCTCCATCACGATCGTCCCGCTGCTCAAAGCCTTCAAGGCCATTCTCCCCGACAACGCCGGTGAATTCGTGCACTGGGGCGCCACGAGCCAGGACATCGTCGACACGGGCATCGTTCTGCTGCAGCGCGACGCCTACCAGGTCATCCTTCGCGACATGAAGCTCTGCCTGCAGTACTGCCTCGACCTCGCGCAGAAGTATCGCGACACCCCGATGGCGGGCCGCACCCACGTCGTGCACGCGCTCCCCATCACCTTCGGCTACAAGGCTTCCATCTGGGCCGATGAACTGGGCCGCGACTGCGAACGCCTCGAAGAGCTTTATGACCGCGTGTTCGTGGGTGAACTGGCGGGCGCCGTAGGCACTCTCGCTTCCATGAAGGACAAGGGCCTTGCCGTTCAGAAGCGCACCTGCGAGCTCCTTGGCCTGGGACAGCCCACCGTCGCCTGGCACGTCGCCCGCGACAATCAGGCGGAGTTCGTTTCCGTGCTCGCCCTGTGCGCCGGCACCCTGGGCCGCATCAACCACGAAATCCTCACGCTGCAGCGCACGGAAATTCTTGAACTCGAAGAACCCTTCTTCATGGGCAAGATCGGCTCCTCCACGATGCCGCACAAGCGCAACCCGGCCGTTCTCGAAAACGTGCTCGCCCTGTGCCGCAACGTCCGCTCGATCGCTCCGTCGATCGTTGAAAGCCAGGTTTCCGAGATGGAGCGCGACTGGGGCTGCTTCCTCTCCGAATGGGAAGGCATTCCCCGCGCTTGCCACCTCCTCGCGGCCGCCCTTGAGAAGAGCAAGAACATCCTGAAGAACCTCATCGTCTATCCGGAGCACATGAAGCGCAACATCTTCATCCAGCACGGCCTCATGATGAGCGAGAACGTGATGATGCATTTGGCGAACCGCCTCGGGCGCATGACGGCGCACGGTTTGGTTTACAAGTGCTGCATGGAAGCCTACGAAAAGGAAATTCCGCTGAAGGACGTTCTGATGCGCAACGAAACCGTCGCCGGCGCCTTCACGGAAGCTGAAATCGACGACATGCTGAATCCGCTCGCCTACGTGGGCCTGGCGCCGGAATTCGTTGACCGCGTGGTCGCGAAGTGGTCCGCCAAGCAGTGGACCCGCTAATCCGAGTGTTCGGCTAATCCGCAGTCAGCATCGGGCCCCCGCCTGCTGCTGACTGTTTTTTCAAGATAACGGAGAGTTTCAAATGGCAGCAAGCAGTTCGGGCAAACTCTGGCGATGGGCTGTGCCTCTCGCCGTCTGCGCTCTTATCTGGCTCATGCCGGTGCCTGAGTCGCTGACGCAAAGCGCCGGGGCGGTCAACGCGGTGAAGGCGTGGCACATGTTCGCTATTTTTGCCGCCACCATCGTCGGCATTCTGACGTCGCCAGTGCCGTCGGGCGTTCTGATGATTCTGGCGCTTGCGGTGAGCTACTTCACGCAGACGCTTACGCTGGGCCAGACGCTGTCGGGCTTTTCTTCGGGCGCCGTGTGGATGATCTGGTCGGCGATCATTCTGGGCGTGGGCTTCATCAAGTCCGGGCTCGGCCGCCGCATCGCATATTTCCTCTTGTCCAAGATCGGCAGCTCGACGCTGGGCGTGGCGTATGCGCTCGGCGTGGCGGACCTAGTGATGGCGCCTGCCATGCCGAGCGTGACGGCTCGTTCGGGCGGCATCATTCTGCCGATTGCAAAGGCTATCAATCAGGTGATGGACTCGGAACCGGGCGTGAAGGGCAAGCGCATCGGCGACTACCTCATCATGGTTTGCTTTCAGTACGCTCCGATCACGGGCGCGCTCTTTCTGACGGGCATGGCGGCCAACCCGCTGTGCGCCACGCTCGCGAAATCGAACCTCGGCGTGGAGCTCACGTGGGCGAGCTGGTTCTGGGCGGCGCTCGTGCCGGCGATGCTGTGCTTCATCGTCATGCCGTACGCGGCCTACAAGATTCTGGATCCGAGCTTGAAGAAGACGCCGGAAGCGAAGGTGATGGGGGCGGCGGAGCTCGCCAAGATGGGGCCGATGACGAAGCAGGAAAAGCTCGTGGCGGTCGGCTTCGTGGGGGCGCTCCTGGGTTGGGGCACCACGATGTGGACGGGCTACAACGCCAATGCGATCGGCATTGCGCTTGCTGCTTACCTGCTCGTTTCCGGGGCGCTCACCTGGGGCGACGTGCTGGGTGAAAAGTCGGCCTGGGACACGGTGGTTTGGTTCTCGGCGATCATTTCACTTGCGGGCGGCTTGACGAAGCTGGGCTTCATCTCGTGGATGGTGGCGGGCTTTGCCGCCGGCATCTCGGGCGTGAGCTGGCTTGCGGCCTTCCTGATCCTGGGTTTTGCCTACATCTATCTGCATTACGCCTTTGCAACGGCGACGGGGCATGTGGCGGCGATGTACGTGCCGTTCGGCGCTGTGGCGATCGGCGCCGGCGCGCCTCCCGCGATGGTGGCGATCTGTTTTGCGATCTTCACGAACTTCATGTGGTCGATCACGGAATACGCCGGCGGTCCGGGCCCCGTGTACTTCAGCACGGGCTACTACAGCCGTCCGAGGTTCTACAAGATCAACTTCGTGCTGGTGACGCTCAACATCATCATTGTGTTCGCGAGCGGCATGCTCTGGTGGAAGGCGATCGGCCTCTACTAAACTGCTGACGGCAGTCCTTTGAAAAACGAGAGCCGTCTGGCGGGACGTCAAAAGTCTGCCGGACGGCTTTTCTTTGGAGCGAGAAAAATGGCGCGTGAACTTCTGAGCGATCGTCTGGCGCAGCGGCTGATGCGGCGCATCAAGACGGGACGGTATGCCGTGGGTGAGCTGCTCCCTTCCGAGCCCGAGCTCGCGCAGGCTGAGGGGCTGTCGCGCAGCACGGTGCGCGCGGCGCTCGCCGTGCTCGAAAAAAGCGGCATGATCAGGAGGACGCCGCACGTGGGCACCCGCGTCATCAGCAAGGGAAAGAGCCAGAGCTTTGATCAGAGCTTGAGCTCGCTGGCGGACTTGGACCGGCTCGCGAGCAAGAACCCCCGCGAGATTCTGGATGTGCGTGAATGTGTCGTGAGCCGCGAGCTCGCCGAAAAGATCCAGTGCCCTCCGGGTGAAACCTACATTCGCTTTTCCATGATCCGGCAGGGACAGACGCCGGAGGATCCGCCCATTGCGTGGACGACGGAGTACGTGGACCGCGAATGGCAGGACCTCATTGCGGAGGCGAGGAAGTCGCCCGAACTTCTCATGATCGAGGTCATCGCCCGCGTGAAGGGGCGGCACTGCACCGAGGTGCGCCAGACGATCGAGGCGACGACGCTGCCTGAAGAGGCGGCGAAGAACCTGAAGTCGGAGGCGGGGGCGCCGTGCCTGCGTATCTTCCGGCGCTACGTGAGCGCGCACGGCAAGGTGCTTCTCATCACCGTGTCCTACCATCCGGCGGACCGCTACGCCTTCAA
>CAVJUB010000087.1:7241-9157 GCA_963652545.1 Hallella faecis | reverse complement strand
CGCTTCATCGAGCCGCCGGGCGTCTGCGAGGAGCGTCGTCAAAGCGGCTTCGCGCGCGGCGAGGACCGCGGCCTTTTCCTGCAGCGCGGCGGTGGTTTCGCCGGCGAGGGCGTCAGCGGCTCGGGCTTCGGCCGCCTTGAGCGACGCCTGCGCCGCGGCTTGGGCGGCGGTCGCTTTCTCAAAATCCGGCGCGAGCGCGGCGGCCGCCTTTTGGGCGGCTTCCAGCCGCTTTTGCACGGCGGCGAGCTTCTTTTTAGCGGCGGCTGCGCCCGACGCGGCGGACTCCCACGTCGCGAGGGCGGCGGAGACCGCGGGCAGGGCGTCGGCAAGCGCGGCGTCGCCGGCCGCTTTTTCCTGCGCCGCTTGCCGCGCCGTCCGGTCGGCCTGCGTTTTGGCGCGAGCGGCGGTGTTTTTCTCCCAGTCGGCGGCAAGCTGTTTGGCGCGGGTGGAGGCTTCGGCGACGACGCCGGCTTTCTTTTGGGCGTCGTTGGCGAGCTGCGGCAGCTGGCGATCGAGCTCCCGCACTTGCGGCGTCTGCCGCAGCAGCGCTTCGTAAGCGGCCTGGGCGGCGTCTTTCTTTTGCGTGCTGGCGATGAGCGCGGTTTGCGCGGTTTCCACCGCCGCTTGATCGGCCTTTCGCTGCGCCGCGAGCCGAGGGGCTTCGGCTTCGAGTCGGGCGATGGCGCGGCGGGCGGCCTTCAGGGACTCGGCGTCCGGCAAAAGCGCCTGCGCTTGACGGGCGGCTTCAAGCTTTACGGCGAGCGGCGCGAGCGCGGCCTGACGACTTTCGGCGCGAGCGAGGTCGGCCGCGTTGGCGGCGAGCTTTTCCGTGAGCTGCGCGAGGCGCTCGTGCTGCGTGAGGAGGGCTTTCAACGCTTCGTAGTCTTTCGCGAGCTGCGCGGCTTCGGCGGTCTTCGCGTGGGCTTCGGCTTCCACCGCCTGCCGCTCCTCGGGCGACAGGGTGCCGGAGGCGGCGAGCGTCGCCTGCAGCTGATCGAGCGCGGCTTTTTCCGCGGCGTGCTTTTCGTGCGCGGCTTTGGAAATTTCCGAGTAGATCTCGGTGCCGGTGATGTGTTCGAGCATGGCGGCGCGCTCGTCGCTTTCCGCCTTCAAGAAGGCGGCGAAATTGCCTTGCGCAAGGAGCATCGTGCGCTGGAACTGCTCGAACGTCATTCCCGTGAGACGCAGAATCTCGGCCGTGAAGGGGCGCTTCTGATCCGCGAGCCCCTGCCATTGCCCGTCCTTCGTGGCTTCCCAGAGCGCCACCTGCGGGGGCTGCAGCTGGCCGTCAAATTTTTCGCGGGCGCGCCGCTGCTCCCAGCGGGCGCGGCAGCGCCGGCCGTTGGCGCAGAACGTGACTTCCGCAAAGGCGGCTCCCGTGCCGCGCGTCATGATTTCGCTCTCCGACTTGTTGACCGTGGAGAGGCGCGGCGTCTCGCCGTAAAGCGCCAGGGCGATGGCGTCAAGGATGGTGGTTTTGCCTGCGCCCGTGGGGCCGGTGATGGCGAAGATCCCGGTCTGCGCGTAGGCGTCGTTCGTGAGGTCAATCGACCATTCGCCCTTGAGGGAATTGAGGTTCTTGAAACGGATGGATTCAATGCGCATGGCGGCTACTCCGCTTCGCGGGCGTCAAGCGCCGCGAGAAGGGTGCGATAGGCGAGGCGAAGCTGGTCGGCTTCTTCGCTGTCACTTTTAATTTTGGCTTTCTCCAGCCGGAGGTCAAAGGCGCTTTCGGGCGTGAGCTCGTCGACGCTTTCCGCCGCTTCGCTTCGCGTGAGCGACGCGCTCCGGACGGCGCGGTCAGTGAGACGCAGCAGCTTGAGGGAGCTTTTGGCGAGCAGGTCGCCGAGAAGGGTGACGAGTTCGGGCGCGGGCAAGGCGCCGGTGTGCACGACGCAGAGAAAGCCGGGCGTGGG
>CAVJUB010000087.1:0-7211 GCA_963652545.1 Hallella faecis | reverse complement strand
AGTTCGGGCGCGGGCAGGGCGCCGGTGTGCTCGACGCAGAGAAAACCGGGCGTGGCATCGGTCGCCGCTTCCTTCACCTTTTCGAGGATCGTCGCGACGTCGCCTTCGATCTGCACGAGGCGGTCAAAGGCAGGGACGGGGAGTTCAGTGACTTCGGGCGTCTTGCCTTCGAACGTGACGAGGTTCACGACATGCTCCGTGCGGCTTTCCGAAAAGTCGAGCGCGATGGGCGAGCCCGAGTAGCGGTGCGCGGGGTTCTTCGCGACGATCTGCGGCTTGTGCAGGTGCCCCAGGGCGAGGTAGTCGATGGCTTCGGGAAAGACGCTGTCGGGGACGTCCGCGAGCGACCCGACGTAGAGCTCGCGCTCGGCGCTCCCCGCCTTGCCGCCCGCGGCAAAGAGGTGCCCCATCGCAATGAGGGGAATCCGGTCGCGGGCTTCGGGGTGGCGGGCAAGCGCCGCCTCCGTGACGGCGCGGTAGTGCTTTTCCACGGCTTCCACGAGACGCGCGCGCCGGTCGCGCTGCGTGTCTTCGTCGGAGAGCGTGTGGAGGTCGCTTTCTCGGAGGAAAGGCACGGCGCAGACGACGGCGGCGGGCGTGCCGTCGGCGTGGGTGAGGAGCACGACTTCGTCCGCGGGATCCGGCGTCGCGCGGCCTACGACGGTGACGTTGAGCGCTGAGAGAATTTCTCTGGGGGCGTTAAGAAGCAGCGGGCTGTCGTGATTGCCGCCCGTGATGACGACGGCGCGGCAGGGCGTCTCGCGGGTGAGGCGGGCGAGAAACGAGTAGTAGAGCTTTTGCGCGGCGGTGCCGGGAACGGTGGTGTCAAAGACGTCGCCCGAAAGGAGCAGCGCGTCGCAGGCCTCGCGCTTCATCGTGGTGATGAGCCAGTCAAGGAATGATTCAAAGACGCTGTCGCGCCGCTCGTTCATGAGAAGGCGCCCGAGGTGCCAGTCGGAGGTGTGGAGGAGTTTCACGGGAATGCTCTTGCGGAGACGATAAAGGGAAGGTTTGAAAGTGACGACGGTCACTTTTCATCTGAAAAACTTTGGAAAAACCGATCGATCATCAATTTTTTATCGTCGGGGTCTTCGCTTGCCCATCGAATTCGCCGCTGAGAAAGAGTTTGGCGAGATTGTTGCCTTCGCGTATTTCTCGATCCGTCCGGTTGGCAAAGGAAGCGACGGTTCCGTTGGAGATGACAAAACAGCAGTCAGGCCTTGTCATTTCCGTTTTCAGCAGGTTGGTGTTGTTCGTCGTGAGCATGGCCTGAATGGGCAGGTCGCGCACCATGCGAAATACCGATTCGGCGGCTTCGAAAGGGTAGAAAGCGTCGAAGTCATCCATGAAGACAAAACGGGCGGCGCGAAAGGACTGCATCCAGTAAAAGAGAACCGCCAGAGCCCGTGTTCCACTGGAGGCGGCCGCAAAAAAGGGCAGGCGACGGCGGTGACGGAAATAGAGTCCTTTGCTGCCGTCGGGATTTTCAACCACTTCCAGTTTTTCCGGCACGTCTCGAGCATTAAGGAAGGCTTCAAAATCTGAAACGAGATTTTTCTCAATCAAGAAGCTGTCCAGGGCTTCAGACGTGTTTCGCAGGCCCATGAAGTGGCTGCCATTGTCCATGCGACGGAACCAGAGCATGGAGCCGACGAAGTCCATCAGCTCCTTGACGGGAGAATGGTCCGCCAGGACGGAGTTGTTGGCTATGTAGCGGAGAAAGGAGAGGCGGCCGTCGCGGAAAACCCAGTTGAGCCGCTCAAAGCCGAATTCGCCGAGATGAGAGAAGTCGTTTTCACCGGTGGATTGATTCCATGAAAAAACCAGCCGGCCGTCGATGCGCAGGGATTCACTGACGAGTTCATCGGGGGACTTTTTTTCATAGACGTAGCGCACTTCGCCCGACGGCAGCGCGAAGGTGTAGTCGAAGCGAGCGGGTTCCGTGGGGTGGTCGGCGTTGAGGTAGAGGTTGTAGAAGTCAGGAATGCGAAAGCGATCCGTCAGGTGTTGGACAACGTCAAAGAGAGCCAGGCCCAGATTCGTCTTGCCCGAGGCATTGCGGCCGTAGATGAGAGCGGTTTTGACCAGCGGCGCGTCGCTTTGGGTGAGACAGGCGCGAGAGTAGCCGTAGCTTCGGACGTCGCTGAAATCAAGGACGAGAGAGCGAAACTGCTTGAAATTGTTGATGACAACGCGTTTCAGCATGGAGGTCCCCTGGTGAAATTCACCCCTCGATTTTATCGGAAACAGGGCCTGCTGTAAAAAAATTACAGCACACTTGAGAGCCTGCATTTCCTCGAGCTTGTCGCGCTGGGTGACTGGCTGGATTGACGAACGTCTCGCCTTCATCAAGACGGCGAGACGTCTGGCCGATGGTCAAGAGCGCGGCCTCAGTCCTTCTTCTTGCGGTTCGCGAAGAAGTTCGCCTTTTCAATGTCGGCGGTGCGCTGCGTGAAGAGTTCGTTCGTGAGCCGTTCGACGAGCTCAAGCGTGTCCGCGAGCAGCTTCCGGTTTTCGTCCGCAAGGAACCGGGCCGCGGCGGCGCGGTCGGATTGGACGAGCTCGAGGTACTTCGCTTCGAGGGAGGCGGTCGCCGCAAAGAGCTCGGCCTCGCGCTTTGCGAACACCTCGTGCACGATGGGCGCAAGCGTCGGGTAGTCCGTCATCGCAAGGGTCTGCAGCTTGCGAAACGCCCAGTAGACGGAGTCGCTGCTCGCCTGATCCGTCCCGCGGGAGAACGCCGCAGGAAGCGCGTCCAGCCCCTGGTAAAACGGCATGAAGCAGGAGAGGTCCGCCATCCCGAACGCCACCCACAGCACGCAGCCGATTTCCTTCGGGAGATTCGGGCGCACTTGCAGCACGTGCGCTTCGTAGGTGCGAAAGACGCTCACGGGGCGCCAGGGCTCCTGGCCGTTCAAGCCGTTCGTGTACGGGTCGTGGTCGGTGCCGACGTAGTGGTCGCGCATCACGGCCATGCAGTCCGCGACCGTCACGGGCTTTTCGGGCTTGAGATAGACGGGGAAGCGCCGGCCGTCGTCGGGCGCCTGCTCAAGCGACGGGTTGAAGCGCTTTTGCATCACCCAGACGCGCGGATCGTTGTAGGTGCGGTCGCGCTCGTCGTTGCGGGTGTAGGCCGCGGCAAAGTCAAAGGCGCCGGCGGCGGGGTCATAAAAGCCGTGCTCGGCGGCCCACGAGACGAGCGTGGGGGACGCCATCATTTGGTCGGACTCGGGATCGTAGTCGCGCAGGCGGCCCTGGTTGCCGCTTGCAAAGTACTGGTCCGCCGGGCAGCGGTGCGCAAGCCACTGGTGCGCGGTGCCGGTTTCGAGGTACCAGACGTCGTGCGCGTCAATGAAGCCCACGCCGAAGCCTTCGGCGGCGCCGGCCGTTTCGATGATCTGGCCGAGGAGCGCGCAGGCTTCGCGGGCGGACTTGGCCTGCGGAAGAATCACGTCAGGGATGTCGTCTTCGCTGATGCCGGTCGCCTTGTTGTAGGGGTCAAAGGCGAGCGCGTCGTCTCGCGCAAAGATGGATTCCGTGCCGGTGAGGCCGACGCCGGATTCATTGAACCCCGCCGCGCCGTGAAGCTGCGTCTTCCAGTTGGCGATCGTCGTGAAGCGCTCGCCGCCGGCGGGGATCTCCCACGTGAAGTCGTTCACGCCGCCGTGCGCCTTGCAGCTGTAGTGCTGCGGCTCGGCGTGCGCTTCGTGAAAGAGAAAGTGCTGGGCCTTGAGCGACGAGCTGTCCGCGCTGCGGGCGATCAGAAAGGAGCCGTCGGCGGTGGCGCGCTCGCCGACAACAATGCTGGTGCACATGGGATGTCCTCCGAAAAGTGGCGGCGCTCCATCGGGATAAGCAGAACGCCTTAGATGCGCCGGATTCTAGAGGAAGGCGGGGCGGGAGACGAGAGACGGGCGGCGGCTCTTCAATTCCTGCCTGATCCTCTCAAAAGAAAGCGGATCGGATGAGGTGACGAAGGACGGGAAGCCTCGGCGGGACAAGGCTTCGCCGGCTGATGAGAGCGGATTTCAAGCCGCGGACTCAGGGCGGCCGTCGATTGCCTGAACCTGCTTCGCGGCGCAGAATCCGGCGCAAGGAGGCTGAAAGCCATGAGTGAAATCGTTTCCCCGCTGATTGAAGAGCTCGCCGACCGCGCCATGGCGTTCACGGGCGGCCGCGACGGCTACTACCCGACGCCGATTGAGGGGCTCGCGTTCGCGGTGCATTCAGACCGCGGCAGCTGCACGTGCGCAAGCCGCAATTCGCTCTACGAAACGTCCTTCGGGCTGATGCTGCAGGGCCGCAAGCGCTCCACGAGCGGCGACCGCGTCTACGAGTACGGCGCGGGCGACGGGCTTCTTGTGAGCGTTGACGTGCCCGCGAGCTACGAAATCCTGGAAGCGACGCCCGCGAAGCCCTTCATCGGCTGCGCGCTGAAGCTGGACTGCGTGGCGATCACGGAGATGATCGCAAAGCTCCCCGATCCCTTGCCGGAGGCGTCCGACGCCCGCGCGCAGGCGATCACGGTGAGCCGCGTCTCCATGGCGATGGAGGAGGACTTTCTGAGCCTCGTGAAGATGTTCGATTCACCGGCGGAAATTCAGCTGCGGGCGCCGCTTCTCATTCGCGACATCTATTCGCTGCTGCTTCTGGGGAAGACGGGCGGCGCGCTTCGCAGCATGTACACCCAGTCGGCGCGGGCGGGGCGCGTCACGCAGGCGGTGTCGTGGCTGCGCACGAACTACCGCACGGCCTTCACGATCGAGGAGCTCGCGAACCGCGTTCACATGTCGGTCTCAAGCTTTCACCGCCACTTCAAGAGCGTCACCTCCATGTCGCCCCTGCAGTACCAGAAGCGGCTGCGGTTGGGGGAGGCGCAGCGCCTGATGCTCGCCGAAGGCAAGGACGTGGCGGCCGCGGCCTACGCGGTGGGGTACGAAAGCCCCACGCAGTTTTCGCGCGAGTACAAGCAGCTTTACGGCGACGCGCCGGGGCGCGACATCCGGCACCGCCTGTCGGGCGCCAAGGCGGCGTGAGGTTCAGGCGGCGTTCTTTGCGTCCATCCGCTCGGCGACGAAGTAGAGAATCCGCAGCACGCGGTAGCGGGCGCAGGCGCCGATGACCGTGGCGAGCGCAAGAAGAACGAGGTCGCTTGCGTAGGAAGCGGCCATGGGAAGGTCGGAATAAAAGATCCCCAGCCCCGCGGTGAGAAGAATCGCGGCCGCAAAAAGGGCGAGCGCGCGGCGAAAGGCGCGCCGGCAGTCGAGCTCCCGCGCGTCGGTCATGGCGCGAAAAAGAAGGCCGTTGATCGCCGCTTCGGCGGGGACGGCGCGCCGGAGGTCTTTTTCCGTGAAGGCGAGGCCGCTTTGCGCCATGAGGCGCTGGAGTTCAGCGAGCTTTCCTTCAAAGCGCATGGCCCAGAAGGGCTTCATGAGCCGCCCGCACTGCAGCGCCAGATAAAAAAGCGCCAGCAGAAAGCAGATGGAGTTGACGAACTGGTCGGAAAGAGCGGTCATGGCGAGGAAAAAGGCCGAAGCGAAAAGGCGAAGTGTAGCCTGTGGGGGCTTCTCAAAATCGCGAAAAAAGCCCGCGCCGCCGCCCCTTTTGACAACGGGCTCGCTAAAATAAACGTTCTATCTGATTTTGGGCGGCTTTGCGGCCGGCCTCTTTTTGCTTTGGAGTTGTGTCAGTCATGGCAGTCGACGTTATTGAACAGAATCTTGACGGTTCGGATCTTTCGATCGGGGTCGTTGTGTCCCGCTTCAACGAGTATGCGGGCAAAGAGCTTTATGCCGCCTGCCTCGAAGAGCTGAAGCGTCTGGGCGTCGCCGAAGAAGACATCACCTACGTGACCGTGCCGGGCGCGCTGGAAATTCCGTTTGCGCTGTCGCGCCTCGCGGAAACCGGCGACTACGACGCGCTCATCGCCTTGGGCGCCGTGATCCGCGGCGAGACGTATCACTTTGAAATCGTCTCCGACCGCTCCTCCGAAGGCATCGCCCGCGTGTCCGCCGAGTACGACATTCCGGTCGCCAACGGCGTTCTCACCTGCGAAAACGACGACCAGTGCAAGGAGCGCACCCTGATGAAGGGCAAGGACTGCGCCCAGTGCGCCGTGGAGATGGCGCGGCTTGCGGAGCAGTTCCCGGCGGACTTCCCTGAAGACTACGAAGACGAAGACGACCATGAGTGAAAAGAAACGGCTTCCGCTTGCGGGCGCCCGCCGCAAGGCGCGTGAGTTTGCGCTCCTGGGCGTCTACGAAAGCCTCGTCAACCAGGCCGCGGACTTTGCGGAGATTGACGCGGGGCTTCTCTCCGTCATCACGGACGAAGACGGCCCGGTCGCTGGGTGCGATCTGACGCCCGAAGACTTCGAAGCGTGCGATCAGGCGTTCTGCCGCGAATTGCTCGCGGGCGTCATCGCCGACCGGCCGAAGATTGACGAAATCCTCGCCCACCACGTGGACCGGGAGCTGGATCGCTTGTCCGTCATCGAGCGCGCGTGCCTTGCGATCGGCGCGTGGGAGCTCATGCACGCGCCGCAGACCCCGTACCGCGTCGTCATCAACGAAGCGGTGGAGCTCGCGAAGCAGTTCGGCTCCGACAAGGGCTACCGGCTTGTGAACGGCGTCCTGGACAAGACGGCGGCGGAAGTGCGCCCCGAGGAAGTGAAGGCTGACGCAGCGCGCAAATAGTTTGAAACGACGAAACGGTCCGCGGCCGGCGTCTGCAGGACGCGGACAAGCGTCGTGAAGAAAAAAGGCGTGATTCGATTCGCAGACGCGGATGGAACGCGCCTTTTTTCGTGGGAGAAATGAAAATGGTTCAAAACGGCGAATTTTCTCTGATTGACCGCTTCTTCACCCATGCGTCCTTCGGCGCCTGGCAGTCGAAGGGCGTGGGCGACGACTGCGCCATCATCGACACCGGGGCGGGGCGCCTTGCGGTCACGACCGACATGACGGCGATCGGCACGCATTTCTTGCCCGACGCCGATCCCGAAGACGTGGGCTACAAGGCGCTCGCGGTGAATTTGTCGGACTTGGCCGCGGCGGGCGCCGTGCCGCGCGCCTTTTTCCTGGCGGTGGGGCTGCCGGCGCCGGACGAAGCGTGGCTCGCGGGCTTCACGCGGGGGCTGATGGCTTTGGCGCACGAAGATTCGATTCGCAGACGCGGATGGAACGCGCCTTTTTTCGTGGGAGAAATGAAAA
>CAVJUB010000086.1:4790-9184 GCA_963652545.1 Hallella faecis | reverse complement strand
CCTGCGCGCCAAGCGCATCGAAGAAGCGGAAGCGAAGAAGTACGCCTAAAAACGGTTCTCGGAAGCCGCCCTTGGACGGCTTCCCCGCCGAAAGCCGGTTCGGGTTCGTCCTGAGCCGGCTTTTTCGTAACTTCGGGGCAGATTTCGTTTTTGAAGAGTTGCTCGGGTTTGCTTTTCAAAGGGCGCCTGCCGTATTCTTTTCGACTTTGCGGCAGCAGTCTGACGGATGAGCTTTGTCCGACGCGTCCCTTTCCCGGGCGCCCTGCATCGCCGGCACCTGGAGACAAAATGAAAAAAGAACGGAAGACACTCCTTACTCGGGCGATGCCCTTCATCATGGGCGGCTCGCTCATTCGCCAGATCGTGGTCGCCCTCATTCTGGGCTGCCTCACGGCGTACTTTGCGCCGGGACTGGCGGCGGACCTGGGCTTTCTGGGCACGCTCTTCGTGTCCGCCTTGAAGGCGGTGGCGCCGGTGCTGGTGTTGGTGCTTGTGTCGGCGGCGATTGCGAACCAGGACGTGAACGTTGACACGCAGATCAAGCCTATTCTCGTCATCTACGCCGTGGGCACCTTCTGCGCTGCAGTGACGGCCGTGCTCGCGAGCTTCGCGTTCCCGGTGACGATTCAGCTCGCGGCCGAAGGCGTGAAGGCCGCGGCGCCGGGCGGCGTGGGCGACGTGCTCAAGACGCTCTTTCTTTCCGTCGTGGACAACCCGGTGCACGCACTTTTGACCGGCAACTACATCGGCATCCTTGCCTGGGGCGCTGGACTCGGCATCGCTTTGAAGAAGGCCTCGAACCGCACCCGTGAAGTCTTGAACGACGTGGCGGCGGGTGTGGAGTTCATCGTCCACATCGTGATTCGCTGTGCGCCGTTCGGCATCTACGGGCTCGTTTCAAATACGCTCGCCACCGAAGGCTTCAGCGTGCTCGCGGGCTACGCGCAGCTCCTGGGTCTGCTCCTGGGCTGCATGGCCTTCGTGGCGCTCGTGCTGAACCCGATCATCGTCTGGTACTGCACGAAGGAGAATCCGTACCCGCTCACCTTCATGGTGCTGCGCGAGTCGGGCGTGATGGCTTTCTTCACGCGCTCGTCGGCCGCGAACATTCCCGTCAACATGAACCTCTGCCGCAAGCTGAAGCTCCCCGAAGACACCTTCGGCGTGTCGATTCCGCTGGGCTCCACCATCAACATGGCGGGTGCGGCGATCACGATCACGGTGCTGACGCTCTCGGCCTGCCATACGCTCGGAATTGAAGTGCATCTTCTCTCGGCCATCCTGCTTTCGGTGCTGGCGTCGGTGTGCGCCTGCGGCACGGCGGGCGTGCCGGGCGGCTCCCTCATGCTGATTCCGCTCGCCTGCAGCCTCTTTGGGATCGACAGCAGCGTTTCGATGCAGGTCGTGGCCGTGGGCTTCATCATCAGCGTGCTGCAGGACTCCTGCGAGACGGGGCTCAATTCCTCGTCTGACGTGCTCTTTACGGCGGCGGCGTGCAAGCGCGCCGCGCGGCTCGAGGCGGAAGCCAACGCGAAGTACCGCCGCTTTGCGGACGATGAGGAATAGCGGCTGAGCCGCCTTCGTCACCATGTCGGCCGCCGGGCGTCCTTTCGGCGGCCGATGCGTTTTGGGACGCGGAAATCAGCGTCAGAGCTTCAAGGCGAGCCGGCGGCTGAACGCCTCGATAAGCCGCGTGAGCACGGGATCGCGCCGGGCGGTGCGGCGCCAGGCAAGCTCCACCGGGTAGCTCGGGTAGTCGGCCGGGCAGTCGTGGTACTGCAGGCGGGAGACGGACGCAATGGCGCGGGCGGCGTGCCGCGGCAGCGTGATGATGGAGTCGGTGCCGTAGAGAAAGTAGGGGACCGCGGCGAAGTGCGAGGTGGAGACGCGCACGGTGCGGCGGGCGCCGAGCGTGGCGAGAACGTCGTCCACGACGCCGACAAAGCCGCCGTAGCTTACAAGAACGTGTTCGTGCGCGATGTAGCTCGCGAAGGTGAGCGGCTCGGTGAAGACGACGGGATCCACGAGGCAGCCGTAGGTGCCGGTGCCCACGGACACGTGGTTCAGGGCTTCGCTCGCGACCCCGCCCGCGGTGATGGCGAGGTCGATGTCGCGCGCCAAGAGCATGTCGGACACGAGCTGCGTGTTCGTCTGCTTGAAGCAGAGCCGCCCGGCGGGCAGGAGCTCCTTGGCCATCGTCACGAGGTGCGGCCCCAGCGCCATTTCAAAGTCGTCCGAGAGTCCGATCGTGACGCAGCGGCCTTCAAAAAGCCCCTGGCGGCCGGCGTAAAGCCCCAGCGTGCCGTCCAGCTGAGCCAATGCCTCCGAAATGACGGGTTCGATCTGCCGCGCAAAGAGCGTGGGCGAGAGGCCGCGTCCCGTGCGCTCGAACAGGGGATCGCGGTAGAGCGTTCGCAGCTGCTGCAGCGTGGCGGAGACGGCGGATTGCGTGACATTGAGGCGGATGGCCGCCCGCGAGGCGCTGCCTTCTTCGAAGACGGCGGCAAAGACGCGAAGGGCGTTGAGGTTGAGTGGTCCGATATCGTTTTTCTTCATATCAGAATCCTGGAAAGCGGTGTTTTCGCCGATTTTACTGCGCGTGAAAATGGCTTTCGTTGATACCGATCGGGTATCGTTCAACGGAGAACATTCATGAGCAAGCACATAGTGGCGGCGCTGCAGCTGGGGTCGGACCCGAAGGGGAAGGCGGCGACGCTGGAGAAGATCCTTTCTTACGAGGACCAGATCAAGGCGTCCGGGGCGGAGCTCGTTGTGATGCCCGAGGCGCTGCTGGGCTCCTACCCCAAGGGCGAAGTTTTCGGCACGTATCTCGGGTACCGCACGGAAGAGGGGCGAGACAAGTACCGGGACTACTGGAAGAACGCCATTCGGGACGACGGCGAGGAAAGCCGGGCGCTCGCCGAGCTTTCGGCGCGCACGGGGGCGTCGCTCGTGGTGGGCTGCATCGAGCAGACGCCGCATGCGCTCTACTGCGCCGCCTTCTTCTACGATCCGGAGAAAGGCTTCGTCGGCAAGCATCGCAAGCTGATGCCGACGGCCTCCGAGCGGCTCATCTGGGGGAACGGCGACGGCTCCTGGATGCCGGTGGTGGAGACGAAGGCGGGGCGCGCCGGCGCCTGCATCTGCTGGGAGAACCACATGCCGCTCCTTCGCACCTACATGTACAGCCAGGACGTGGAGATCTACTGCGCGCCGACCGTGGCCGTGACGGACGTGTGGCAGGCGTCGATGCGCCACATCGCGCACGAAGGGCGGTGCTTCGTGGTGTGCGCCGTGCAGTACCTGCCGCCGCCCGAGACGCTGGGCGTGGAGGTGCCGCACTGGGATCCGAAGGACGAGCTGATGCGCGGCGGCTCGGTCATCGTGGATCCGCAGGGGAACGTGCTTGCGGGGCCCTTCTACCATGAGGAGGGGCTGCTCACGGCGGAGATTGAAACGGACGAGATCCTCCGCGCTCGCTACGACCTTGACGTGTCGGGGCACTACGCGCGACCGGACGTCTTCAAGCTCGTGGTGGACACGCGGCGAAAGGACAACGTCGAGACGATTCGCGACTGAGGCGGAGCGTTTGGCGCTGGGCGAGGTGCGTAAGATGACGAAGTTCATCTCCCTTCGGAGCTTTCCATGTCGCCCACCGCTCGTCCCGTCGCCTGGCCGGATCACGTCGACCTCAACGACACGGCGCCCTACGCCTTTTCCGTCGTTTTTTCGTCGACGACCGGCGCGCCCGGGCGCCGGAGCCTGCATACGCATCCCACCGGCGTGATCTGCCTGCGGCTCTCGGGCGGCCGCTGCGGCATGGAGCTCACGAGCGGGTTCGTGACGATCCCGTCGCACTGCGCCGCGTGGGTGCCGCCTCATTGCCCGCACAACCTGGTGCAGATGGCGGATGCGACGTCGGTGTCGCTTCACATCGCGCCCGAAGTGGCCAGCCGCATGCCTTCGGAGCCCATGCGCTGCTTCTTGAATCCCATGACCTTTGAGATGATGAAGCACTTTGCGGCGGTGTACGGCACGACGGAAAAAGGCATTCATGCCAAGCGGCTGGCGCGCATCATCATCGAAGAGGTGCTCGCCGCGCCGCGAATCCCGCGGGGCTTTGCGCCGGTGCCGCGCGACGAGCGGCTGATGAGGATCTTTCGCGCGCTGGACGTGCCGGGGTTTCGGCGGCTCACGGCGGATCGGATCGCCGAGACGGTTGGCGTGAGCGCGCGAACGCTCTCCCGGCTCACGCTGCAGGAGACGGGGCTCTCGTTTGGACAGTGGGTGCTGCACACCGTGATGCTCTACGCGCTGGAGGACCTGGGCCGTGGTGAGACCGTGGAAGCGGTGGCGGGGCTTGCCGGCTTTGAAACGGCGTCGGCCTTCATTCG
>CAVJUB010000086.1:0-4550 GCA_963652545.1 Hallella faecis | reverse complement strand
TGCCAATCAACAAAACAGGAGATGGAAATGCTGGATTTCTCAATTTCCCGCCGGGCGCTCATCACAGCCGCGGCGGCGTCGGGCTTGGTCCTGTCGCCGCTCGCGAAAGCCGTGGCGGCGGCCGTGGATGACTACGGCACCTACTCGTGGTGCGCCTGCGTCATCAACTGCGGCCAGCGCTGCCCCGTGCGCTGCTACACGAGAAACGGGCAGGTGATCCGCATCGAAACGGACAACACGCAGCCCGACACGCTGGGCCCCCGCCAGATTCGCGCCTGCCAGCGCGGCCGCTCGATGCGAGAGCGCATTTATTCGCCCGACCGCTTGAAGTACCCGATGAAGCGCGTCGGCAAGCGCGGCGAAGGCAAGTTCGTGCGCATCACGTGGGAGGAGGCGGTGGACACCATCGCCCGCGAATGGACGCGCATCCGCGACACCTACGGCAACGAGGCGATCTACTGGCAGTACTGCTCGGGACAGCAGTCCTTGGTGAGCTCGCGCTGCGCCTGGCAGCGCCTCATGAACCTCATGGGCGGCTACCTGAAGTACTACGGATCGTATTCGAACGCACAGGGCTCCGCCGCCTTCCCGCTCACCTACGGCGGCCGGCCATCGTCGCTGCCGTCGCAGATTGCGAACGCCGAGCTCTACGTGCTCTTTGGCAACAACCCGCTCGTGACGCGGCCCTCGGGCGGCGGCAAGGGCTTTCAGATTGATGCGGCGCTCACCAAGAAGCGTCCGCGCATCATCGTGATCGACCCTGCATTCACGGACACCGCCTCGACCCGCGCCGACCAGTGGGTGCCGATCCGTCCAGGGACGGACGCGGCGCTCATCGGCGCGCTCGCCTATGAATTCATCACGAAGGGCTGGGTGGATCAGGCGTTCCTCGACAAGTACTGCGTGGGCTACGATGAGAAGACGCTGCCCGCGTCAGCGCCGAAAAATAGCGACTACAAGAGCTACATCCTCGGGCACGGCAAGGACAAGACGCCGAAGACCCCGGAATGGGCTTCGAAGATCACGGGCATCCCCGTGGACGTCATCCGCAACCTCGCCCGCACGATGGCAAAGACAAAGCCCCTCTTCGTGTCGCAGGGCTGGGGCCCGCAGCGCCAGGCCAACGGCGAAGAGACCTGCCGCGCGATCGCCATGGTGCCGATTTTGCTGGGCCAGGTGGGGCTCCCCGGCACCAACACCGGCGCGCATGAAGGCAACACGCCGTTCCCGGCGGTGTACCTCCCCGTCGGCAAGAATCCCGTGAAGGCGACAATCCCCGTCTACCTCTGGACGGACGCCATTCTGCGCGGCAAGGAGATGACGCGTCAGACGGATGCCTTGAAGGGCGCCGAGAAGCTCACGCAGAACATCAAGATGATCGTGAATTCCGGCGGCAACACCATGATCAACCAGCACGGCGACTGCAATTGGACGGACAAGGTGCTGCAGGACGAAACGAAGCTCGAGTTCCTCGTCGTCTGCGACAACATGATGACGCCTTCGTGCCGCTACGCGGACATTCTGCTTCCCGACACGCTGGGGCCCGAGACGAACGACGCGGCCTGCCAGGGCGGCAGCCACGGCGACGTCGCCGAAATGCTTGCCATCCAGAAGGCGATCGAGCCGCGCTTTGAAGAAAAGCCGAGCTGGGAGATCTGCCGCTTGATCGCGGCGAAGCTGGGCCTCGAGGAGAAGTACACCGAAGGCCGCACGCAGGAAGAATGGGTGCGCTGGTGCTACGAAGAGACCCGCAAGAAGGTGCCGCAGCTGCCGGACTTCGAGACGTTCTGGAAAAACGGCATGGCGAAGGTCTGGAACTACCGGAAGGATCCGATCGCGCTCGAAGCCTTCCGCAAGGACCCGGTGAAGAACAAGCTCAAGACGCCGTCGGGCAAGATCGAGATCTACTCGGAGCGCCTTGCCAAAGAAACGGCGGACTGGAAGCTCGCGAAGGGCGACGTCATTTCGCCCATCCCCGTCTACTGGAGCACGTGGGACATGCCGGGGGATCCGGCAGCAAAGAAGTATCCGCTGCAGTGCTTCGGCTTCCACGGCCACGGGCGCATCCATTCGACGTTCCACAACCTGCCGCACTTGAGAGACCTCCATCCCGACGTGGTCTTCATGAACCCGATCGACGCGGAAAAGCGAGGCGTCGCCGACGGCGACACGGTGCAGGTCTTCAACGACCGCGGCATCGTGCAGCTGCCCGCGCGCGTCACGCCGCGCCTGATGCCCGGCGTCATCACCATCCCGCAGGGGGCTTGGTACAACCCGAAGATGATCAACGGCAAGCGCGTTGACGTCGGCGGCTGCATCAACACCCTCACGGCGCATCGTCCGAGCCCCTACGCCAAGGGCAATGCGCAGCACAACATCTTGGTCGAGGTCCGCAAGGCCTGAAGAAGCGGGAGAAGAAAATGACACAGAAAGGCTTTTACATCGACACCACCCGCTGCGCGGGCTGCCGCACCTGCTCCGTGGCGTGCGCGGACTTGAACAACACGCCGGTGGGCATGAACTTCCGCCGCGTCGTGGAGTTCGAGGGCGGTGAATGGAAGAAGAACTGGGACGGCACGTGGCGCCAGAACGTATTTGCGTACTACATCTCGATGGGCTGCAACCAGTGCGCGGATCCGGCCTGCGTGAAGGTGTGCCCCACGAAGGCGCATCACAAGCGCGAGGAGGACGGTCTTGTCGTCATTGACACCGCTAAGTGCATCGGCTGCGGCATGTGCGCGGCGGCGTGCCCCTACGGGGCGCCGCAGTTGGACAAGGTCGCAAAGAAGATGCGCAAGTGCGACGGCTGCGTTGACCGGACGTCCAAAGGCGGCCAGCCCGTGTGCGTTGAGAGCTGCCCCGAGCGTGCGCTCGAATTCGGCGACATCGAAGAGCTTCGGCGAAAGCACGGGACGCTTGCGGCGATTGCGCCGCTGCCCGACGCTTCGGAAACGCATCCGAGCATCGTGATCAAGCCTTGCAAGAGCGCGAAGCCCGTGGGCTACGAAGGCGGCGAAGAGCATCGCTTCTGATGCGCTGACCGCTGACGCTTTGAAAAGACCGGCCGCCGAGGGGATGCCTTCGGCGGCCGTTGTCGTTGGCGGCTTGTTTTTCAGGCTTTTCTTGAGATCGGGTAGTATTGTGACGTTTAGGATAAATGAGATTATGCGTTGAGGGCGCTCGATGCAAAGACTCGTGGGAGGCGGCAGATGGAGCCGGGCGAATTTGAAAAATCGGTGAAGCGTCTGCCGGCGGGCGTTCAGGACTTTCAGCAGATGATTCAGGACGGCTGCTGCTACGCGGAGAAGACCCGTTTCATCCAGTCCGTCATGACGGGGACGCCGAAGGTTTTGCTGATGACGCGTCCGCCACGGTTCGGCAAGACGCTCTTCATGGACACGCTGGCGCGGTTTCTGCGGCACGAGGAAGGTCGCGGGGCGCAGGCCGAAGCGCCGGAGGCCTTGTTTGCGGGGCTTGAGGTCTCGAAGGACCGCGACTTCTGCGAAGCCTTCATGGGGCGGTTCCCGGTGGTGTTTTTGTCCCTGAAGCGGCTTTATGGCGATGACTTTCATGAAGTGTATTGCAAATTTACGTCTTTGATGGCGGAGGTTTGCGCGCCTTTTGCGTACCTTCAGGAAAGCCCCAAGCTCTTGCCGCAGGACAAGATGCGGCTGAGACAATGCTTGGATCCGGACTGTCTCGCGGATCCGACTCATCGGACGACGGCGACGCAGTGTCTGCAGGTTCTGGTGAAGGGCCTTTGGCAGCATCACGGGAAGCCGGTGGTGCTCCTCGTGGATGACTGCGATGTGCCGCTCGTGAAGGCTGAAGCCGGCGGGTTTCTTGACGAGGTGATCGGGCTGATTCAGCCGTTGCTGGTCAACGTGCTGAAACTCGATTCTTCTGCGGGGGCGACGCCGTTGCAAAAGGTCGTGATGACGGGAGTCCTGCCCGTCGTGGCAAGTCTTTTGGCTGATGACTGTGCGCTTGGGATGAACACGGTTTGCTCTGGCGAAACTTCGTTGGGGGCGGCCATGGGATTCACGCGCGAAGAGACGAAGTCGCTCTTGAGCGATTGCGGCTTGTCGGCTCGTGTGAACGATGTTTTGTCATGGTACGACGGCTACCGGTTCGCTGGAATCGATGTGCTGTGTCCGACGGATGTTGTCAATTTCTGTCGCTGGCGGATCGGGTGTCCTGATTCACTGGCGCGACGGCCGGAAAATGGTTGGGACGGCGCCGGCCGTCGGACGATTTGCGAGCTTCTGAACGGCATCACGCGGGAGGACGCAGATCGACTGCAGACGCTGCTGGACGGCGGCGTGGCGGAGGTGACGGTTCAGGAGCCGTTGGACGTCCGAGGGCGGGACTTTCATTGTCCGACGGGGCTTTGGACGAGGCTCCTTTTCACGGGCTACTTGACGGCCGCGGAACGACGGTCGGAAGACGGGGCGTGCAAGGTGCGCATTCCGAACGAGGAAATCCGGACTGTGTTCATGCAGCAGGTGAAGGAGCGATTCTCCGCGGCGAACGAAGGGTTTGCGCTGCAG
>CAVJUB010000085.1:0-9473 GCA_963652545.1 Hallella faecis | reverse complement strand
CCGTGAAGGAGTTGAAGCGCGTTCTGGAGACGACGGGCGCCAAAATCGTGCTGTCGTCTTCCTGGCGCAACTTCGGCTTTGAGGCGATGAAGGCGCTCTTTCGCATCTGGGGGCTTGATTCGTATTACATCGACGACACGATGCCGGAGTACTTCCGATGCCGAGAAGGCGAGCCGGACGGCGAAGAAGCCAAGTGGGCGGTGAGAAAGCGCTGCGAAGAGTGCCTGAAGGGCGAACACTTCCTGGAAACGCGGTCCGTGGAGATCCGCGAATGGCTGGATCGTCATTCTGAGGTGACGGCGTATGCGGTCGTGGACGACATCAACCTCACGCGCGGGCTGGAAGGCCATTTTGTGCGCACGAAAGACGGCCTCACGCCGGCTGCGGCGGATGAACTCATCGCGGTGCTGGAAAAGGAGGACGGTCCGTTCCCGTTTCCGGAGCCCGTGCGGTCCATGCCGGAGCTTGAGGTGCTGCGAAAAGCCATGGCGGCCGGCAAGACGGGTGACTGAACGACGACTCCGTCAGACGGCGGGCTTGGCGAGTCGCATCAGGCTCACAAGCTCCTGCGCGCTTTTGACGCCGAGCTTTTTCATTGCCGCCGCGCGGTGGGCTTCGGCGGTGCGCACCGAGATGCCGAGCTGCGCCGCAATCTGGCGGTTGAGCTGGCCCGCGGCGATTTTCTCCACGATGACGCGCTCGCGTTCAGTGAGCTTTGCGAACTTGCGCTGCGCCTCAAAGGGATCGTCGGCGAGGTCCGCAAAGCCTTCGAGCGAGCGGGCGACGGCCCGCGCGACGGCGTCGATGAGGCGCGAATTCATGTCGGGCGAGCTCTTTTGCAGAAAGTCCACCGCGCCGCGGCGCACGGCGGCGACCGCGAGGTCGATGTCGCCGTGCCCGGTGAGAAAGAGAATCGGCAGGTTGTAGCCGCGCTCCGTCATCACCTTCTGCAGTTCAAGTCCCGTCATCCCCGGCATGTGAAAGTCCAAAACGAGGCACCCCGGCACGGACGGCGCGTCGGCGGTGAGAAAAGCTTCGGCGGAGGCGTACGCGGCGACGCGCCAGCCTTCGCTTTCGAGAAGAAACTGAAGGCCTTCGAGAACGTCGGGATCGTCGTCCACGAGGCGGATGAGGGGAAGCGGTGTCGTCATGAGGCAGCAGCGGGAAAGGTGACGGAAACGGAGAGACCGCCTGAAGCCGGGCGGTCAAAGGCGAGGCGCCCGCCCAAGTCCTCTGTGAGGGAGCGCACGATGGAGAGTCCGAGCCCCAGGCCGCGCTTCTTGCTCGTGACGAGCGAGTCGGCGAGGATCGTCTCCCAGCGCGCGTCGTCCAGGGCGGGGCCGGGATTTTCGATGCGCAGGCCCGGACCGTCCGCGCTCGCGATGACGGTGCAGGTGACGGGGGCGTCGCGAGACTCGTCGCCCGCGACGGCTTCGGCGGCGTTTTTCAAAAGGTTCATCACGATGAGGTCGATTTCAAGCGGATTGGCGACGACGGTCTGCGCCGTGTCGGCCGCTCGGAAGCGAATCTCGACGCCCGTCGATCGGAGGCTCTTGCGCGCTTCGACGACCGCGGCGCCGACGGCCGCATTGAGTTCGATCGGGCCGCGCTTGCGGTCCCCCTTGGCGTAGGCCCGCACCTGATCGACGATGGCGGACGCGCGATCCGTCTGATGCGTGATTTTTTCCAGTGCGGCGGCCGCCGCGGATTCGGTGGCGGTGCCGTTTTCGTAGCGCCGCAGCAGGCCGAAAGCCTGCATGGAAATGGCGGCGAGAGGCTGGCGCAGCTCGTGAGCGATGATGGAGGACATTTGTCCCACGATGCCCACTTTCTGCAGGGACAGAAACCGCGACTGCGCGGCTTCCGTTTCGCGCATGAGCTCGCTTTCCCGGGCGAGCGACGCTTCGAGCTCCCGCGTGCGTCGCCGCACGAGAGCGCTCACCGTGACGGAGTGCAGGATCAGGGCGGCGATGAGCGTGAGCGCGATCGCGAAGAACGGCCAGTTCTCGGCGATGAAGCGCCGCAGGCTGAAGGTCTGCAGGTACTCGTAGGGGCCGATCTTGAGGTTCTTGAAAAGGTCGTCGATGCCGCGAAAGTCGTTGGCGACGCTCCAATGAACGCCGTCGGCGATGGGCGGCATGGAAAAGAGGGCGGCGCCGATGCGGCGGCTCAAGTCGGGCGAAAGCGAGGGAAGGGTGGAAATCACCCAGTTGGGATAGAGCTCGGTGGAGTGCACGCAGGCGATCCGCCCGTCGCGCCGCTCGCCCAGAAAGCGAAAGCGCGAGAGCGTGAGGTTCATGTCTTCCATGAAGCAGGCGCGCACGACGCCCGCGTCGGAGCGGCCGTCTTCGACGCGGCGCACGACTTCGGCCATGTCGTGATTCGTGAAGTCGATGCGGGAGAAGAAGCTTGCGTAGTCGATGCCGCGCGCAAAAAGTTCGCCCAGCGCCGTCTGCCATCCGGAAAAGCCTCGGGCGTGGTTGGCGGCGATGCTGAGGCCCTTCAAGTCTTCGATCGACTTCACGGGGGAATCGGCGCGCACAAAGAAAACGGAGCCGTCGGCGTAATTGGGATTGGGCGCGCGGGCGCTCGCGACGCTCGCGAGGTCCCGGACGCCGGCGCCTTCGATCGCCAGCCGCCGGTAGGCGCCTGCGCTTGTGAGAATCATGTCGAAGTCGCCCGCCTTCACGCGCCGCGACAGTTCTTCAATCGGCAGTTGCGTGACGACGACGTTCTCTTCGCCGAGCAGGTCTTCGAGCAACGTCTGCGTGGCGGGAATGACGGGGAGGTTCACCGAGTGCGCCGCAAAGGTGCTTACGCCGAAGCGCACGGGCCCCGCGGCCGCTGCGGCGGCGCAGAGCAGGGCGGAGGCGGCGAGAAGGAGCGGCGCTCGTTTCATTCAGAACCTCGAAGACGATGGATGCCGCTCATTGTAGCCGCGGACAGCAAAAAGCCCGCCGCAGCGCCGGGCCGGGCGGGCTTCAAAGGCGAGACGGCGTTATTCGCCCGTGAGGCGCCGGTAAAGCGCTTCCTTTTCGTTCACGCGGTCCATCACTTTGGCGGTGCGGTCTTCGCGCGTTTCCTTGGCGGCTTCGCCGGAATTCAACTGCTGGTACACGGCTTCCTTGTCGGCGACGTGGTCCATCACGGCTTTTTCAACCGCCTGCTTCGCCTCTTCGGCGTGATCGGCGAGGCTGCCCGCCTCCTTGTAGAACGCCGTCTTGGCTTCGACGCGCTGCATGGCGTCGTTCTTCGTGAGATCCTTGGTCATAGTCTTGCGGCCCCGGAGGGCCTCCCTGGCAGAAAGTTTGTAATAGACCGGCTTGACGTCCGATCGAGGGACGGCGTCAAGCCGGTGGAGTCAGCGCTCCCTTTTTTAGAGCCCTCATCCTAGTCCCGAGGGCGAGCGTCGGACGCAAGGCGACTGCAAAGCTTGCGCAAAGTCGTGCCTTGAGGCAATAAAGCGCATTGGATTCGCCAAGAACTTGAGGAAAAAGCCTCAAGTGTTGCGACGTTCGTCAATGGCATTGCACGGTTTTTCGGAGGCCTGCGCCGTTCTACGCCGAAAGAACTACTTCGTTATCAGGCGACTGCGGTCAAAAACCGACCGCTATTCATTGTTGGTAGTAACGGTTTGTACTGATTGATGAGGAATTTTCCAGCGAGAATAATCCCGACACCGACCTCCTCCGGAGGGAGTACCCAACGCCATCAAGGCGCGCTCGTGAAGAGACTTCGCAGAAAGCCCGAACAAGCAAAGCGCGCCGACAACGAGAGTAGAGAACATGACGAAACTCAATCGCCGCGAATTCATCGCGGGCGCCGCAGCCGCTGCGGCGCTCCCCGTCGCAGGCCTCGCCGAGGCCCGCGACACCAAGCCCGCCCGTCCGGACGCCGCAGTCGACTATCCTGCCGCGGCAAAGACGCAGGCCCAGTTCGAGCGCTTTCCTGACGTCGAGCCCGACGTCGGCAACACCGGCACCTTCGATTTCGGCGTCTCCAACCTGAACGAAGGCGAGACCATCACCGCCACCCGCTGGGGCATCGTGCGCCCGGTGGTGAAGGGCGGCCGCGTGGTTGAATTGAAGCCTTTTGAGTACGACTACGCCCCGACCCCCAACCTGCAGGGCCTTGCGGAAATCCCGTATTGCGAAGCCCGCATCCGCTATCCGATGGTTCGCGAGAGCTACTTGAAGGGCGGCCCGAAGAGCCGTGAAAAGCGAGGCGACGAAACGGAAAAGTTCGTGCGCGTCTCCTGGGACAAGGCGCTGGAGCTCGTGGCGAAGGAAATCACCCGCATGTACGACAACTACGGGCCTTCCGCGATCTACGCCTCGAACTACGGCTGGAAGTCCACGGGCAGCGTGAACGATCCGACGGCGCTGCAGTACCGCCTGCTGAACCTCATGGGGGGCTTCACTGGGAAGCGCAATTCGTACTCCTCCGCCGCCGTGAACACGATCCTTCCTTATGTCGTGGGTTCGGGCAATCCCCGCTGCACCGCGTGGGACAGCGTGATCGAGCACAGCGAGCGCGTGGTGTTCTGGGGCTGCAATCCGCTCGTGACGAACGACATTGACTGGTACACGACGCTGCACAACTACGCGGGCTACATGCGCGCCCTGAAGAAGAAAGGGACGAAGACCTACTCCGTCAATCCCGTCTTCAACGACACGGCCGACTACATGGGCAGCGAATGGCTTGCCGTCAATCCCGGCACCGACACCGCGGTCATGGCGGCCATGATCTACGAACTCGAGGCGACTGGTGAAGCCGACCACGCGTTCCTCGAGAAGTACACGTCGGGCTGGAAGGAAGTGCTCGCCTACCTCACGGGCGAAGAAGACGGCGTGAAGAAGACGCCGGAGTGGGCGGCGAAGATTTCCGGCCTTTCGGCGGAGACGATCCGCGCGCTGGCGCATGACTTGAAGGCCCATCGCACGATGCTCATGATCGGCTGGGGCATTCAGCGCATCGACTACGGCGAGCAGTTCCACTGGATGCTCGTGACGCTCGCGGCGGCGCTGGGGCAGATCGGCCTGCCGGGCGGAGGCTTCGGCACGAGCTACCACTACTCGTCGGGCGGCGCACCGCTTGCGAACGGCCCCTTCGTGGGCGGCATTCCGAGCAAGGTCGAGCCGGCGCGTCCGGTGAAGCCCTGGACGGGGAGCAAGGTGCTTCATGTCGCGGCCATCACGGACGCCCTGGAGCACCCGGGCGCCGTGCGTGACTTTGACGGGAAGAAGGAGACGTATCCGCACTTCCGGATGATCATGTGGGCGGGCGGCAATCCCTTTGCGCACCATCCCGACACGTTCCGCCTGGAGCGCGCCTGGAAGAAGGTGGACACCGTGGTCGTCACCGACGTCGTCTGGACCGCGACCGCCCGCCACGCGGACATCGTGCTTCCGGCGGCGACGTTCTTGGAGCACAACGACATCTCCGTGATCGGCACCAACTCCTGCGACGGCGTGGTCGCCATGCATCAGGCGATCAAGCCGCAGTACGAAAGCCGCAGCGACTACTGGATCTACAGCCACCTCGCGGAAAAACTCGGCCTCTGGGACAAGTTCACGGAAGGCCGCACGGAGATGGACTGGATTGAAAAGATCTACAACGACGCCAAGAGTCTTGAAGACGCCTACGACATCCAGATGCCGGACTTCAAGACGTTCTGGGAGAAGGGCTTTCATCTCTATGACGTGCCGGAGGAGGCGCGTCAGTACGTGTCCTTCAAGGAATTTCGCGAGGATCCGCAGGCAAACAAGCTCAACACCGAGTCGGGCCTCATCCAGCTTTTCAGTCCGAAGATCGCGGGCTACGGCTACGACGACTGCCATGGGCACGCGGCGTACTTCCAGCCGACGGAAGGCACGGCGACGGCGACGAAGGATTATCCCCTGGCGCTCATGGCGCCGAAGGGACGCTACCGCATGCACAGCCAGTTGGATTGCGTCAACAATCGCCAGCGCGGCAAGATCGAGGCCCGCGAGCCGATGTGGATCAATCCGAAGGACGCCGCTTCCCGCAAGATTGAAAGCGGCGACGTCGTCCTCGTGAAGAGCCGCCGCGGCGCGATGCTTGCGGGCGCCATCGTCACCGAGCGCGTGAAGCCGGGCGTCATCGTCGTGCAGCACGGCGCGTGGTTCAACCCGATGAAGACGCCCAAGGGACGCCTTGACGTCGAGGGGAACTCGAATTCGCTGACGATCGACAAGCCCACTTCGAAGCTGGCGCGCGGCAACATCTCTTCCACGGGCAACGTCCAGGTCACGAAGTGGACCGGCGAGCTGCCGCCCGTCACTGTCTTTGAGCAGCCGCGGCGAAAGCTCGCGTAAGGCTCGAAGCTGCACCGGCGCTTCCGGGCGGAGGCGCCGGCAGATGTCTCTTTTGGGAGGTTTCGGACACGTTCCGCGCCTCCCGTTTTTTTATGATTGATGTCGCGGCGGTTCGCTGGCGTTGTCAGCTGGCGGTGAGTGCCCCGCTCGCTGCAACAAAAAGTCGTACGACTTTTTGCGAGAGCGATCCTTGAAGCAGCGCCGCGGCTTGGGACAAGAAGCCGATGATCCAGAGGCAGTCTCCGGATTGAGTGGCACTCGAATCAGCCGGCCGAAAACTCAGCGGGAAGCGGTAAAATCCGCCCTCCTTTTTGTCATGGAGTCAGTCGGCTTTCCTTTCTGAGGCCGGTCTGGCGCCACGGTCTTTTTTCGATTTTCCTCATGTCCAGTCAGCTCATTCGGCAAGCTTCCGTTCGTTTCGGCGCCTACGACTCCCAGGAGCGCGCCTTTATTTACGCCCTGATTTCCTGCCCCTGCCGCTTGTCGGTGCCGCATCTGCGCACCATCGTTCAGAAGACGTCCATGACCTTGAAGGCGGCGAGTTCGCTGCTCGCCCGGCTCGTGAGCGACGGCATCATGAACCGGCACGGCAACTGCAACATCAACGACCGCTGTTCGCCCTACTTTGCTCGCATGGAGTTCACGCCCTGGGGCTTTGCCGCCGTCGCTCAGACGATGACGATGTCGGACGTGACGACGCGGGTGTGGGCCGCGGCCTTTCGCTCCGACATGCTGGTGGAGGACTACTCCTCAAAGGACTACGAATCGCTCCTTCTGCGCGCCGTCTCCCGCGATCCCGAGGCGGTGCCGAAGGACAAGGAGCCCCCGGCGCTGATTGAGAACTTCCGCTCGCATCTGCTCTTCATGATGATGGAGCCCTGCTGGGACGCCTTCTTCGGCACGTTGACGAAGGAAACCTGCGAAAGCCTCGTGGAGGATCTGGACTCCTTCACGGCGCCGGGCGTTGACTGGGAGACGGTGCAGATTCTGAAGACGAAGACTGACCGCATGAAGTTGAGCGACGAGCGCCGCGCCCAGTTGAACGACTGGCATCGCTTCTATGAGTTCCTTCGCGGCGGGCAGCCTGTGAAAGTCGCCGCGGCGATGGAGGTGAAGGACGGCCTGCACGCTCGGCTGATGGAGGCCGTGCTCGCGATCCTTGCGGGCAACGGGCCGGCGGCGGCTCGCGCGGCGAAGGCGCCCTTGCGGGGGAAGAAGACCGCCTCCCGCGACGCGATCAAGAGCTACCTGGGCCTTTTTGAAAACTTCATTTACGGCCTGGCGCTCTACACGGACCGCCGCACGGGGGCGAGCGTGAAGACGATGAACGCCTTCGTGAAGTACGAAAACGAGTTGGAGCGCTACGATGAGATCATCGCCTACTTCGCCGCGGCGGCGACGCAGGAGGAGCGCTTTTCGGAAATGAACTGGCTGTGGCGGCGCCACGACGGCTCGCGCTCTCAGGCGGGGCGGTTCCTCATTCGAATGATGGTCTGCGCGCTGGGCTTGGAAGGCATGGGCTCGAACAAGCCCAACGCGAAGGATGAGGAGGACGCGAAGGCGATCGGGAAGGACTACCCCGTGCTGCGTCTGTGCTGGCTCGCGTCAACAGGACAGCAGGCGGACGAAGTGAAGGCTCTGGAAAAGAGCCTCGGGATGAAGCCCCTTCTTTCGCAGCGTCCGCGCGTTCCCGCCTGGGAAAAGGCTCTGGACGCCCTCCTGGAATCCACGGGCGGCGCGGGGGATGTTCCCGTGGACGCCGTGACGGGGCCCGGCGAGCGCATCATCTACCACCTCAATACGGACAACTGGAGCATCCAGCCCCGTCTGCAGAAGACCTCGAACGGCCGGACGTGGTCCGCCGGGCGCAACATGGCTCTGAAGGCTTTCGCGGAAGACGGGCATCCCGCGATGACGCCTCGGGACACGGCCATTGCGAGCCAGGTGCGGCAGGTCATCGACTGGTACCAGCGCGATTATGTGCTGAGCGGCCCCGAGGCCGTGCGCGCCTTGATCGGCCATCCCCACGTCTACAACGCGATGCATCCGGAGCAGAAGCTTGAGGTGGCGGCGGGGTCGCTGCAGCTCTCCGTCACGAACGAAGGGGGAAAGTACGTCGTTCATACGAACGTCGAGGGCGAGTCGATGCTCATTGTGGAGCCCAACTTCGTGGTGCTCCACTGCCCGATGGAAGGTAAGGTGGAAGTCGTGGACGTCACCGCCGAACAAAAGCGACTCATTGACGCTCTGACGAAGGCGGGGCCGCTTCCGAAGGCGGCCGAAGACAAGCTCACGACGCTTCTGGAGCGCATTTCGGCTCGGATGCCCGTCATGAGCGAACTCTTGAAAAACGCCTCCAACCTGGAGAAGAAGCCGGGCTCGTCGCAGATCACGCTGCAGATTTCGCCCGATGAAGCCGGGGGCTTTGCGGCGCGGGCGGTCGTGCGCCCCCTGGAAGGCGCGACGGTTTTGTGCGAGCCGGGGAAGGGCCTTGAATACCTCGCGATGAACGCGGGCGGCAAGGCCATTCAGGTGGTGCGAAGCCTCGCGCAGGAAAAGGCGAACTTTGAGGCGCTCCTGGAAAAGATTGACTTCCTGGACGAATCCCGCAACGACGAGACGCGCTGGAGCCTCTCCGTCGTGGGGTGCCTCGAGCTTTTGAACGCCGCGCGCGACGTGAAGGACGTCATTGTGGAGTGGCCCGAAGGCGCGAAGTTCCGCGTCTCGCATCCGACCCTGTCCTTTGCCAACATGAAGTTCGCCGTGAACCGCATGGGCACGTGGTTTGAGGTGTCGGGCGAGGCGTCGATCGACGGCAAGACGCGGCTCAAGATGCAGGAGCTGCTGCGGCTTGTGCGCGAATCGAAGGGGAACTTCATCGCTCTGGGCAACGACGAATACGTGGCGCTCACCGACGGGCTCAAGAAGCAGCTCGCCGCGCTCGACCGGCTCTCGGGCGGCGCGGGCGCGCCGCAGATTTCGGGCTTCAACGCCGGGCTCATCGGCGAACTCGAAAAGAACGGCGCCGAGGTGACGGCGGACCAGGACTTCCGCGACCTGCAGGAGCGCATCGGGAAGGCGGCCGACGTGAAGCCCAAGGTGCCCAAGACGCTTCAGGCGGAGCTGCGTGACTAT
>CAVJUB010000084.1:0-9578 GCA_963652545.1 Hallella faecis | reverse complement strand
GGGTTCGCTGGATTGAAGCGGCGGGACTCGCCGGCATCGCCGCCGAATGGCTGCGCGGACTATGCCCTGGTGCAGATGCGCATGGCTATGGACCGGCCCTGCGCGCTTGCCGCCGGCATCCTTGCGGGCTGCGCCGTGTTCACGCTGGCGTCGGCCGCCGTGTTCTTCACGAAGCGCTTGAAGGCTCACTACAGCCGCTGAGTTGATCCTACGCCCGACTCGGTCGCCCGATCGGCGCGTAGTCCAACGCCTGCAGTGCTTTCGTTTCCAGATAGCTCGCGCGAGGGCCGCCGCTGAAGTCCTCTTCGCTCCACGTCACTTCGCCGTCAGGCAGCTTCCATCGCAGCGTCTTCAAGGCCGCCTCGCCGAACACTTCCACGTACTGCTCCGCCGTCCACAGGTCCACAAGCCCCGCCGGGAAGCACTTCGCATCCGCGCCGCCGCCCGCAAGAGGTCCGCAGGCCACGAAGCGCGAGGTCTTGCCGCGCGTCTCAAAGGAAATCGTCATGGCGCCGACATGACGCGCCATGCGGTGTCCGACGGTGTTGTTGGCCGTGTAGCCCATCTTCACCGCAAATTCGTTGAGCGAGTACATCGTCGGAATGAAGTCTTCCGGAAGATCGATCTCGTAGGACTTCAGGGCGGCGCGCGAGACGGACGGCACGTCCTGCAGCAGCGCCTTGTGCTTCAGCGTGTTGTACCAGCGGCCCACCTTGTCGCGAAACTCCGGCCGCAGAAACTGCTCGCAGCAGTCCCAATGGCAGAGCCGCCCGGCGTAGTCATGAGTGACGCCGTGTTCTGCCATCATGATGGGGAGGCGTCGCTTCTTCTCTGCGAGGAAGGCTCGGAAAAACTCCTCGGGTTCGTCAGAGAGAATCGTGAGCGGCACGGGAACGGTCTCGATCGTTGCGACGGCGTGCTGGTGCAGCCAGGCGGCGATGTCTTTCGGATCAAAGAAGATCTGACCGCGGCTCGCCGCGGGCGAGAGCCGCTTGAAATGGTCCGCATAGCGCTCTCGCACGGTGTCGTTCACGTAGATGCAGGGAATCTGGCTGTCATGGACCCTCTGTGCGAAGAGATCAACCTTGCAGTGAAGCGCGGCGGCCGCATCCACGCGGCCCCAGACGTGGGACTTCAGGGCGTCGGCAAGCTCAGGAATGCTGTTCAGAATCTTGCATCCGGGCCACGTGGCGCGAATGCGGCGAAGACTCTTCACATACTTGATGAGGAAGGCTTGCTTGGAGGAGGCGGTTTCCGGATTGATTTCGAGCGGCATGGCAAATTAGGGTCAAGCGGATCGCGCTGGGGGTTTTGGGGAGTGTGTGGAAGCGGGAACGGCGGTTGAGGGGATGGTTTTGAGGTTGAATTAACCCACACGAATTAACGTATGAATATTTTCCTCATTGACTTCAAACAATTTTCAACCCTGCCTCCAAAATTCAAACCCGCCATCACAACTCCCCAGCTCGCGCTGTCAATGACTCCGCTAGACGCGTCGCCTCCATTTGAAGCGCCACGGCCTTCTCCCACAGGGACCGTCGCAACTCATCCGACAAGGGGACGCTCAGCGCCTCCATGCAGCGTTCAAACGCCACGCTGCAATCTTGCATTTGCCTGACGTCTTCTTTACAAGGAAAGTCCGGCTCCGGGTCAAAGTCCTCGGCGCAGACGCCGCACGTTTCCTGAAGCGCCGAGAGAACCGTCGTCTCGTCTTCTGCCGGAATATGAGCAACATAGCCCTCCGCTGATTTCGCCTTCTCTACGTCGGGCTCCATCACGGCTTCGTCCAGCGGATCCGCAACAGGCTCAGCAACGGGATTTGGTGAGACGGCTTTCCCTGCCTGCGTCTCCCTCACCTTCTGAGCGGGGGCCGGCGGCTCGCCGTAATTCAGTTTCTTTTGAAAAACAATGCCGACCAGCTCGGCTTCCATTTCAAAGCGCTTGCCGAAATAGCTCAAGGCCGAACCTAGCGCCGTCAGGCGCCCCAGCATGTTCTTGATTCGCTTGACCGTCGCAGCCAACTGCATGCTGCTTCGCATGTTCTTGAGGATGCAAAGCGCATTGTCAGCGCGTAATCGCGTCGCCGCATCCGTCTTGCACTGCTTGGCTTCGTTGAACAGCGTCTCGAGACGAGCCAGCGCACCGTCCGGAAAAACGTACTTCTGGGGATACACCTCGATGTTCGCCCAGTCGGCCAGACAACCGCGAAGCAACGCCCGGCAGTGCTCCAGCATCGGATCGCCATTGGTCGGCGTCACGACCGACTCAACCGCAGCAACCGGTGAAGCCGGCGCCGGTTCGGGCGTCGCTTCCACCGCCTTTTCAGGCTGTCCCGCCTCATCGCCCAGCACGCTCCGCATCGCCGGATCGCACAATTCTTCCAACCGGTGCAGCAACGCCGGCATGGCGGAGCCCAGCTTGGCGGGATCCGCTGACTGCGCCGCTTTGTCGAGATTCGCGCAGGCGCGGCGCGTATGGCGAAGAATGCCCGCCGGGAACGCCGCCTTCACATAATCTGAGCGTTTTGTGCGAAGCAGCGACAGCATCGTTTCAGGCCGTATGGACCGCTGCACCCGGCGCACCACGGTCTCTTCCGTCAAGCCGTCCCCCAGATCCACGGTCTTCGTCTCCTTGGAGATCTCCATGGCATCGTCAAACGTGAGCTGCGCGCGGTCGCCGCAGTAGTGAAGCCAGAACCAGAACTCGATGCACGGGTTGGTCCAGCAGAGGTGCACCACGGGCGGCAGCTTCTTCACCACCTCGAAGACCTCGTTGTAGGTGCCGTGGTGATCGCGGTCAAAGACGATCCAGATCTCAGTGAACGGCTTCTCTTCCGTCGCCTGCGACCAGGCGTAGTCCTTGTACGCCGCCGACAGCAGCGACAGCGGATCACACGCCGACGTCTTGCGCACGCAGGGCATCTGCGAAAGCTTGAGGTTCTCAATGAGCGTCTGCAAGTAGATCTTTTCCGTCTCACCTTCGCAGTAGATGAGGAGTCGCGGTTTCTGAGTCATGGGCTGGTCCGAGGAAGTCTGAGAGGGCGCCGGCGGCGCTGATCAAGAACAGGTGCCGATCACCGGAATAGGCCGCGGGAATCCTTTCGGGTAGGCTTCGGGAAGCTCGCGGTAAACGAGCTCCTTCTGCAGTTTCCGAAATTCCGCCGTCGCAGCTTCAAAGCGCCGGATGAGCTCCTCATTCGGCACGTCGCGCAGCTCGGGCGTGCCCGTTCCACGCATCTTGGCTCGGACAGCCTCGCGATCAAACAAATGCAGCTGCATGATCTCGGGATCGTCTTTGTAGTCCTGGCAGTCAGTCATGGTCGTCTCCATTTCGGCAAGTGGCTTCGATGTCCTGCGACGTCAGGCGTCGGTGGACCGATGAAGAGGATACTTCACCGGTGCGTCATATCCTGTCGCATCCAAACACACGCGGGTTGGCGTTTCGATGAAATCCTTTCGAATTCTGGCACAGAAAAAGGCGGACGAGTCAGTTTTCACAAGTTTCGACCGTAATCATTTGATTCGACTGTAAAGAAAGTTATTGCCCCTACAGCGCCGCAGCAAGCTGTTCCAAACTAACTTTCTGACAGTACCAAAGCGACCGACCGCTGACAAAAAGACTCGGCAAAGCTCTCGTGCCGACTGCCTGTCCAAGGAGCGTCTCTGCGCCAGCAGAGTGCGCCACCTGATTTACGAAATCAGTCAACCATTCGACAACGCAGAATCTGGCTTTTCTCTTGCATCTGAGCAGGGTTCATCGATTCTCGGCGTAAGTAAATCCTCACGCCTGCGATGACATTCTATCGAGTTTTTGCCTTCGCATTGAACATCGCTCTGGGAAATACCGATTCCCCCTTGGCTGCCGAGAGCCGTCAGACTGATCGAATTTCAGTTACGGATGAGGCGTTGGCGCACCTGTTCCTGCGTTGAAGCTATTCAGTTCCGACGCTTGGCTTCCTCGGGTCGCAAAGTCTGTTTCGATTGGCATCAGCTATTTCTCTGAGATCGAGTTGCTGACCAAAATACAGAACCAGGCCGTAGATTGAACGATATCAATCCAATCCCCGTGCGTCGATCGAATAAAACATTCATCCCTCAAAAACCATTGAGAGAACAGACTCAACACCGTTAATTTATCCTATTCCTGTCATCAGGAAACATTCATCCGAAACAGCAGTCTGTCTAATAATCGCCGTGAAAAAACATGCCCCCCTTGGCGAGACCAGATCAAAATCATCAGTTAAATTACTTCGATTGACGATGCATACCACTGCACCGATTTGATTTTTAGTTATTGAACAAACCATGCATGCGCTACTAGGCGGAGCATGCAAACGTCATCTGTCTTGGCCAACAGCCTGTTTTCAGGCAATTGACTAATTAGCTTCGGGGGATTAGTTCATCACATCAAACAATTGCTGAACGTGGATTTTCAAAAAACCATTCACTGCCCGGAAACGCAGTAAAAAGCAGCCCTCCCTTCGCCGTCAAAATCGGCGACCTGACAACAACGATGCAGCAGCTGACGGAGCGTCTCCACCATCTGGGGGGCGTCCGTTACGTCCGCCGTTCCTGAGATTGAGGCGACCTCAACGAGCTCGCCTCTGGGGTTGGTCAGGGCACCAGATCCTCATGTCCCCTCTTCTCCGTCACGGAAGAAACGTCGTCATCCATAGACAGAAACTATGGCATCTTCAGCTGTCGGAAAACCTCAGAAGCACATCAGGAACGTCCGGACGAGCAGAAAAATGTCCGAACGATTGGCAAGGTTGGAGTGAGCGCCAAGCTCGAATGGGAAGCGAAAACGGAGAGAACAGACCTCAGTGAAGACGAATGGCGGAGCTGTTTTTAGAGACAACAACACCCCTGCCCAGGGTGCTTGGTTTTACCCCAAAAACACGATTTTTCGACTCCGCTCTGGCTGGAAAGCTGTCTCAAAGACCTTTGAAAAGGCCTCTCATTAGAGGCTCTGACAGCAGACACAATCCGAGAGCCGCCACGACCTTTCTCGTGAGGAATTTCAGCTTTTTTTGATGCCGAAAAAGGTTTCACATCCCTTTTTGCTCCTGGGAGCGACGGGATTTTCTCCTTTGAGTTCAATGCCATGAAGGATTGTCTCAGGTTGAATGCCTGATTTCCCTGCTTGAACGCATCGGAGACCTCTGCGAACACAATTCGCTGGCGGCGCGGAAGCCGAAACAGCAGCTTTTTACTGCGGAGACGTCACGCCGGACCTCTCCGAAACGATGCGAGAGGAAACCGCGCCTTGCGCAAGCCTTTTTTACTAAAGGGCGCCGTCGAGGCGGCCTTTATAACCTCATTTCGTCATCGGACGCTGCTGCGTCTTCACCGAATTTTTAAAGAACTTCGGAGCGTATGCCTTTTGCAAAACGCCCTTCAGAGACGAGGTCCTCTGACCTGCGTCCGTCAAACCGAAGTCCTGTCCCTGACGGCGCTCCCATCCTTGGAGAGCTTCCGGTTAGTTGGAATCGTCTATGGAAGCGTCGACGTTCCCCGCTCGTGGAGGTCCTGCTGCTTCCTCGGATTCCAGTCCGTCATTCAGTCGTGAGTCGAGGACGAGGCCTTGCCTTCCGCTCGAGTTTCTTCACGACCTGCCGCCGTCACCGCTCTCTTGGAACGATGCGCACGGGTGTCGAGACTTGGATTCAACAGGGCAATTGTACTGAATGCGCCAGCTGAAAACAAGGCTCAGAAAACTGATCAGCACAAGGCGTTTTCAATAATCAGCCAAAAACTTCAACAGAGCCAGTCAAGCCATCATAAAACAGAAACAATCATCTGCCATCCGCAGAATAAAAGTCAGCAGTTGCGATAACAAAATCGCTTCCCCTCTTTATAACCATTAGCAACCCATGAAGCATCACCCTCACCGAAATAGATGGAAACGACTTATCGACTACCCATATAGTTGCCTTACGTCGTCACGCTCGCCAAGAGAACAACTTAAAAACATTTGATACAAATATCTATCGACAAATAATGCTTTCTATATTTTCATGACAGCCTGTAAAATTTACTCATCCGACCCCATTGATTAAATATGAGTCGATATTTCATAACCGAACCGCGATTTTTCAACAATCGATTCATCATGGTGATTGGCGAATGCATTCTTTGCTGGCAAAATTCGACCAGCACAAATAAAAACTGCAACAAATGGAAGCCAAATATCTATTTGCATAAAGTATCCATCTTCAATCATCAAAAACATTTAATCTCATCCATCGATCGACAAAGCATGATCAGCAAAATCACCGGAAACACCAAAAAGATAAATATCAAGAAGACAAACGTCAAAACAATTTGACGTTCAGAGGCTCAAACCATGATCCCTCGCAGCCTTTCATTCTCCTGCCAGCAAGAATCATTAAATCGTTGAAAAACGTGGATTGAAGCAATCAATAACAAAATGCAACGGCTGAAATCTCGTCGGTCCCCCTTACCTCCAGAGAAACTCTGAAACTCAGCAAAATACCGCATCGTCAGCAATCCTCATAAATCCACGGGATTAAAATGCGCATTGCTCGCCGCGTGCACCGCGGCGTTCTCCGTTGTTAATTTTCGACACTCGATTTGACAGTGTCGCTGTTGATAAATATCATACCGTTGAGAGCCGGAAGATCGGCTCATCCGTGAGATCCTATGGAACCCGCCAGCACCTCCCGCTTTTCGTTTGACCAGCTCGCTCAGCTGTCCGGCGTCGCTCCGCGCACGATTCGCTTCTACATTCAGATGGAGCTCGTGCCGCGCCCGAACGGCAGCCGCCGCGGCGCCTGGTATGACGACCGGCATCTGGAAACACTCCTGCGGATTCGTCGCCTCACGGAAAAAGGGCTGTCGCTCGAAGCCGTCCGGCGCGCTCTGACGCCCGGCGCCGACGAAGCGGAAGCTGCCCGCGAGGAAGCGGCGCCAGCGATTTCCACGCGCACGCACCTGCGGCTGGCGCCGGGACTGGAGCTCGTCATCGATCCGATGCGCGCCCCCCTCTCGCCCGCCGCGCTCCGCCGCTTTGCCAAAGAGGCGGCGGAAGCTTTCCACCGGGCGCAAAACGACAGCGACGATGTCGAAAAGTCTGCAACGGAGACAAAACATGCAATGGATGCTGACCAACCGCGAAACGGATGATGCTGTTCCTTTGAAGCGCCTTGACATCGAAGGCGGCATTGACGGGCTGACGCTGCGCTGGAAGCTCTCGCAGACGTTCAAGAACACCAGCAGAGAGACGATTGAGGCGGTCTACACCTTCCCGGTGGCATGGAACTCCGTTGTGACAAGCTTCGACGCAGTCATCAACGGCGAGCGCCTCATCGCCAAGCCGCTGCCAAAAACGGAGGCCGAAGAGGCCTATGAAGAGTCCTTCGAAGCCGGCGACGCTCCAATGATGCTCGAAACAAGCGACGAAGGCCTCTGCACGGTGACGCTGGGAAATCTCAAGCCCGACGACGAAGTGACGCTCGGCATTTCCTTCTCCACGCTCCTTCTGCCGCAAAACGGCAGCGTCCGCGCCACGATTCCGCTTTGCCTCGCCGACCGCTATTCCCGCGACGGCCGCCAAGGCAACCTTCGTCCATACGAGCGCGTGACGTCCGATGCGACCGTTGTGTATCCCGCCACCGCCCGCTTCACCGTAAAGGGACTGCTCGCCGGATGCACCGTGTCCGTGCCGTCGCATCCCGCTTCCGTCAGCCTCAAAGACGGCATCCTCACCATCACGGTGTCGCACGCCGCGGCCGATCGCCATCTGGTGCTGGGTTTTGACGATGTTCCTGACGTCAACGCCGCGTGGGCCGCAAAGGATCCGTTCGTCGACGAGGAACAATGGGTCGCGGCGCTTATCCAGACGCCTCCGCGACAGGCAAGCCGATGGGATCTGCAGGTCGACTTGCTCCTTGACTGTTCCGGCTCGATGTCAGGCGTCGGCATCACGAAGGTGCGCGAAGCGCTCGCCTCCCTCTCCGACGTTCTGACGAAACGAGACCTTGTGACGATCACGCGATTCGGCTCGCACGTCGAGCGAACCGTCGCCACGCCTCAAGCGTTCACGAAGCTGTTCCGCCGCCGCGCGTATCTGCCCGTCGTGGAGCGTCTTGAAGCCGATCTCGGCGGCACCGAGCTTGAGGAGGGCCTGACGGCCGTGCTGAACGACGTGCCGTTTGATCCAACGAAGAACCGCCGGCGAATCGTGCTTCTCATCACGGACGGCGAAGTCTGGAACACCGAGACGCTGCTCAAGGCGGTGAACACCGACATCCCCGTCTTCTGTCTGGGCGTCGGCAACAACAGCGTTGAAACGCTGCTGCGACGGATTGCGGAGAAGACGGACGGCGTCTGCCGCCTCGTGACGCACGCCGAGGACATGACGGACGTCGTGACAAGCCTTGTCACTGCCGCCCGCTGCGACAAAGCGCGGCTTCCGGACGACAGTCCGCTCCTCCAGCTTCTTGAAAGCAACGCCGTGCTCTGGCATTCGCCGGTCTCCTTGCAGCAGTACGCCGGATGCGCCTCGAAGGTCTTCCTGCGTCTGGCAGCCGAGCCGAAGTCGATCCTGCCCGCCGGCGACTTGAAGCAACTGGCGCCTGCCGACGACACGGAGCTCGCGCAGACAGTCGCCTTCGCGCAGTACGCCGAAAGCGGCGATGAGGCGCTCGCGATGCAGTACCGGCTGCTCACGCCGGGCACGAGCCTGCTGCTCGTGAAAGAACGGGAATCGACGGAAAAGTCCGTGGCGAGCACGATGATCAACGTGCCGCAGATGGTGGATTTTGATCTCTGCGACGACCTGCCGCAGGCTGGCTGTTGTTTGTACCACTGCGACTTCCCTCTCCGCGACGTCCATGACATCGACTTCTTCCGTTGCGAATCGGACGTTGACGACTTGGCCCCGGCCGTCAATGCGAGGACACAGGTGCTCTCGGAAGAGCTGGCCGAGTTCGGCCGGCAGTATGCGGAAGACATGCAAAGCCTCTATGAAAAGACCACGGAGGAAAAACGTCCTCACTTCTGGAAGGCGGCTTTTTTCATTCTTTACGGGCCGCTGGCTGACCGAGCCGACGCTTTCCTGCAAGACAACCTGCCGCGCCTCCTCGCAGAAGAGCGCAAAGAATTCACGGCGATTCTCGTCGTGCTCGCCTTCCTGCTGCACGAAACGCCGCCGATGCCGTCCGAAGACGTTGGGCAACGCGAAGCCTTCTACGCCGCTGCCGAAGAAGCCGGCCGCCGTCTCATTGCCAAGCACTACCAGCGTCGCCTGTCACCCGCCAAGCTCGCTGAGAAGTTTGCGCAGCGTCTGTGACGTCCGGCCGGCCACAAGTCCACGTCAAGCGCGTGGCAACTTCCTCGCCGCGCGGCTTTCCGCCACGCACCGGGCGATGGTCCGAATCACCCGCTGCGCCTCCAGAGGCTTCGCCAGATGTTCGTTCATGCCGGCCGCCTTGGCGGCGAGCCGATCCTCAGTGAAGGCGTTGGCGGTCATGGCAATGATGGGAACGAGGGCGGCGTCTGGGCGGTTCATCGCGCGAATCCGCCGCGTCGCCTCATGGCCGTCCATCTCGGGCATCA
>CAVJUB010000083.1:0-9648 GCA_963652545.1 Hallella faecis | reverse complement strand
CCCTACAGTCTCGCCATGGGCTGGCTTGACCCGATGGAAACGGCCTACGGCGACATCGCCTCCATCTCAAACATGTTCGGCAACGACCCGCGCGGCAACAACACCGCAACGTGGGTGTCGCCACGATGGGCAGGCTTCAAGATGGGCGTCACCGGCTCGCTCGCGACGACGGACAACGAGTCCGAGCACGCTTCAGAAAACAACCGGCTTCTTGCCGTCGCCGCCAACTATGAAAACGGCGGCTTCGGCGTTTACGGCGGCGCGACGCGCATCTTCTACGGCTACGATCCCGACGCCGCCTCCACAGCCGACGCCGGCAAGAAGTACGAGCGCAAGGATGCCGAAGCCTATCTACTCGGCGTCGCCTGGCAGACGACAGACCGTCTGAAGCTCTTCGCCGCGGGCCAGTATCAGAAGAACTGGCGCAGCGTCGCGGGCTGGAACATCGACAAAACGGTCAAGGCGACCCGAGACCGCGAGCACGGCATCGACGGCTGGTCAGCGCTCGCCGGCCTGCAGTTCCGTCCGGTCGCCGCGCTTCGCCTCATCGCGGACGTCGCCTATTTCGACGGAGAGCACAAGATGGCTGACAGCGACAAGCTCAAGGCAAAGCGCACCGTCATCAACACCGCAGCCGAATACAAGCTCTCGAAAAAGACCACGGCCTACGTGACGCTCTCCCGCTCCTGGGGGCGCGAAGCGCTCGACACCGACGCCGCCAACACGTGGATCTCCCACATCGGCCTGCAGCACTGGTTCTGATTTCCTTTTGTCCAAGCATGACATCCGTCCTCTGAGGACGCTTCAGCCCGCCGCTTCATTTTTTGAACGGCGGGTCTTTTTTCCCCGCGCCCAGCGCCCGCAAAAACGCCCCGCCGGGCCTCTCAGCGCAAACGGAGCGTCTACTGCGGCAAGCGCCGCTACGCCGCCAGACGCGGCGCCTCAGGCTCGGCGAGATCCACCGTGATGGTGGAGTAGCCTTTCGCCTCCACGGCCCGGCGGCCGCGCTCGGTGGTGATGACGGTCATGCCGCGGCCGTAGAGCACGCCGCGCTTCATGTTGACCGCGCCGCCCACGTAGGTCGCGACCGCTTCGGCGCGGTCGTAGTCAATTACCGTGAGATCGGCGACGGCGCCTTCAGTCAGGTGGCCGCGGTCCTTGAGATGCAGATGACGCGCGGCATTGAGGCTTGCCTTCAGCACGAATTCAGGCAGCGTCAGCGCGCCGAACTTCACGAGATTGATGCCCATCGGAATGATGACGTTTCGCGGAATGCAGCCGCCGTCCGTGCTCATGGCATCTACGACGAACGTGCCGTCAGCGCGCTTTCCCTGCGCGAGCATGAGGCGCGACACGGCGGCGTTCACCGGGAAGCACCCGACGACGTTCGTCGTTCCTTTGGACTGCCAGTAGCGCTCCGCCTCCTCGCCCCGGAGGATTTCCGTCACGTAGCCGGTGTCCCGCAGCGCCAGAAGAATCCGGCGGCGGAACGCCTCGCGGAGGCCTTCTTCACTCACCGGGAGCCGGAAGATCTCCAGACAGCACCGCGTCACGTAGTCCTTCACCTCGCCGTTGACGCACGTGAGGTGCGTGCCATTGAATGGGCTCAGGTACGCCTCGGACCAGATCCGCGGCGCGCCGCGCAAGAGCTCGAGCGCCTCGTTGGCCTCCGCATCCGCCGGCTTCACGCGGCCGCGGCAGTAGCTGTTGATGTGCGCGAGGTGCAGCCGCAGGCCGTCCGCCGTCTCCACGGCCTGCCGCATGCCGATGATGTCGGAGTGGGCCGTCTTGCTGCCGGCGTGCCAGGCGACGTACACGTCCTTTTCATTGGCGAGCTCGATCGTGTCGCGGCAGGTCTCGACCGAGAGCGGCCAGTGCCCGCCCACGAGCTTGATGCCGAGCGCGCCTTCGGCGGTCTTGCGGTCCATGTACTGCTCGACTTCGCTTCGGGCGGGATGATCCGTCTGCCAAAGCTCCGTCGGCTCCATGCGGTCGAGAATCGCGACGTTCAGTCCGGCGCCCGTCCGGCCGCCTTCGGAAAGCACTTCGTCAAGCGGCCCCGCCATGTCCAGACAGGTCGTGACGCCCGACAAGGCCGTCATGCGCGCGCCGTAAGGCGACCCGTAGACGCTGCCCAGATGCATGTGCGCGTCGATGACGCCGGGCACGAGCAAAAGGCCTGTCAAGTCTTCAACCGCTCGGGCGCGGCCGACGAGGTCCTTTCCCACTGCCGCGATGCGGCCGTTCTCCACCGCGACGTCCATGACGTCGTTGCGACCGTTCAACGGATCGACGACGTGTCCGTTTTTGAAAAGCATGTCCCACATGTCGGGCCTCCTTACGCGTGATGTCGATGCCTGCCATTGTTTCAAAGCGGCGGTCGCAGAGTCCGTCAATCAGTCAACTGACTTGCGGGTTTCGCCTGCCTCAGTTGACTGTTTTCCGGAGACTCGCTCGGATACGATCCTTCGCCATCTGCATCCCGACACAAGGAGCCGGATCATGACCACCACCTTCATCGCCACAGGCGACAGCTTCATCACGCGCCGCCTGCCGGAAGCGGGCTACGCGGGCTTTGACGAGCTCGCCCGCCTCATTCGCTCGCACGACGTGCGCTTTGCCAATCTTGAAATCACCTTTCATCGGCAGGAAGGCTGGCCCGCGGCCGCAAGCGGCGGCACCTGGGCCATGACGGATCCCGAGATGCTCGACGAAGTCGCGCGCTACGGCTTCAACCTCTACAACACCGCCAACAACCATTCAGGCGATTTCGGTCCGGCAGGCTGCGCCGCCACCATCCGCCACCTCAACAAGCGCCGCATGCGCTTTGCGGGCACTGGGTTGTCACTTGAAGAAGCCTCCCGCGCCGTCTACCTGGAGACACCCGAAGCGCGCGTCGCCCTGATCGGCCTCACCTCAACCTTTGATCCAGCGGCCTGCGCGGGCGAGCGCACGGGCGAAATGACGGGGCGGCCCGGCCTCAATCCGCTGCGCCACAAGACGGTCTGCCACGTCACGCCCGAGCATTTTGCAATGGCCGAAGAGCTCGCCCGCGTGACGCTTGTCAACTGGCCTGTCGAGCACAAGATTTCCTGCGGCTACGCCGCGCCCTTCCCTGAAGGGACGATGCCCTTCGGGCCGCTCAACTTCGTTCGAGACGAACGGGAGTTCATCGAAACGATTCCGAATCCCGACGACGTCGCGCGCACGGTGGCGGAAATTGAGGAGGCGAAGCGCCAGGCCGACCTCGTTCTCGTGAGCATCCACGGGCACGAAATGACCGGCAAGGACACGACGACGCCCGCGCAGTTTCTGGAAACGTTCGCGCACGCCTGCGTCGAAGCGGGCGCGAGCGCCGTCATCGGCCACGGCCCGCACGAGCTTCGCGGCATTGAAATCTACCAAGGCGCGCCAATCTTCTACAGCATCGGCAACTTCATCTTCGAGTCGGAGACGACGGCGCTGCAGCCTGCGGACGCCTACCGCGGCATGCATCTGCCGCTCGCCACGAAAGTGGGCGCCTACATGTCCAACCGCAGCAGAAACGACACCATCGGCTTTCCGACGATGAAGAACATCTGGCGCGCCATCGTTCCCTCCTGGACCGTGGAAAACGGCCGCGTCACGTCCGTCACCTGCCATCCGATCGACCTCGGCATGAACCTCAGCCGCGCGCAGCGCGGCGTCCCCCGCCTCTCGCGGGATGAAGACACGCTGCATTATCTTGCGGCGCTCTCCGCGCCCTACGGCACGAAAATGACGATCGCGGACGGCGTGGCGACGATCACGCTCTGACGCCGGCCTTTTCATCCCGCTCGGGAGCCTCCGCTAAGCGGGCAGCTCCCGCAGGTCCATGTACTGGTGTTCGGTCACGTTGACGAGGTAGCGCAGCTCGATCAGCTCGTGCTTGATGGTGTACGCATGCCGCTGCAGCGAGATGGCGGGATACGGCACCGGCACCTGCGCGAGCTGCGCCTGCTCGGGATTCAAGAGCACTGCCCGCGCCACGTCTCTCGTATAGGCGGCCGTGAGGCCGAAGCGCTCCTCGTAAAAGCCGTAGACCGTCTCCGTGTGCGACGTGCGGATCATGCCCTCGGTAAGTCCGGCAAACCGCGCCGCCGGAAGGTACGCGTCGTCAAAGCAGATCACCGCGTCGGTTGACTCGAGACGGATGTCGCGGCGGATGTGAAACACCTCGTCCCCCGGCATCAGATCCATGAGGCGAAGGATCTTCGCCGCCGCCGGAATGCGCTCAAAGAGCGTGATGTGCTTCACGAGCCGGTCGCCGGCGAACTCCTCGTCGCAGCGGAACCAGTTGATGCGCTCGCGCACCGCAGCGACGTTGCGGCGCTGGCTCGCCACAAACGTGCCTCTTCCCTGGTACCGCACCAAGATGCCCTGCGCCACCAGCTCGCGGAAAGCCCGGCGAACCGTGCCCTGGCTCACGCCGAACATCGCCGCCACCTCAAGCTCGTTGGGCAGCATGCTGTCCGTCGTCCAGACGCCGTTTCGGATGTTGTCGAGCATCTTCTGCTTGACCTCTTCGAACAGCGGCAGATGGCCGCTGCGGCCGTAGGAATCCATGGTCTCCTCCTTGGGTCTCGGGAGCTTTCTCTGCGGGGGTGCTCCTCGTTCCGTCATTGTGCATCGTCGGCGGTGCCGACGCTGCCCCTAGCGCGGGCTTTCCCGAGGTCGGGTAACTCTTTTGCCCGAGTTCCTTCAACCATTGCGGCGATTACCCCGATGGCCCGCCGGAGCGGCCGTTTCTAACATCCCTCGGCATCAACCCCGCATTGCAAGGAGCAAGCATCATGTCTGACACTCAGCGCTACACCGACGAAATGGTCGCCTTTCGCCGCAGCTTTCACAGCCATCCTGAAACCGGCTGGACGGAATTCCGGACGACGTCGATCATCGTGAACCGCCTCAAGGAGCTCGGCCTCAAGGTCCTGCAGGGCAAGCAAGTCATCAACCCCGACTTCGTCATGGGACGCTATCCCGAAGAAGTTGAAGCCGGCAAGAAGCGCGCGCTCGCCGAAGGCGTGCCGCAGGCGGACATCGACGCCACCGAGGGCTACACGGGCGCCGCGGCGATCTTTGAAACGGGGCGCCCCGGCCCCGTCTCCGCCTTCCGCTTTGACATCGACGCGCTCTACGTGCCGGAAACAACAAATCCCGAGCATCTGCCCAACAAGCTCGGGTTTGCGAGTCAGCATCCCGGCCTCATGCACGCCTGCGGCCACGACTGCCACACGGCCGAAGGCCTGGCGCTCGCGCACTGGCTCGTGGATCACAAGGACGAGCTTTGCGGCACCGTGAAGCTTCTCTTTCAGCCCGCCGAGGAAGGCACGCGCGGCGCGCTCGCAATGAGCGAGAGCGGGCTGCTCGACGACGTGAACAATCTCGTCGCCTGCCACATCGCCTGCACGCCGCGTCTGGGAGAAATCACCATCACCGATCCCGGCTACAACGCCACCATCAAGTTCGACGTGCATTTCGAAGGCCGGCCCGCTCACTCGGTCGCGAATCCTCAGGACGGCCGCAACGCCCTCATGGCCGCCTGCCACACGGCCGTCATGTGCGGCAGCCTGCCGCGCCACGGCGCTGGCCTCACCGCGATTTCCTGCGGCAAGATCGTCGCGGGCGAGATGCGCAACGTCATTCCCGTGCACGCCTCGATGCAGATGGAAGTGCGCGGCGCCACGAACGACCTCTGCCTCTACTCCTTCAATCAGGTGGAGCGCGCCGTCAAAAGCTGCGCCGAAGCCTTTGACGTGAAGCATGACATCGTCAAGGTGGGCCAGGCCTTCACGATGAATCCGTCGCCTGATCTCGCAAAGATTCTCGAAGACTGCGCCGTCGCCACCGTGGGCCGCGAGCACGTCTCGCACTACAGCGAAAAAGGCGGCAGCGAAGACGCCACGATTCTCATGGCGAGCGTGCAGAAGCACGGCGGCCGAGCCGCTCACTTCTACTACGGCGCCAACCACACCGGCAACCACCGCAGCGACTTCGATCCCGACGACGTGAAGTCGATGCCGATCGGCTTTGACATGACGACGCGCGTCGTGCTCGCCTTGAACGGCCGCCACTGATTTTCTTCTGCGTCCCGGGCCCGCTCCGCCCTGCCGGCGGCTGCGGGTCTTTCTCTCTTTCGTGAAGCAATCCCGCCCATGACCTGCAACATCCGCCGCCGGCGCTGGCTTTATCTCGCGCTTTTTTGCCTCATCAACCTCTTTGCAGGCTCCTACTACGCCTGGAGCGTGCTTGCCGTCGCCATTGCCGAGCGCCTCACGCGCTTGACCGGCATGACCGTCACGCCGAGCGACCTCGCCGTCGTCTTCAGCATGGCTAGCGCTGTGAATCCCGTCGCCATGATCGCGGGCGGCTGGGTGAACGACCGATACGGCCCGAAATTCGTCATCGCCGCTGGCGGCGTCATGATCGGCGCGGGGCTCGCCGCTGCCTCGGTTGCCAACTCCGTCGCCATGCTCACCGCGGTTTACGGCGTCATCTTCGGCCTGGGCGTCGGCCTCACCTACGTGAGCACGATTTCCAACGCGATCAAGTTCTTTCCCGACCGCCGTGGCCTCGCGGGCGGTCTTGTGACCATGGCCTACGGCCTCAGTTCCATGATCGTCCCGCCCGTCGCAGGCTGGCTCATCTCGGACTTTGGCATCGAAGTCTGCCTGCAGTCGATCGCCGGTGCCGCCGCAGCCGTTCTCATCGGCGCGGGACTTCTCACCCAAAAGCCTTCGGACCGTCTCACAGCGGATCTCGGCCTGCCCGCGGCCGCATCAGGCACTGACAGCGCCGTCAACCTCAACTGGCGCGAGATGCTCGCTACGCGCGTCTTCTGGCCGATGCTGCTTTTCTTCATCGCGGGAAGCACGGGCGCGATGATGCTCTTTTCCTGCGCGGCAAGCATGGCGCAAAGCGCCGTCGGACTGTCGGCCGCCGCAGCCGCTCTGGCCGTCTCCGTGCTTGCGCTTTCCAACACCGCCGGTCGATTTGCTGCAGGCGCGGTCTCCGACCGCATCGGCCGCGTGCCGGCGCTCTTTCTCTCGCTCACGCTCGCTGCTGTCGGCTTTGCGCTCCTTCTGATGACACCGGCCGGCGACCGGATGCTCTTTTTTGCCGGGCTCTCGCTCATCGGCCTGTGCTACGGCGGCTACGTCGGCATCTATCCAGGCTTCACCGTGGAGCAGTTCGGCCCGAAACACCACAGCGTCAACTACGGCATCATGGCCGCGGGCTTCAGCTCGGGCGGCATTCTCGGACCGCTGCTCGTCAAATGGACCGTGTCGGGCAGCGACTATTCCGGCTGCTGCGCCGCCGCGCTCGTCGTCATCGCCGCGGGCTTCGGCTTTGGACTCCTGTGCCGCCGCTGGCAGCGGCGCTGACCCATTCGCCTACAGACCGCGCTCCACGGTTTCATAGAGGACGAGCTCAGGACGGAAGGCGTCGATCAGCGCCTTCCAGTCACCAGGCGGCCGGTTGCGCGACACATAGAGCACGCGCTGGTACGTCGCGTTGAGGTACGGCGACATCGCCGTCATGAAGGAATCGCAGAAGACGAGAACACGCTTCTCCGTAGCCGCCGCGGGATTCGTCATCTCCGCCGCAAACTTTGGATTGGCGCCGGAAGTGGCCTGCAGGAGTCCAGCCTCCCGTTCAGCTTCGCCCGCGGGCTTCCAGCGAATGCGCGTCGCGGGCATTTCAAGAATCGCCGCCGTGCTGTTCACCACGGGAAGCGCGTCGCCTTTGCCGCTGATCGCCGCCAGGTCGCCTCGATAGGTGCTCGGCGCGTGCGCAATGCGCGCGCCCGCAAACGCCGGCGTCTTCAAGTCCGCCATGAGTTCGCGGTAGGCGATTCCGGCGCCCGCGTGATTCCAGTGCGTGTCCGTCTTGAAGTACACCTGCTCGGCTTCGGACGCCTTGAGAAGCGCCGCCTGCGGGTAAGTGACGGAATACCCGTTCTCCCGCAACGCCGCAAGGAGGCCGTCCGTCCATTCCGTCACCTTCGAGCACGGCTTCTGCAGGAACGATGAAGGAATCATTCGACAGTACACCGATGGCTTGTCGGGTCCGACCAAGATGTGAAACGCGGCGCCGTGCTGATCTGCCACCGCGCGGTACTGCGCTACATTCGAAAGCGTCCATTTCCGCCGCTCCTCCCAGCGACGACCATTGACAGGCTCCGTGTGCTTTTCGAGCGTCCGATCGTAGTTGTTTCCAAGAAACACCCAGCCGTCGGCGCCAAAGAGCGCCATTTCGGCGTCTTTCAGCGCGGTGTACCAACGTTCGTTTGTGAGCACCCGATTGATGCGAGTGAGAACCGCGTCGCGCATCAGCAATCGATCCGCCACATAGCAATCGAACCCAGTGAAAAAAGCCTTCGGTCCATTCCAGTGTGGAAATGCCGCCGGCCGCCGGTTTTCCGCCGCCGTCGTCGCCTTCTCGGCGCCGCCCAAGAGCGTCAGGTTGCCGAGGTAGCCCAGAAAGAGCGCGCCCGCGAAGAGTCCCGCAAGACAGCCGTTCAGTTTGTCAGCGATCATGATGGTCAGAAGTTGAAGTAGATGAAAGGATTGCGCGTTCCCGAATAGAGCACGGCAACCGAGACCGCAAAGAGCGCCAGATTCGCGGCAAAGAGCCAGGTCTTCGTCTCAAAAGCGAAAGCGTCCTGCCGTCCGGCGAGACGACCGCCGAAGACCGCGATCACCGCGCCCGCCGCCAGTGCGGCCAGATTGAGAATTCCGACGGGAATGTCCGCCGCCGGCGCCCCGGCAACCAGCGCGTGCCAGTAGCCCAGCGCCTGCGGCAGGCTCTCGGCGCGGAAAAGCACCCAGCCCAGCATGACGGCAAGCAGGCAGTAAGCGTGCTGCAGCACGCCCGGCAGCCGCTCGATCAGGCGACCAAAGGCCGTGCGCTCCAAGATGAGAAAGACGCCGTGGAAAAGGCCCCAAAGCACGAACGTCGACTGCGCGCCGTGCCACAGGCCGCAGAGGAGGAACACGACGAGCAGGTTGCGATAGAGCTTCACCGTCGAACAGCGGCTGCCGCCCAGCGGAATGTAGACGTAGTCCCGCAGCCAGGAGGAGAGCGACATGTGCCAGCGGCGCCAGAAGTCACGGATGCTCACGGCGCTGTAAGGCGAATTGAAGTTCTCGTGAAACCGCACGCCCGCCATCGCCGCAAGCCCGATCGCCATGTCGGAATAGCCCGAGAAGTCGAAGTAGATCTGCACGGCGTAGGCCGCCATGCCAAGCCACGCGGTTCCCATCGCCACGTCGCCCGTGAGATTGTGGAAGGCGACGTCGGCAATGGGCGCCACGGAATTGGCGATCAACACCTTCTTGTTGAGGCCCATGACAAAGCGGCTCACGCCCCAGACGAACAAACTGCGGTCAAAGGTCGGCCGGGACTGCAGGTCCGCGCGAACGTCCTCAAAGCGCACGATGGGACCCGCGACAAGATGCGGAAACATGAAGTAGTACGTGAGAAAGTCCCAGCCCGAATGGCGGCCGATCTTCGATTGGTAGAGATCGACCAGATAGCTCACGGCATGGAAGGTGAAGAAGCTGATTCCGAGCGGCAGCGCTCGCTCATGCACATGCGGCAATGGCGGCAGGTTGAAGAATTCCGACG
>CAVJUB010000082.1:0-9810 GCA_963652545.1 Hallella faecis | reverse complement strand
GCTGTCGCTCATTGTCTCCGAATCAATTCGAGCTGTCAACCCGACTGACCGCCGGAAACGCCTCTCCAGCCCCCACTGTCTCCCCCATAAAAAGCAAAAATTTTGCCTATGCAATTGCATAGGCAAATGCATAGGCATTGATTTTAATGCTTTGATTTTACGACCTTTTTATTCGGTCTCGAGCTTAAAATTATGCCTAGGCATTGCCTAGGCACTGTTTTTCTAGCTCATGTTGAAGGGGGCTTCTGGCTTCAGCAATTCCTTTCGTATGACCAGCGACAGGAACTCGGAACGGTTCTGCCCCAGCGCCTTGGCGCGGGCGTCCACTTCCTCCAGAAGCTCCGGTTTCAGAGCCAGCGTGATGACCACTCGGCGGCCGCGCAGGACTCGTCCGTTGGCCGCGCGCTTCTTCCCATCACCAGCCGCCTGCTCTTCCTCGACTCGCGCCTGCTTCGCGAGCAGGCCGTCCGGCGCAGACTCCACAAACTGCCGGACCGCCGGCGAATTGAGGTCCAGCTCCACCCGCGGGCCGATGTCAACTTTCGTAACACGCTGAGACTTGGAAAGCTTGGGCGCGGGCTTTTCCGGCGGTGTCTCTTCCTCCATGCGGTTCTGCTTGGCGCGAAGCGCCGCCATGTTTTCCTTGGTGAATCGAGCAATCGTCATTTGGCCGCTCCCTTCTTGGTTCTCGTTCTGGTCTTCTTGACGGCCGTTGTTTCATCAGCCGCAGGCGCTTCATCCTCGGTCTTCGCCTCGGCCGCCTTTCTCCGCCGCTTGACCGGCGCCTGGGGCACCTCGTCAAAGATCGCCAGCATCAAGCGATCGATCTCAGCAATCGCCTTCGGATCCTTGTTCTTGGCCTCCGCCACGCCCAGCCCCAGCGCCGACGCATTGGCAAACGCCTTGCGGCGGCCGATGGGGCAGTCCAGCAGCTTGATGTCCGGGAAGTCCGCCAGCGAGTCCGCCGCCTCTTGGTTGTCGGCGGAATTGTTGGTGTCAGCCCCATTGATGAGAGCAAACGCCGGCACCGGATCGCCGTTGCGGAACTGCTTGTTGACTTCGTCGATCAGCGCCTTCATCTGCGTCAACGCCCAGGAGTCAAACGTTCTCGGCTGGAACGGAATGATCAGCATGTCGCAAATGGCCAGCGCCATGCGCATCGTGGCCGAATCAAAGCCGCCGACGTCGATGAAGATCGTGTCCCACTTTTCTGCCTGACGCTTCACCTGCGCCCCCAGCAGCGTGCCGTTGGAATACGTCATGCAGCTGATGAACACCTTGACCTTCTGGTTGTCGCGCAGCGTGAGCGCCATGGACGCCGTCTGCTGGCGATCGCCGTCGATGACGCAGACGTCCTTGCCCTGCAACGCTCGCGCAGCCGCCAGTTGCAGCGCGATGGTTGTTTTGCCCGTGCCGCCCTTGGTGTTGGCGATGGCAATGATCTTTGGATCCATAGGAACCCTCCCGGAAAAATGCCTATGCAATTGCATAGGCATCTTACCCGATGAGTCCCTTTTGCAACAACAATGCCTAGGCGTTTGCCTAGGCAACTGCATAGGTCATTGCCTAGTCATATGCATAGGCAGTTGCCTAGGTAATTGCATAGGCATTTTTGCAGTTAATGGTTTGATTTTAAATATTTTTGCTTTCAAACATGCCTAGGTATTTGCCTAGTCAATTGTCTAGTCTTTTGCCTAGGTCTATGCCTAGGCATATCACCATCACAGCCGAACATCACAACTATCCAGTGATCAGCTCATTTACTTGAAACATCAAGCTTTGCAGTGAGAGAATTCGCGAAATTTTTGTCCCACCGGTCCAGGCTGGAAGGACACCGCACTTATCTCCCAATTTTTGAATGCGAACCGAATCCCCCTGCACCGCAACCCATCAGCTCGATGCCTCAAAAATCCTGCCGCACGAAGAACCGCAAAAAAACGACGTGAAGAGCAGTGAGCGTCAACAACAGAACACGCTCAGCGCCGATGACATTCGAGCCGCCTGCATCAACAAAAGCCTTGTTCCTGCCTTGTCCATGGATGTTTGGCTTGCCTTCGATTTGAGGAACTTGGCATGAGAGACATAAAGCAATCGATCAACGAAGTAGAAACCGTCTCTGTGCTGATTCCTGTCTACAACGTGGACAAGTACCTTGCAGAGTGCATGGACTCTGTTGTAGGCCAAACGTATCGGCAACTGGAGATCATTGTCATCGATGACGGCTCCACAGACCGCAGCGGACAGATCGCAGACGAGTACGCCAAAACAGACTCGCGGATCAAAGTAATCCATCAACAAAACGGCGGATTGTCTGTCGCTCGCAACACCGGGCTCGCCGTTGCTACCGGTGAATTCATCGCCATGATTGACAGCGATGACTGGGTTGCTCCCAACTGGATTGAAACCCAGATGGAGACCATCAAACGGTGGAACGCCGATGTTGCCGTTTGTGGCGCTGAAATGGTCTACCAGAACTCTCGGCAACATGATGACCTGACCTTAGTTCGCGATTTCATCACGGAATACGACGACAAGAAGAAGTTAACACTGATGCAGGGCGAATGGAGTCACTCAGCCTTTGCTCAAGGGCATATCTGGAAGAAGCTCATCCGGCGTGAGTGCATCGTCGATCATCATCTGACATTCATCTCAGATCGCCGTTATTGCGAAGACGAATTGTTCATTCAGCAGGTCTACCAACACACCAACCGTGTTGCCTTCAATGACAAGACCATTTACTTCTATCGCATGCGTGGAACCAGCCTAGTGTCCGCCTCAAAAGCCGTCTTCCGTTGGTTAAAAGCCCGAGTGCTTATGCACGAGACTCATTTGATCAACGACACCGACCTGCTTGAGACGAATATGAAGGCCGTGGGCATGATGAAACACATCAACCCAAAAGATCTCTTGCCTTGGGAATCAGAACTCTTTTACCAAACTATCGCTTGGTGCCGACGTCACATTGAAGACCTTGACAAGACAAATCTTAGTGTCAAGCAAAAAGTTGCAGTGTATTTGTGTTTAACAAAGCTAATGCCATTGACTATTAAACAAAAAATATTCGCTCTTACCCCCCCCCTTAGAGCAATTATTACAGGCAATAAAATTCCAAAGAAATTCGAGTAATTTAAACAGTTTTTACTTACCCAATTTGCTCGCCGTTTCTCAAACTTTCAATTGGAGAAACGCGGCATGAGCAACATTAACAATCATGATATTGAGACTGCGGTCGTCTCCATAATAATCCCCATCTTCAATGTAGAAAAATATTTAGCAGAGTGTCTGAACTCGATTTTAGCTCAGACTCATCATCAGATAGAAGTTATCTTGATTGACGATGGATCGACGGACAGCAGCGGCTGCATAGCTGAAGAATACAGCAGAAAAGATGCCCGAATAAAAGTTATTCATCAAAAAAATTGCGGCGTATCTATCGCTCGCAACACTGGACTAGATGTTGCTACTGGAGATTTTGTGGCATTCATGGACGGAGACGATTGGGTTGATGCCAACTGGATCGAATCTCAACTAGAAACTCTCAAAAAATGGGATGCTGACATTGCTGTTTGTGGTTGCGAAATTGTCTATAAAAATGCTCGTCAACGGGAAGACCTCACACTGATTCGCAACTACATTGAGGATTATGAGGACAAGAAAAAACTTACATTGAGGCAGGGGGAATGGTACGGATCCGCTTATGCCCAAGGTCACACCCCAAAAAAAATAGTGCGTAAAGAATGCCTTGTTGACAAAGAAACTCATCAAAAAATCCGTTTCATCACGGACAAAAGCTACTGCGAGGACGAACCTTTTACTTTACAGATCTACAAAAACGCCAATCGGGTCGCTTTCAACAACCAATCCGTTTTTTATTACCGGATGAGAGCATCCAGTGCTGTATCAGATACAAAATTCATTTTCAAATTACTGAAGACAAGAACGGCTCTGCGAAAAGAAAATCTGATCAATGACAATGACTTGCTTATCACAAATGTAAGTTATTTGTGGTCAATGAAACTTGTCAATCCGCAAGACCTTGATGAAGAAACGTCAACTCTGTTCTACAAAAATATTGAATGGTGCAGAACACACATCAGCGATTTCAATAATGTCAACTGCTCGATACTGAAGAAGATTTTCATCCATCTGTACTTGACCAGATTGATTCCATTCACAATCAAACACAAGCTGTTCACAGCGCTTCGTCCGTTTAAAAAGATTATCCGACGGAGTGCTTTGGAAAAGTTTGACTAATCCTCCGAAAGAGAACCGGCATGAGCGAAAACGAACAACTCGGAAGCAGAAGAAAAGTCGCGAAGAACACTCTGTTCCTCTACATGAGAACAGCTATCTCTTTGGTTTTGAACCTGTATGCCTCTCGGTTGATTCTTAAAACTCTTGGGGTTTCTGACTTCGGTTTGTTTTCTGTTGTAGCGAGCATCATTGCCTCATTTTCGTTCATCACCATGTCGATGGGCGGCGCCATATCGCGTTTTCTTTGTGCTGAACTGGGGCGATCAGATGAAAACGGTGTATCCACCGTTTTCAAAGCCTCCTGTGCCTTGATGCTCGCTGTCGCTTGCGCCATTTTCGTGGCAACGGAATTCGTCGGCGGCTGGTACATCGCCAACCATCTAGTGATCCCAGCCGAGAGACTGTCAGCGGCCTACACCACCTTTCATTTCTCGCTGGCAAGCGCCTCCATACTGATTCTGGCTATGCCATTTCAATCAATGCTGGTGGCTACAGAAAACATCAAAACCTTCGCCTCCATCACTCTGTTAGGCGACGTTCTGAAGTTTTGCGCTGTCGTTCTTCTTGGTTTTCTGCCTTGGGACAAGCTTCCCGCCTACGCCTGCCTGCTCGCTTGCGTCAGCTTGATGACAGCCGTCTTGTACATTGGATCGTGCCTAAAAAATTATTCCGCTTGTCGATGCCAATGGCATTTGAACTGGAACCGAATCAAGGAAATCGGTCAATATGCTTGCTGGGACATGCTGGGATGCCTGACTATTGTTGCTCAACAACAGGGCCTCAATCTGCTCATCAACTCATTCTTTGGTCTGATCTACAACGCCGCTTACGGCATCGCCAATCAAGTGATCGGTTCCGTGAGTCAGTTTGTCTGGAATTTTCTGACGGCCATCAATCCGCAGATCATGAAGCTCTATCACGCCGGCCGGCATGAAGAGATGATCAAGATGATGAGCCTAGGCTCCTACCTCGCGGCATTCCTGCTGATGTTCTTTGCCGTTCCGCTCTTCATTGAGGTGGACTTCGTTCTGTCAATCTGGCTCGGAGAATATCCCCCTTACGCCCCGGCTTTCATCAGGATTTTTCTTATTCAATCGGTGATCACAGCTATTTCACGATCCATCGTCACGGCTGTCCATTCCATAGGGCTGGTGAAGATACACAATCTGTCATCCTGCTCGATTGTCATTCTGATTCTCCCCATCTCCTACGTCTTGCTCAGTCTGAATGTCCCGTTGAACACCGTTCTTCTCATCAACATCATTCCTTGGGTAATGGAATGCGTCGTTGACTCATTCATCATCCGTTCAGCGCTGAATTTCTCGGTACGCAAATTCTTTCTGCACACCTATCTGAGAATCATCGCCTATGGGCTTGTCCTGCTTGCCATTCCCTACTCCATCACTCTGGCAATGCCGCAGGACAGTTTCATTCGCTTTCTCATCGTTGGAACATGTTCTGTTGCCACTTTCTGCGTTGTAGGATTCTTCTTTGTCATGAACCAAGACGGCCGACAAAAAACCATCCAATTTGCCAAAGAGAAAATAGGCACCATCAGAAATAAATTCCGATAGCGCCCCGTCTCAGGCTGTGGCGTCAGCTACGAACTTTCAACGCCGCCTTCACAGCCGCCTTGAACCGATTGAAGCATCCGATGCCGGCCACCGTCAGCCGCGTCTTCACGTCTTCCAGCGCGCTGTAACGCGCCGAGAGCACCGCGCCGCCGACGCCTGACGGAGTGCCGGCGAAGCATGAAACCACTTTGTCGTTTGTCACCATGGCCTGCGGGAAGCGCATCGTTCGCTGCTTCTCGTGCACTTGCGCAGGGAGCGACTCCAAATTGAGGAAGTCGAGCATTGCCTCCTTGTTTTTGAAGCACCAGCCCCCCCCCACTTTCCGTATTACATCAGCAACGTTTCCGCTGTCCTCAAAGCAACAGACCAAAGACTTTGCCTGCAAACTCTCGAAAAGCGTATACGAATACGTCTCTAACCATCCTGATAACAGGAGGGAAACATCGATCTTATTATCACTTAATGCATTGACCATGGCGTTGAGTCCCTGCTTGTGGATTTGCACGTCCACATTCTCAACACCAGGAAGCCTCAAGTCCGTGTGCCCCATGTGATAGAGCTTGACCTTTCCCCTGCAATGCTTCGCGAGGTATTCAAACTCCGGCCAGCCCTTGTTGACACACGGCGCGCCGACAAACGCCACGCGCACCACATCGTCACTCGATTCTTGACTCCGGACGCCGAAGCTCGACGGCTTCAAGTGCTCAATCACCCGAACCTGGCTAAATCCCGACGGGTTACGCAACCGCCATTCGCGGGCCACCGATTCCGACGGCGCAATGAACTCGCACGCTCCGACCTGATCAAAGAACCGCTTGATATTCTCGCGATGCTGGTCGTTGCGCTCCTTCCAAACGCAACCGTTGCACCCCGCCTTCATGTCGGAGTGACACCAGGCGTTCCTCGTCTTATCGCGCATCATGTTGATGGATAGACAGCACGTCCAGTAATCGTGAAGATAAAAGACCTTCTTCACATCCGGAAACTCGTGCAGGAAATTGCCGAGCTTCTCGAGGTCGTTGAAGATCGCGTGATGGATCAGAATGCCGGCCAAACCATGGCCCGCTCGCTCGCATTCAGCAAGGCAGAACTTGAGGTTGTCCAGTCCAGTGCAGCCCACGGGCTTTCCATTGACGGAAAGCCCGTAGATGCCGGTCATCTTCATGCCAATCCGATACGTCAAGTTGATCGGATAGATGCAGACATAGTCGTATCCCTGCTCCTGAAAAAGGAGCTCATGGGACTTCACGACCTTGCTCGTGCCCGAGCTGTCCTTGAGGTGATCAAAGCCTTCGATCACCAAAAGGAACTTATCATGTTCGAAACAACGGACAAAATTCTTCATTTGCTTGGTTGAGGCAAGTAGCGATAAATCGTAGAACGACTCAATCCCAGGCTTCGAGCGACCGCTGCCAGCGGAACCCCTTGCGCGATCTGACGCTTCGCCAATTCAATCTGTTCCGGCGTGACCGAGCGTTGTCTTCCGCGGTAGGCCCCGCGTTCCTTCGCCAGTTCGATCCCTTCTCGCTGGCGCGTGCGAATCATGGATCGCTCAAACTCAGCAAACGCCCCCACCAGCTGCAGCATCAGCTTGGCGACGGGATCCGCCGACGCACCGCCCGCAAAATGGAGGTTCTCGTTCAAGAAGTTGATCGTCACGCCACGGGCCCCGAGGTCTTCAACGATCTTGATGAGGTCCGACAAGTTCCTCGCCAGCCGGTCCAGACTCAGCACCGTGAGGCAGTCCCCTTCACGAAGGAACGTCATCATTTCCTTAAACGCCGGACGCTCCGTTGACTTGCCCGAGGCGTGATCCTCAAAGATCTTCGTCACTCCCGCCGCCGCAAGCGCTTCGTGCTGGCGGTCGGGATTTTGGTCAGCCGTGCTGACCCGGATGTAGCCCACGTGCATGAGTCAGATGTCTCTTTTGGATAGTCATTACAACAGGGCTGTAGTTTATCCCCATAAAACACTTAAATGGGACACTCTTAAGACCATCCCATGCGGGTACACCCCAAAAACACGCTGGCAGAAACGTTACTCATCTTATTACAATAGAATCATCTTAATGTTTGTTTCTCACAATTTTGCAACTATGGTAGTCTGTCAACTTTCACCGGGTTACTCTGGGAACTTCCATAGCGGCCGCCTGTCCATGCGCAAATGGCCAGGCGCCCCAGTAACGACTACAAACACTATGAAAATCGGGTTCATCCTTCCTGGCTCCAGCAGGTTTCCTTGCGGCGGATTCAAAGTTGTTTTTGAGTATGCCAATTTCTTCGCCGCTCGCGGACACGACGTCTCTATTTATTTTGACTGCGTCAACAGCCTGAAGCGTTTCCACCTTCCTGAATTCCTGCGAAAAGCAGCCAATCAGATTCTGGTCAAGAAACGCCCCGCTTGGTTCAATTTAGACTCTCGCGTCCGCAAAGTCTGCACTTTCGGAATTTCAGATAAAACCATAGACGATGGCGATGCCATTTTTGCCACGGCCGTAGAAACTGCCATTCCAGTATCAAAATTATCTCAAATTAAAGGAAATAAATTCTATTTAATTCAGGGCTATGAAAACTGGAATGTTTCCGATAAACAAGTTCAATCAACTTATTTACTCGGAATGACCAATATCGTCGTATCCAAATGGTTGAATGATATTGTCAGAAAATTCACCCCCCCCCATTTTAATCAGCAATTCTATCAATGGCGACGTATTTAACATACAAACGCCAATTGCCAATAGAAATAAAAAATCGTTAATCTTCCACTGGCGCTCCGCCAGTCACAAGGGCGGAATTTATGCCCTTCAGCTTATTGACAAGCTTCATCAGAAGTACCCTGACTTCAAGTTCACCGCTGTCAGCAGTCAGCCGAAGCCTGACGATTTCCCCAACTACATCTCCTACGTACACAACGCTTCTCCTGAAGAAGTTGCCCGCCTCAACAATCAACATTCGTTGTTTGTGTGCACCAGCGTAGCCGAAGGATTCGGCCTTCCCGGCTTGGAGGGAATGGCATGCGGCTGCGCCCTTGTCTCATCGGGCTACCAAGGCGTGTACGACTACGCCATCGATGGCGAAAATGCACTCATTTCTCCGGTCAAAGACGCCGACGCCATGTTCTTGAACGTCGAAAAACTCCTCCAAGATGATCGTCTGAGGGTTCGTCTGGCGCAGGCCGGCCACGACTGCGCCATGAAGCGCACGCTGGCCGTCACCGGCAATCAATTGGAGCAGTTGCTCCTTTCCCGCCTGAACAAATAGCCGCCAGTCATCACCGCCGTTGCCACGGTTCCCAGGCTGAGCCCCGTCCGCCCGGTACGCTGACAACGGCAACCTCTGGCTTCTTCGAGCAACACACAATGCATCGCCCTTTCTGGTCGTGCACAGGTTAGTCGCCTATCGCCAAGCTTTTGTTTGCTCACCTTAACTTGACAAGCTCACCTTCTTCTTATAGAGTGCCAACTGGTTCGTCAACTGCATTGTTCTTTTGCCATCCGACTTTCAAAGAACAATTTGATCATTCAGTTGATGCTTTCACAGCTTCCAATTTCACTTAACGTTTTTTCTTTCCGAAAGAGAGCAACTATCCATGTTTAAATTAAGATGGAGAGATGGCCAATTATTGTTCGCCATTGCACTTTCACTGCATGTATTTATTACAATTATCTCATGCACGAACGACTTAAAGGACTTCTTCGCTAACTCTCCAACCGTATCAATCGTTCGATACATAATATTTGCATTGCTAATTGCAAAAATAGCTCTCGATGGCCTGAAGTTTTCTCTATGGCAAGTAGTGCTAGTAGCCCTAGCTGCCTTGCAATGCATCATAAGTCACGGCGGAACTCTCATATATATATATATATTCGCCATGGCATCACGCAACGTCGACATTCGCAAGATCTGCAAAATTCTTATACCAACCGTTTCCTTATCCATTGGCATCGTCGTACTCCTATTCACCTTCGGATTCACATCTGAAA
>CAVJUB010000081.1:0-9958 GCA_963652545.1 Hallella faecis | reverse complement strand
CCGAGCGCCAACCTTGATCCCGAAGCCACCGAAGCGCTCGCGAAGACGCTCGCCGCCCTGAAGGCCGAAGGCTGCGCCATTCTGGTCGTGGACCACCGCCTCTACTGGTTGAAAGACGTCGCCGATGCCGTCCTCGTCATGCAAAAGGGGCGCCTCGTGCAGGAAGGGCCGTTCTCGCTTTTGGAAGACGACGCCCTGCGCCGGAGCTACGGCCTGCGGGCGGCGCACGTCGCCGATCCCCGAAAGACGCTGCCGCACGTTCCCGTAACCGACAAGACGAACCCCGCCGCCGTCTTTGCCGCGAGCCACGTCACCTTCGCCTACGCGCCGGACAAGCCCGTCTTCACCGACGCCTCCTTCGCCGTCACGGACGGCATCACGGCGCTCGTAGGCGACAACGGCACGGGAAAGACGACGCTCGCGCGCCTTCTCACGGGACTCAACCCGCCGGAAAAAGGCGCCTTCTTCATTCACGGCCTTCCCGTGGAAAAAGGCGGCCTGATGCCGCACGCAGGTCTCGTGCTTCAGAACGCCGACCATCAGCTGCAGATGCGCACCGTGCGCGAAGAAATCCAGAGCGCCGTGCTTGCTCAGAAAACCGCCGCCGCGCGAAAGCAGGGCTTCGCCGCCCGCTGGCGCCGGCCGTCGCTCACCGACGACGAAAAGGCGGCGGTGGAAAGCCTGCTGTTTCGCCTGCGGCTCCTTCCTGTGGCTGACCGCCACCCGCAGAGTCTCTCAGGCGGCGAAAAGCAGCGCGTCGTGATCGCCTGCGCGCTCGCGAAGAATCCCTCGATTCTCATTCTGGACGAACCGACGAGCGGCCTGGACGGCGCCAACATGGCGACGATCGCGGAGCTTCTGAAGTCCGAAGCCGCCAAGGGCCGCGCCGTCTTTTTGATCACCCACGACCTTGAACTTCTCGCCGCCTGCGACCGGGCGCTCTTCATGAGCGACCTGCGGGCGGCCTCTCACCAGCCTTTCACGAGGAAACACCATGACTGAACACCTCACCGCCACCCCCGAAGAAGTCGAAAAGATCGCCGCGCTCATGTTGGCGCCCTACCCCGTGACGCTCGCCGCCGTGGCGAAAACCCTCGGCACGACGGAACTCGAAGCCGCGCAGAAGATGCCCGCCGACGCCGTGGCGTTCGTGACGGGCGACGCCTCCGCGCGCTTTGACGACGTGTGGGCCGCCCTCGCCCAGTGGGAGAAGGTGACCTTCTTCGTCGTGCACGCGGGGCACGTTTTCGAGATCCAAGGGAAGCTCACCGCCGGCAAGCGCGCCCAGGGCTACTACAACATCCTCTCCAAAGACGCCGTGATCGGCGGCCACCTCAAGTACGACGACATCGCGGCGATCGCCTTCGTGACGATGCCCTTCATGAAGCGCGAGTCGCACTCCGTGCAGTTCTTCAGCAAGGACGGCGCCGTCGCCTTCTCCGTCTACTGCGGCCGGGAGAATCACCAGCTGATCGAATCCGTCGTCGCCGCCTTCCAAAAGGACAAGGCCGCCTTCACCGCCTAAACTCTTTTCCGACCTCATTTTCAGGAGCTTCCCGCCATGACCGAACCCACTCCGTCCAAGACGCTCGTCGTCGTTTCGAGCAAGACCGGCAACACCCTGATCGTCGCGCACGCCGTCGCCGACGCCTTCACAAACGGCGTTCTCCATACGCCCGCCACGGCGCCCGCGGACCTTGCCGCCTACGACACAGTGCTTCTGGGATTCTGGTGCGACAAGGGGGACGCCCCCGCCGAGATGATTGCCTTTGCGGAAAAGCTCGAAGGAAAGACGCTCGGGTGCTTTGCCACCATGGGCGGCAATCCGCAGGACGCCAAGGCGCAGGCCTGGATGGAAAAGACCTGCGCCACCCTCGCCGCCAAGGGGCGCGGCAACACATTGAAGGCGACCTTCCTCTGCCGCGGACGCATCGATCCGGCGCTCTTTGAGATGATGACGAAGATGGCCGGAGGCCTCACGCCCGAACGCGAAGCCCGCCGCAGGGAAAGCGAAACGCATCCGGATCGTCTCGACTGCCTCGCCGCCGTCGCGGCCATGGCGCCTCTTTTCCACTAAGGCCTTCATCATGCAGATTTCTTCCGAGGGACTCGCTTCCGTCTACGCGCTCATCGGACCGGCGGGCGTGGCGCTCGTCTTCGTGGCGCTCTTTGCGCTCTACGTCGCGGTCTGGCAGCTTTTTTACATGACCGCCGTCTGGCGCAACTTCCGCCGCGACTTCCTGGACCTCGAGCGGGGCAAGGACCGGTGCCTGAAGTCGATCGATCCCAAGAAGGCGAATCCCCTCATTCGCATCATCTACGACATCGTGAAGACGCACGGCGAGCACTCGGACGACATCCGCGCGGAGGTGGGCTACCTCTTTTACCGCAACTTCAAGCGGGTCACGAACGGCCTTTGCTGGCTGAGGCTCATCAGCGTCATTTCGCCCCTGCTGGGGCTTCTCGGCACCGTCTGGGGCATGGTGGACGTCTTCCAGTCAATGAGCGACGTGACGCAGGCGAACGCCTCGGTGCTCGCCTCCGGCATCTGGTCCGCGCTCATCACGACGATCATGGGCCTCACGATCGCCATTCCGGTCCTCATGTGCTACTACTACCTGATGCTGAAGTTCCGGGGCTTTCACATCGAGGCGATCGAGCACAGCTACCGCGCGCTCGAAGTCTGCCGCAAGATGCAGGCAGGCGCCGTCGCCCGGCGCTTTTCGGACGACTCGGAAGTCTCTCCCATCGTGAAGTGACGAGGCGGCCATGGGTCCCAATTTCTTTGACAACTTTGAAGACGAGCCGCAGATCGATCTCACGCCCCTGATCGACTGCCTCTTCATGCTCATCATCTTCTTCGTGCTCACGATGAGCTTTTCGCGCCCGGTGCTGGAGATCATTCTTCCTGAAGCGAAGCACGCCGCGACGCACACCGAGCGGCAGGAGATCGTGCTTTCCGTGAAAGCGGACGGCTCCCTGTGGCTGGGCGACGAAGCGACGACGCTTGAAGGCCTTTCCGCCGCCCTGGACGCCGCGCCCGACCAGCTTCTCAACATCTTCATGGACGAAAAGGCGCCCTTTGCGAGCTTCGTGTCCGTCGTGGATCTCGCCAAAGTAAAGCGCGCCGGCAAGTTCGTCATCTCCACCCGCGAGCCGGGCGCCCCCGCCGGCGCCGCCCCGCAGGGAGCCCGTGAATGACGGGCGTCTCGCCGGAAATCCGCCGCGCGAACCTTCTCTCGCGGTGCATCGTCCTTGCGGTCGCCGCGGGACTCCTTGCCGCCCTGCTGCTCACGGTCGTGCAGAAGGCAATCGCCGTGCCGGAGCTGCAGCACGGCATCCTGCGCGACGAAACCACGGTGCAGATCGAGCTGCTGCCGCCTCCGCCGCCCGTAAAGGAGCCGCTCGTGGAGCATCTCGCGGAAAAGAGCGAGGTCGAAGTGGACGCAAAGCCTGAGCCGCCCCCGAAGGCGGAGCCCCCCAAGGAAGAGCCCCAGGTCGAGCCGCCGAAGCCAGACCCCAAGCCCGAACCGAAACCCGAACCCAAGCCCCAGCCCAAGCCGCCCGTGAAGCGCCCCGTTAAAAAGCCCGTCCCCGTGAAAAAGGACGCGCCCGTGGCTCGCGAAGCCGCAAAGGAAAGCACGGGCACGACCGCACCAGCCGCCGCAGCGGGCGGCGCGAGCCCGGCGCCCGTCGCCGGCACCGCGTCCGGGAACTCCCCTGAAGCCCGCAGCAAGGCGCTCGCGGAAATCATCGCTGTCATCGACGCCCACAAGCGCTATCCGCGCCGCGCCCGCCAGACGGGCGCCGAAGGCGACGTCGTGCTGTCGGTGACGATCGACGGCACGGGCACCGTGACCGGCGTGGCGCTCAAGACGCCCAACGCCTCGCCGCTTTTAAACCGCGCGGCCCTCAAGGCCGCCGAACCATTGATCGGCCGCAAGCTGCCGCTTACGGCGCCGCTCACCGTGGAAGTTCCCGTGCGCTTCACGATTTCGTCGTGACGCCTGCCCGACTTACAATCAGTTTTTCCTTTTCAACTTTCATCCCATTGGCCCGCATGACTCACGACACGCCGACTGAAGCCGCCGCCACGCCCGAGCCCAAGAAGCTCACCGCCGTGCAGGAAGACTATCTTGCCGTCATCTACCGCGAAGAAGCGGCCGAGGGCGTGGCGCGCGCCTGCCACATCGCCCAGGCTTCGGGCGTCACCCGAAGCACCGTGGCGATGACGCTGCGCGCCCTGAAAGCCGCGGGCTACGTGGACTACGAGCCTTACGGCCCCATCCGCCTCACCGAAGCCGGCCGCGCCGTCGGCAAGGCGGTCGCCGAACGGCGCAGCACCCTGCGCGAATTCTTTGAAAACGTGATGAAGCTCGACGCCGAAGCCGCCGAGCGCTTTTCTCACGAACTCGAACACTGCGTCACGGCCGACACGCTGCGCCGCTTTGACCGCTTCAACACCTTCTACGCGGCGCACGCCGCCATGCTCAAGTTCTGACTCCCGCCATGTCGTCCGCTCTTGCTGTCTCGGGTCTCACGAAGACCTACCGTCGCGCGAAGCACGTCACGCACGCGCTCACCGACGTTTCCTTTGACGTCGCCGAAGGCGAGATCTTCGGCCTGCTGGGCCCCAACGGCGCCGGGAAAAGCACGCTGATCGGCGTCCTCTCCGGCATCGTCGTGCCGGACTCGGGCACGATCTCTGTGCTCGGGCACGACGTCCTCACCGAACCGCGCTTGGCGAAGACCGCGATCGGCATCGTGCCGCAGGAAATCACCTTCGATCCCTTTTTCACCGTGCGGGAGATCCTGCGTCAGCAAAGCGGGTACTACGGCCTCTTGAAAAATGACACGTGGATTGACGAACTGCTGGAAAAGCTGGGGCTGGCGGACAAGGCGGACGAAAAAGTGTCGGGCCTTTCGGGCGGCATGAAGCGGCGGGTCCTGATCGGCCAGGCGCTCGTGCACAAGCCCCCGGTCATCGTCCTGGACGAGCCGACGGCGGGCGTGGACGTGGAGCTGCGGCACCGCCTCTGGGACCTCATGCGCGAATTCAACGCGAAGGGCCACACCATCATTCTCACGACGCACTACCTTGAGGAAGCGCAGGCCCTTTGCGAGCGGATCGCGCTCTTGAACCACGGCAAGCTCGCGGCCCTGGACTCCACGAAGCAGCTCCTGCAGCGCTTCTCCGGCGACCGCCTGAAGTTCTCGCTCGTGTCGGGCGCGCTGCCCGCGTCGCTCACCGCACTCATGAACAACCTCGGGGGCGGCCAGTACTCCTGCACCTACGAAGGCGCCGGCGCCCTGCGCGACATTCTGAACGCCCTCCACGACGCCGGCTGCGACGTCACTGACCTTGAGACCGGCCCCGCCAACCTCGAGGAAGTCTTTCTGCGTCTTACGAACAACTAAACGCCATGAATCGCCCCCAGCCCTGCGAATACCGCCCCTTTGCCGCGTTCTGGACGCTCTTCGCGAAAGAAATCCAGCGCTTTCAGAAGATCGCCCTGCAGACCGTGCTCGCCCCCGTCATCATGGGCGTCATGTACCTCGCCGTCTTCGGCGAGCTCTTGAACGATCGAATGCCCACCTTTGAAGGCGTCACCTACACGCAGTTTCTGGTGCCGGGCCTCGTGATGATGTCGCTCCTGCAAAACAGCTTCTCCAACAGCGCTTCGTCGCTCCTGCAGTCAAAGATCATGGGGAGCCTCATCTTCATTCAGCTGCCGCCTTTTTCGGGCTGGCAGATGGCGGCCGCCTTCATCCTCGCGTCCATCACGCGAGGCCTCGTGGTCGGGGGCGGCGTCTTCGTCGCCACCTTCCTCTGGGCGTCGCCGCACATCGTGAACCCCGTGTGGGTGCTGGGCTTCGGCTTTCTCGGCGCCGCCATCATGGCAAGCCTCGGCGTCATCTGCGGCCTGTGGGCGGACAAGTTCGACCACCTCGGCGCCTTTCAGAGCTTCGTGCTGATGCCCCTCACCTTCCTCTCGGGCGTCTTCTACTCCGTGAAGAACCTGCCGCCGATGTGGGAGACCATCTCGCGCTTCAATCCGTTCTTCTACATGACGGACGGCTTTCGCTACGGCTTCTTCGGCCAGAGCGACTTCAACGCGTGGGTGTCCTTGTCCGTCGTGGCGGCGGCCGCAGTGATCTTCACCGCGATCGCCACGTGGCTCTTTGTGATCGGCTACAAGCTGAAGCGCTAGGCGGGCGTCTCTGAGGCAGCAGGCGCCGCCTCAAAAGCCGCAAGCTCTGTTCCCGCGAACACGGCGCACACGCGCATGAGGTTCGGAATGCAGCGGATGTTGTCGCCCTGCGCATAGCGCAGCGCCTGCTCTCGCGCTTCCGCGAGCTTCTCCGCCACCGCCGCTTCCGTGCCGTCCTTTTTGGACAAGTGCTTGAGCTCGACCAAGTAGGCCGCCTTGCCGTTGGTTCCCGGCCGCGGCTCGATGAGCAAATCGATACAGCCCGTCGTCTTGCCGCGGACTTCCACCTCGCTTTGCACCTCAAAGGCGTCCGAGAAAAGCAGCGTGGACAAGAGGAGCGTCTGGAAGTCGCTTTCCCTCAGATGCCATCCAGCCTGCGCGCCGGTGCGTCGGCCGAAGCGCTCGCTCACCGTTTCAAAAAGCGGACGCGGATTTCCCGCCGCCAGCGCCTCATAAAGCTGCTGCTGCGTTCTGGCCGCATAACGCCAGCGTTCGGCGCCCAAAATTCGCTTGAGGTAGTACTCAAAGAACTGAATGCCAACGGCTCGATTGGGAATGCGAAGCGCAAAACGATTGCCGGGAACAAACGTCAGGTAGCCAAAACTGACCATGACCGACAAGAGTCCGTCTTCATCCAGCGCCTGAGGATCCTGGAGATTCAAGACCCGCAGACTGCCGCTCGGGAAATCAATGACGCCGCCCCTCAGCGCCCGCGTGATCGTCCGGCGAACGAAATCCTCGCTGCCCAGCCTGCCGAGGTTTTCAAGCGTCGTCAAATCCTGCAAGAAGGCGGGATCCCTCAGGTCGTCGGGCTCCCGGTGATTCCGCTGCACGAAGTCCAAATAGTAGAGGCACATCGACGCATGGCAAACCGTCGCGCCGGCTTCCGCATTGAAGCAGTAGCCGCCGTACCACGCCTTCAGGCGAGTCAAAACGTCTTCGACACGCCAGCCGCCTTTCGCCAGATCCAGCACCTGCGGGATCAGGTCCCGAAGCTCGCTTTCCGTGAAGCCGAACATCGTCGAAAGCGCCGGATCGAGCGTGACGTCGACGGCCAGATCGAGCCCCAGCGCGAGCGACGTGACGCCGGTGACGTACACCCGATCCACCACGCCACGCGCCGCCTCCGCCTTGATCCCGGCGCAAAACGCCTGCATCAGCCGAACAGACGCCGCGAGCTGCTTCGCCGACTCGCCTTCACCCGAAAGCCTTTCGTTGGCGAGTTGATCAAATTCGTCCACGAGGACGCAGAGCTTCCCGCCGACACCGCCAAATCGCCGCTCGAAAGCCCCCAGGAAATCCGACCACAACGCGGTGGCGGACGCCTGCTCCCGGTCCAGAACCGCAAAGCCCTCGCCAAACTCATAGCGCTGGCTGAAATCGATGAGACCTCGCTTCACTCGAGCGATGAAGTCCGTCGCAAAGTGCTCCGGACTGATGCCGGAGAAGTCAAACTGTACGACGTAAAGCCGGCTCGCTTTTTCGGTCCGATGCGCCCCGATGAAAGTGCCGGCAAAGTTCTTTTCAAAGTCGCCGGCCGCAGCCTTGTCGTAATACGCAGCCAGCGTTGCGATGAAAAGCGACTTGCCAAAGCGCCGGGGCCGGGGCCGAACCACGAGCTGGCATCTCGCGCCGAGGCTTTCCAGCACCTCGATGAACGGCGTCTTGTCCACGTAGGCGTATGGCCCGCTGCGAAGCCACGGAAAGCTCGCCTCGCCATACGGCGCCCGCCGCAATGATTCCGCCGCCGTCATGCCGCCCTCGCTCAGAACTCCACCTCGCCGTAGTCGCCGCCGTAGCCGGTGTCATTGGCGATGATGCCGTTGAAGCCCTCGTCGGGCTCGGGCACGACGCCCGCCGCCGCATCCTCGAACTTGTGAATGAGTCCCACGACGTCCGCGCCGTAGTGCTCAAGCTTCTTTTCGCCGATGCCGGAGATGCCGACCATCTGGCTCACAGCCTGCGGGCGCTTTTTGGCGATTTCGTTCAAGGTGGCGTCCGTGAAGACGACGTACGGGGGCTTTCCGAGTTCCGCCGCCTTCGCCTTGCGCCACTTCTTCAGCTCTTCAAACAGCTCCATGTCGCCGTCGTTCAAGGCGTAGAGCTCCTTCTTCGTGCGGCGGCGCATCCGCACGGCCGCCGTGAAGCGGCGCATGCTGATCGTCTCGCCTTCTTTGAGAAGCCCCTTCACGTTGCCCAGCGCCAGCACGTTGAAGTGATCCGGATCCACCATCACCATGCGGCGCGCCAGCAGCTGCCGCAGCAGGCGCCGCCACACGTCCTGCTCCACATCGGCGCCGATGCCGAAGGTGGACAATGTGTCATGCCCTTCGCGAAGCACCTTCTCCGTCTTCTCGCCTCGGAGCACCGCGATGATGTGCTGCGCGCCAAATCCGTAGCCGCTTTTCTTGATGCAGCGGTAGATGCAGCTCACCAACTTTTTGGCGTTCTCCGTCGCGTCAATCACTTCGGGCGGCTCGACGCAGTTGTCGCAGTTGCCGCAGTTTTCGGGGGCTTCTTCACCAAAGTAGTTGAGGATCATGCGCCGGCGGCAGTTCACCGTTTCCGCCAGCGCCAGCATGGAGTCGAGCTTTCCGGAGCTGCGGCGCTTGTAGATTTCGTCCGCGTCGCTCATTTCAATGAAGCGAAGCTGGTTCATGACGTCCTTCAAGCCGTAGCACATCCAGGCATCCGCCGGCAGTCCGTCGCGCCCCGCGCGGCCCGTTTCCTGAAAGTAGTTCTCGATGCTCTTGGGCATGTCAATGTGCGCCACAAAGCGCACGTCGGGCTTGTTGATCCCCATGCCAAACGCAATCGTCGCGCACATGACGAGGCCGTCGGTGTTCAAAAAGCGCTGCAGCCGCTCCTGGCGCACCGCCGTGTCCATCCCCGCGTGGTAGCACGTGGCGTTGATGCCGTGAGCGCACAGATAGTCCGCCGCGTTCTCCACCGTGGCGCGCGAAAAGCCGTAGACAATGCCGCATTCACCGGGATGCTCCCCTTGAATGAAGTCCACCAGCAGCTGCAGCGCCCCGTCCTTTTCCTTGGGCTTTTCCACGACGCGGTAGCGGATGTTGGGCCGGTCAAAGCTCGCGATGAAGCGCTGCGGGTTCGTGAGGAGCTTTTCGCAGATTTCCTCGCGGGTCGCTGTGTCCGCGGTCGCCGTGAGCGCAATGCGCGGCACCTGCGGCCACTTTTCCCGAAGCACGTGAAGCGCCCCGTACTCCGGCCGGAAGTCGTGGCCCCACATCGAGACGCAGTGCGCTTCGTCAATCGCAAAGAGCGAGATGTTGAGCTGGTCCAGAAAGTCCTGCGTCGAGGGCTGCACCAGACGCTCGGGCGACACGTAGAGAAAGTCGAGCCGCCCCGCGTACGCTTCGCGCCGCACGGCGATCATCTCCTCCACGGAAAGCGTCGAATTGAGGAAGGCGGCGTTCAAGCCCAGCTCCTTCAAGGCGCCCACCTGATCGGACATCAAGGCGATCAAGGGCGACACCACCACCGCCGTCCCCGGGCGCATCAGCGCGGGGATCTGGTAGCAGAGGCTCTTTCCCCCGCCCGTGGGCATGAGAACGAGCGCGTCCTGCCCCGAGGCCACGCAGTCAATGACGTCCTTTTGAAATCCGCGAAACGCCTGCAGGCCGAAAACCGTTTCCAGCACCTGCTGCGCCGATTGAAACCGCACGCTCAACTTCCTTCTCCTTTTGCGCTCAAAGCTTGGTGAGCGGCTTCACTTTTTCTTTCAC
>CAVJUB010000080.1:0-10087 GCA_963652545.1 Hallella faecis | reverse complement strand
TGAAAAATCAGCTCGCCGAGTGCCGCATCATCGCCGACGTTCTGCAGACCCACTGTCGGACGGCGCAGCAGAAAAGCCCGCTGCCCGGCGACTACGTCTCCAAAAACGTCTCAAAACTCCTCGACTGGTGCATCGTCGATGCCAACATCAAGCTGACCTATACGGTGCTGGAGTTCTTGAATGACGCCGTGTTCGCCATCTACGGCGCGCCGAAGGACACCCTGCAGGCGATCCACGAGGACAAGTCGCTCGATGCCGCCACTCACGACAGCCTCATCGGCGCCGTGGCGATCATGACGGACATTGAGAACACCTACGACCGCGAGCTTTTTGGCTAAAGCGGCAGGAAAGCAACCGCCAGCGGCTCAGGGCTGGGTTACTTGAGCCGCTGTTCCCAATCTCCACAAACGTCTGAGACCAGTCGGTCCATTCAGACCTGATCAGTTATTGCCTGTTTCTCCGGCGAATTGCCTCTTCAGCTTGAGCCTGCGCCTCCTTCTGTTCCGGCGTCCGTCCCAGCAATTGATCCACCGAATGACGGAAGGCGCGGCGAAACAGGTCGGCATATCCTTTGTAATTCCCCGTCTCATAATAATCGACCACGGAAAATTGGTAATCAACAATATCCGATGTCTGCAACAAGACAGGAATGATATTATGATCGGCCATAACAGCTGTTTGCATCAGTCTCGCTGTTCGCTTATTGCAATCGCTAAAGCATTGCAAATAAGCCAAATTCATATGGACGTAGACAGCGCATTCAAATGGATCTTCAATGGATTGAGCCACTTCCAGAAGATTTTTCAATTCAGCTTCCAACAGCGTTGCGCCTGAAAGCGGCGCATAATTCGTACCCGCAATGGTAACCGGTCTTTCGCGGATTATGCCGCACTCCGACTTATGCAGCAATCCGTGAGACAACGTTTCATGCAATCCGCAAACAAACGGCTTTGACAGCGTAGGATATATCGTGCTTTCACGAAGGCAAATCGCCTCGTAAGCTTCATTGATGTTTTTGATCATCAATGCATCATTGAACGGCTTTGACCCAACCGTCATGCCATATTTCAACAATGCCACCGTATCCTTCAGCGTATAAGAATTACGTTCAATTTGGCTTGATACGAACGCATACTCAATGGCACTGTTTTCAAATGCCCTTGGCATTGTTTTCAAATCCGTCAAAGGCAAATCCTTGGCCAAACTGGCAAGCTCTGCCTTTTCAGCACTTGAAAATATAGGGCGGTAGTCCAAATATTCCGGTCGGTAAGGAATCAACTTTTCGTTTTCCATGATTTATCTTTTACAGAAATCAAAGCGACTCGTAGTAGCGGCGCATCTTCTGCGCCATCAGAACACGGCGCCTCTCCAGAAACGCCGGGTAGTCGTCCACTGTCATGGTGAGGAATTCCTCGGGAATGCAGTTCTCCCTCAAGTTTGCTTCCAGCGCCGCCCGATCCGTAATGCCGCCGTAGCAGGCTTTTCCAGTCTCGCACTGCTCGAGCACCTTCGCCATGTATTCGCAGGGCGCCTTGGCGCCAATGTCTATGTTGATCTCCTGCTGAAGCATGACGTAGTTGGCGACCTGGTTGTACTGCCCGCGCGGCAGCCCCGCCTTTGACAGGTACTTCTTCGGAAAGAGATGATGGATGTCGCCGCGATTCTCAATCATGTCCTGAACCGTGATGTGCGTTGACAAGAATCCCTTGTCATGCGCCTTCACCTGCGCCGCCAGGTACCCCTGGAAGAACGGGCTTGTCTGCACCGACGTATCCAGCTTCTGCACAAGGCTGATGTTCCAGAACGCATCCGACAATTCGCCAGCTTCCGTCATTTCAAGGAATGCCCGCGGAGACTCCGCGGAGCAGAAGGCCTTGATATCCTTGTCAAACTGGCTCTCTGGCGAACCAGAATAGCGCGACGTAAGAAGCGAAAGCACGAGCCACCGACGCACGATGTGCTCAATTTCCGCCGCCGGCAGTCCTTTTTCTCGCAAGGCGAGATAGAGGGCGTAGCCAAAATTGAAGAAGTTTTGTGCGTTCTGCTCCCGAATCAGCCCGGCGGACTGAATGATCATCAGGAAGCGCTCATAGTTCGTCTGATTGACGGTGCGCAAAACCGCCTCGTTGAGCTCTCGGAAAGCCTTCTCTTCAATTTCGATCTTGTACTCGCGCGTTTCAAAATCGCGCCCGGACAAAAGGCTCACCAAATCCGCCAGTCGGCCGCGCTTGAACTGGTGAATGAAAGCGACGCGAAGAATGTCACTGTAGGCCGCCTTGTAGATAGCCGCGGGCTTCTTTGCCGCCCATTGAACTGCCTGGAATTCCGGCCGCGCCGCAAAGTCCGCGTCGTTTTTCTGAATGTCCTGCAAATCCTCAGGAGACTCCAGAAGATGCGCAAAGTAGTCAATCGTCTTGCGAATGACATTGCCGCCATAGGTTTCATTCGCAGCAATCTTCGACATCGCGAAATCGGCCTGCGAAAGCGCCGCCCCCTTGGAATTGATGCGGATAAAGATCTCCGTCACGCTGTCAATTTCCAAGTCTTCCGCCAGAGAAATGACGCCAAGACTATTGTTTTGAATGGATTTCAGACGATTGATGACATTGCCGATGCGGGAACGATCGGCATCCGACAATCCGTGCTTTGCGCAGAAGTCCATGACAAAGCGGAAGACGTCAAAGTCGTTTTTAAAGACCTCCGCGATGTCCGGAATCCACTTGTCACTGTGCTCAATCGCCGGGTTCGCCACCTCAAACGTCTCGTCGAGAGGATTGAAAGCAATTCGAATTCGCTGCTTCTTGTAGTGAGCATCGAGCACTTCTTGCCCAACTATCCCCGCCGTCAGCGCCGTCACGCGCTGCTGACCGTCGATGAGCACCTTCTTGCCCATGGCCGACGTGCCGTCCTTCAGCTTCACGCGCGGGTTCTGCCACACAATGAGGTAGCCCACCGGAAACCCCTGATAGAGGGAGTCCATTAGATCACGCACCTTGGCAGCATCCCAGACAAAGGGCCGCTGCATTTCAGGAATCGCGATCTCCTTGCTCTTGATGCTGGACAACAGGCTTTCAACCGTGTAATTGTTGACGCAATATTTCGCCATGAAACGCCTCGCCACTTTCCCTTATCAATTGTCTTTGGTCGACATCAGCGCCTTCAGAAACGCCCCCGCCTCCCCGTGCGCACTCACAAAGAGCGCATCACGAGCACGCGAAGCCGCCACGTAAAAAAGCGACCGCTCCGTCAGCGCCTGCAGCTTCACTTCCGCCGGATCATCGGACGCGTCGCGCGGCTTCAAGGGAAGAACGCCTTCGTTCGCCCCTGCGATGAAAACCGCCTTGAATTCCAGCCCCTTCACGCGGTGCATGGTGGCAAGCTTCAATCCCGACGTAGCATCGTCCGCCTTGTTGCGAGCAATGACCGACACTCGATATTTTTTGCCCGTCAGCCGCTCCTTGTAGGCATTGAGAAGCTTCTGCGTGCGGGCGACAACGCAAATGTCGCTTGCCAGCAGGCCTTCGGAAAGCAGTCCATCGATGCACTCGCTGATCCAGTCCACTTCGTCTTCCAGCGTTGCGGCCACCCGCACAAACGGCGTCTTCCCATGACGGAACGCGCAATTGCCCGAGAGACTTTCCTTCCCCTCGTCCATGTCGTTGAAGCTTTCTCCGGCAAGCACGGCATCCGCCGCCCGGCGAATCTCCTCCGTGGTGCGGTAGGTGAGCGTCAGCCGCTGACTGCGCCGGCCGCGCACATTGATGCCGCAGGCAGAAAGACTGGCAACGCGCGCATAAATGCGCTGCTGACCGTCACCCGCCAGGAAAATCACGGGCTCCGTATCCTTGCCGTCCGCGTCCTTTCCCTGCACCGCGAGCTTGGCCAGAAGCTTCAGCGCCTCCGGTCCCAAGTCCTGCGTTTCGTCCACCACCACCGCGCCGTAGGGATGAAGACTCGCCTCGCCCTCGAGCAGCCCCAGCGCCATCCAGCAGGCGTCTTCCGCCGTCATGAAGCGCTTCTTGTTCAATTCGTTTCGCATCTCCTCAAACACCGCCCATAGCGCCTTGCGCTCGTTGCGGGTAACGGAGACGCCGCGCCCTTTGCGAGGCACGCGGAGATACTCCATTTCGCTTGAGAGGTTGTTGGGGAGCACCACGCGCAGCCATTCTTCGCGAATGAAGCCGTCCGAAAACCGCAACGTCTCCGATTTGGCAATGAGCGCTCGAGACCAGCAGTCCTCATAGTCCGGATTGCCGGGGAAGACCACTGTGAGCTTCACGCCATGGCGGCGCAGAAATTCCGCCACCCAGGCGTGCACGTTGGTGACTTCAATGCGCTTCAGTTCGTCCGGCGAGCAGAGCAGCTTCAGCTGCTGCGAAATGTCCACGCTGAGGTTCGTGGTGAACGTCGTGAAAAGCAGCTTCTTCTGCGGATCCCACCACGGTTCTCGCACGAGATGCGCCGCGCGGTGCATGGCGACCACGGTTTTGCCAGTGCCTGCGGCGCCGCGCACCAGCGTGGGCGCGAGCGACTTGCTGTTGACAATCCGCTTCTGCTTGGGATGCAGAAAGACGCGCCACTGCTCCAGCGACGCGTTGACGATGCGCTGCATGTCCTCATCGTCTTCAATCACGCGGAAGGAGCGCTGCGAGCGTTCGGACTGAATGGCCGTCACCCAGTCGTCCGTCGGCTTGGCCTCGCCATAGGCTTCCAGCACCGTCTCGTAAGGTTCACCGTCCGCAAGCCAGACGAGCGACTCCCAGGCATCCGCCGGCACGTTCTTTTCCAGTCCGTGCAGCTCCTCTGGCGTCATGACGGCTCGAATGCGCTGCAAGAGCGCGGCCGGCACGCCGATTCGCAGCAGATCCTCATCACTGCAGCGAGCAAAAAGCGGCTCAGACGGCACATCAGTCGCCGGCTCAGGAGCCGCCGGCTTTTCCAGTTTGACGGGCTTGGCCGCCGGCGGCGTCACTGACGGCGGCACTTCGATCGTTTCATAGATCTGCAGGCTCCCCGTAACCGAGTTCACAGCGCAAACATGCTTTTTCGCCCAGTCGTAAGCGTCGTCATGCGGCGCCACCCAGAGAAGCAGGCTGCCCTTTCCATCTTCCGGTCGATAAATGATCGCTCGATAGTTGTCGTTGACGCGGGCCGACCAGTAGTTGTTCACCTTCAACTTTTCCAGGTTGAGGCCGTTTGCCGTCGGAGCGTTGCGGTACCGCGGCAGAAATTCCAGCACCTTCTTGCGGATGTCGCCCGGGAGCTTGGAAAACGCGGTGAAGAACGTTTCGCTGATGCCGATCACCTGCGGTGCATTCGTCGTGTCTGTCATTTGCCATCCTCACTAAAGTCCCAGCGCCTGCCGGAGATCATTAAGCCATTGTTCCTTGTCGTCCGCCACGATGATGATCGCTGCCTCATCGGAGTCGGGCAGCGCCACATCCGGCAACAGCGTCTTTGCCGCAAAAAGATAAATCGTCCGAGCGCCTCGCTTCCAAAGAAAGCCTTCGGCGGACGAAAGCGGGGCTCCCACGCCATCGGTGCAGTCGTCACAAGCGGGAATGCGCGCCTCGATGAGCTTCTCAATCAGTGCCACGCAGGGCGCGAAGTCGTCGCCATAGTCGGAGTAGTCGCGCGCGAGCGTCCGCCAGGCTTCGTAATGGTCGTCGTAGTCATCCACATGCTGCGCCGCGGGCGCCGGAGCCTCCACGTCGTAGCAGACATCCGACTCATTGCCGCGCGTCAAACACCACAAGCGCCCGCCAAACTGCAGAATGTTCGCGAACTGCCAGAACTTCTGCCAGGCGACGTGAAGCTTGCCGTCTGTCAGCGCATCCTTCAGACCGTAGGCGGCTTCATCGATGCGCAGCGACGTGGCGAGCGTGAAGTATTTGTCGCCAGCCGCTCGGAGCAAGCACCAGGCGGCGTCAAAGGGATAGGCTGCCTTGGGCACCATCCATCCCGCCAATGGCGCGCTTTGCGCAAACTGCCCAATCGGTCGAGCGATCTGCGCGTCGGTCTTATGACCTGGCTTCTGCGCGAGCGCCGCATACTGCACGGCGGCCGCCATCTTTTGAGACGCCGCAAAGGGATCCCGAATCCAGTCAATGAGCCAGTCAAAGGCTCGCACCGGCCGGCTGGCATTGCCGAGCACCTCATCTGCCGCTGTCGCCGCCCAGGACGAACTGCCCTCGGGCGCCGCCAGCTGGTCGCGGTTAAACGCCGCATTCCAGCTCATGCCAATCTTCTGACGATCCACCAACCCTAACAATTCGTGAGCGTACGAAGGCACCGACTTTCCTTCTTTTCGGTCTTCCTCGGAATAGTCCGCGAGGTCCTCCCATGTGAAGGACCAGACACGGTGTCCCAGGTTCAAAATCGCCTGTCGTTTCCGCGTGTCGTCTGCGAGCAGTCCGCAGTGCGGGTTCCAACCATCCGTAAAGATGTGGGACACGAGTTCCGGATGCGCGGAAACCACCGACTGCATCTTGGGGCGAATCGTGAAGTCCGGCCGGCTGGCGCAAGCCGCGCCCTCCTTCTCCGTCACATCCACCTGCAGGAGGAAGCGCCACGTGAACGTATCCCCCGGATCGCGCCCCAGCACATTCCTCCAGGCCTGCCGAGCTTCAGCAGAGAGCTTCACCTCGATGTCGTAAGCCTGGCGGCCGTCCTTCGTGGGATTGCGGTAAATCTTGAGCGAAGGCGTTGACTCGATGCGCTTCACAAAGCGCGCTTCCAAAACATTTGAGTTGCTGGCACGAATGTTGGCGAGATCGGTGGTCACCACAAACTTCTCTTCGGGGCACGTCACGATTTCGCGCAGGATGTTTTCTGCTTCCTGACGCGAAATAAGACGCCGGCGGCCAAAGTCACGGTAGCGATAAACGCAGTGGTAGCACCCGTCCTTTTCCGGCTTGGAGACGCAATCGCACTGCGTCACGACGTCATAAGCCTCGCGAAGCATCTTCTTCATCTGCTCCGGACGCTTCGTCGTCTCATCAATGCGCATCAAGTCCTTCAGATACCCTGAGCCGCCCGGGATCGTGTCGTAGATCACGATGAAAGTGTCACGATCGTCAGCATCCGTCGCGGAAGGCGCCGTCTGCACCGCCACCGCCAGATGATCCACCGAGCCGCCGAAGTGCTTGCGCAAACCGAGTTCAATGGCGGCAATGAGGGACTGCGTTCCCTTCTCCGCCCCCGGTCCATCGATCAAGGACGATACCGGCACGCGAATGCGGATCGCTTCGCTCTTCATCTCACGGAAGAGGAAGAGCCCGTTGTACCAGTGGCTCTCTTCGTCTGGCTTCCCGCGATAGGGACAGCTGTAGTCATGCTGCACCACGTTCTGTTCATTGCGCGGCGGCTGCCACACCATGCCGCAGCTTCGGCAAATCTTGTAGCCCTCGCCCGAAACCTTGGCGCCCGCCACTTCAAAAGACAGCCCGGACTGGCGCTGCCCGAAGTTCAATTCTCGAATCGTGACGCTTTTCAGAAATTCAAAGCCAAACCCTATCCGAGGATCATCAATGCACCAGGCGCAAACACGGTTGGCTGCCTCCGACGACAAGAGCAGCAAGCGCGTCGAAGCGTCGGTTCTGCGCGAATCCTTGTCATCACTAATGCGATCTTCTCGGTCATTGCAGTGAGCAATGAGCTCCTTCATGCGCAAAACCGTTTTCACATTGCCACTGTCGGCGTACCGCTCACTGCCGCAGGAAGGGCAGTCCCCCACCGGCTTGCCATCGATCACCGGCTCCGAGTGCGTGCAGCAGGGACAGAATCGCCACGTCTGCACGCTGTCATTCGTGAGCCGCACCTGATCTACGCGCAGAATGTGCGCATTGGTGTAGAAGAGGCTGTTGGGCGCCAGCTCGCGCATCGCCTGCGCCGCGCCGCGAGCAAACGAAAACTTCAAGGGCAGGTAACGCCCTTTGCCTGAGCCGTCGGACTTCACTTCCTTCTGTCGAAGAATGACGGAATTCACCGTCACGCCTTCCTCCGGGAAAGCGTAGTTGGGCAGCAGCCCTTCGTCTGTGAGGAATTGAAAGAGTTTCCGCTTTTTCTGCGTAGTCCACAGCTGTTGCAGTGCCTCAAGCTGCTGCGAGAGGTCCGCCAGCTCATTATTCCGTTGCGGACTCTCTGGCGCCTTCTCAAGCTTTGCCTTGGCAGAGTTCAGCGCATTGAACTCACGCTGACGAGCTTCATTAGCAAGCCGTGCATCATCAAAAACGTTGCGCACCCGCTCCGCAAGACTCAATCGCTCGCTTGACTTATCCCCTGTGACAAACTTGTGGAGCGACAGTTTTGCCTCATCCGTGAGCTCCGTCTTTCCGTCCATTTCAAAGAATCGACAGAAGTCGCTCCAGAGTTCCTCAGCGTGATCCGTCACATACTCAAGGAATTTCACGGGAAAATCACAGCTTGCTTTATTCATCTCAGCAAGCGTTTTCCCCAAAGCAGAGTCAAGACGAGGCATTGGCTCCGTACGGCTCACCCAGCGCGTGATGGCAAACGCCAGCAGCTGACGCTCCAGCACTGACACCGCCCGCAGGAAGACGCCCGGCGGCGTCACTTCGCCTTGCAACATCTCTTCGGGCTGCATCCAGAAGTACTGGCTGTGAGGATCGCGATTCGCAATCGTGAGCGCCAGTGCATTTCCATCCCGGCGCCCGGCGCGGCCGATGCGCTGCAGATGACTGGCTACGCGCGGCGGCATGGAGCACTGCATCACCGTGGAGAGCGCGCCAATGTCGATGCCCATTTCCAAGGTAGGCGTCGCCGACAGCAGATTCACGCTCCAAGCGGCGTTTGACCCACCGAAACTCCTTTCGATGCGGCTTCGCGTGTCGCCGTCCACCAGTCCCGTGTGCTCGCGTGCGTTGATGCGCACGGGCGGCGCAGCAAAGAATGACCTTTCCGCCACTCCTTCAGTCGTCTCCTCCCTTTCCAAATGCCCCTGGCATTCGGTGGAGAGACACGGCGAGCCCTGCCAATAAGCACTCTCAGATTCTGCCGCAGTGAAAAGACGCCCGCAGAGACTGCATTTCCAACGCGCCACGCGAGTCGTCACCTTGTACTGCTTGGGCGACAAGGCCCAGGAAGGAAGCTTGTCATCTCGCTCCACGCGCGTCACCAGCTTCGTTTCCTCAAGCGCCTTGAAGGCTGCTTCATAAACCGCCTCAATGACGTTGTCGTTAAAGAGGTTGAGTATTTTTTCCTTGTCGCCAGCGACGTTGAAGAGCTTCTCCGCCCAGTTTTCAAACCACGTGACAGGATTGGAGTCCGTATGGAGCACCGGATTGAAGAACTTTCCCTTGCCGCCTTTTTTGATGAGCTGCACGCTGTTGGGCGGGTTGTTGAACTGACCAAAGCGCGGCAGCACCGTCGTCGCCGTATTGAAGGCCTTCCAGTCGTTGCCTGTCGTCAGGTATTCGCCAAAGCTCTTCTTCACGCGCGGCGCAAAACTCTCCAAGTCCGTGGGATCAAAGGCCCCGAGCGTCTTCATCATGTCAAGGATGCCATTCAAGAAGTACTGCACGGTCTTTGGCGTTGCTTCGATGTTGCACGACTCCTTCAGCACCAGGCACAGCTCGCGCGCGACTCCATCAAAACGCCTTCCTGCCTCAAGCGTTGCGGCGCCAATGCGCGCCACAGATCGTCCCTTGAGCGTCCGGTAGCCAAACTCCACGAGAATTTCCCAAACAAGGCGCTCCCTCACCCAATCAAAAAGCTCCTGCCACTGCGGATACGTTTCAACGAGCGCCGCCTCGGCGGCCTTCGTCTCCTCCTGATCAATCCACTCGCCATCGCGGTTGGCCGTGCGGTGCACCACCGTGCCCTCCGCCGCCTTTGAAAAGACGCGCCAGGACTGCATCCACTGCCGATCGGGCGGCATGAAGGTGGCGACCACCTGCGCCTTGGCCAAAATCTCCGCATCAGGGTGATCAGCAAAAGCATCCCTTGCCTTCGCCAGAAGCTGCGGCACCACTTCCTTCAAAACCTGCGTGAGCTGCACGCTCTGAGAGGCGGCGAGCCCCGAGAGATAGTTCACCACCGCGTGGCGCACGACGGACAAGTAGTTTCG
>CAVJUB010000079.1:0-10308 GCA_963652545.1 Hallella faecis | reverse complement strand
GCGTGATTTGGATCGGCGCTTCGCTCACGCAAAGCTTCTGGCTGGGGACGGCCGTACTGGTCGCGGGGTCCCTCATCTGCTGGCGGGCGACAAGTAGGCAAGGAAGATGACACGCCTCTAAATGTGGATGTATAGTAGATAACGTATAAATATTAGCGCTAAAACAATAAAAAGTAATCAAATTAGTTCGAAATAACTATACACGCATGTAGACATGACTCTACACAAAAATGGCCCATGTAGACAGGATGGCAATGTTCGTTGTCATCTTGTGCGCTGATTCGACAGAGCATCGTTATGTAGCCAAAAGGCGACTCAGTCGCAGGCGCGGTAGCGCGTAGACGGGCCTTTGCCGATGGCTACAATGAGGTTGTTTTGGCGGAGCCTTTTCAGATGCTTTATAAGCATAGATGCTCCTAGATCCAAATGGGTTTGAAGGTCCTGCCGAGATGCCGTTTCGTTACTTCTGATGTAATTGATAATCCGAGCAGAGGTGGGGTCCAAGGTGGGTTTGACTGGATCAATTCGTGGCAAGCGAATAATGAAGTGACGCGGTGCGATGGTCAGTAAGTCTGTGAGAGGTACGTCAGGATAGGCGTTTCTCAGTTGTCGGAAGCCGTTGCCAATACCTTCCATCAATTTCAACTTGCCTAGCAACATGGCTAGGCGAGGATTGCGGCAGTTTGTGGCCATGCCGATCAAGACTTGCTCTGGTTCGAGATCGGGAAGGCCTCCGATAGTGAAAATCTCAACAGCTGCAGGTGTGATATGTACGGTTATGGGTGCGCTGCGGCTGTAGTCTCGATGAGCAATGGCATTGACAGCAGCTTCTCTCAGGACCAGTGTAGAAATGTAATACTGTTCCTTGCGTTTCAAGGATCCGTCGGTGGGGAAGGTCCAGCCTGCGAAATTGTTTTCTTTGATGAAGAGTTGAATTTCTGAGAGCAGTCGGAAGACGGATCCGTTCACGTGTTTCGCCTGCTTGACTGAGAGTTTTTCATTCTCGGCAAATGCCACTAGCACAGCGCCGAAAGTACTTTGATCTGAACAGATGAAGCCTAGATTGGTGTATTCGGCGGCTTGTGAGTCCCAGAGGCCATATTGGAGGTTGGTTTGGGGATTCAGGGCAAAGTCATTTTCTTTGCAGGCGGCTTGCAGATCATTGAAAGTCAGATATTTGTAGGTCGAAAGGCGTTGTTCAAATGGTGTGGGGTTAGATTTTATGAAAATGGACTCCAGGTCATCCAATGAGGCGGGACAACTGGTGTTCTCCATGCGGATGTAGACGGTTTCTGAACGTTTGGGGTCCAGAGAATAGGGTTTTAGCCGACCAGGGAGGACGTGGACCTTGACAATTTTTAGGCCGCCTGGAGCCGTGATGACGGTGGTGCTGACACAGTCGGCCATGGAAGGGAAAATAGAGTCGCGAATAACGGAAGTGAGCGACTGGATGATTTCATCGGTGTTGCTGACGCCGACCGGCAGACCATTGTCATCCATGCCGATATAGAGGTCGCCGCCGACAGTATTGGCGAAGGCAACTAAGGTTTTTCTGATCTTGTCCTTGTTCCATTCGGATTTGAACTCAACGGTCAAGGATTCGTCACGAGGCAAGATGAGTGCGTCAGACATGTGGGCGCCTGTAAGGAGAGAGGGAAAAGATCGGACTTACTCGATTGTACTTGATAGACGATAAAAATACTAGATTATCGCGTAATCGCGTAATCGCGTATACGCGATTACGCGATCGATATCATCGTTGATTTTTACGATATTTTTTCATTCTATTGCGTCTGCAAATTGATCAATGCCCAAAGAGACGCATGTGAATCGAGTACATCAGTTAAAGCAGCGGCGACACCAGATAGCACACGCCTTCAAGGAATCGCTCCTTGATGGAGCGCTGATGCCACGTGGCGGGATCCACGACGGAGCAGGCGGCTTCGTAGGATTTCAGAAGGGCGACGAGCGCCTTCACGAAGGCGGGATCGAAGACGAGCAGCATCATCTCGAAGTTGAGATGCAGGCTGCGGTTGTCGAGGTTCACGGTCCCGAAGAGCGCGAAGTCATCGTCCACCGTGATGGCCTTCGTGTGCAGAAGCCCCGCGTCAAAGCGCATGATCCGGACGCCTGCGCTCATCAAGCCTTCGAAATAGCGCTGGCTTGCGTAGTGCACGAACTTCGAGTCGTTTTTCATGGGGAGCAGAAGCCGCACGTCAACGCCTCGGTACGCCGCATTCTGAAGCGCCACGGCCATCGCTTCGTTCGGGACGAAGTAGGGCGTCGTGATGAGGATGGAGCGGCGGGCGCAGTTGATCGCCTCGATGATGAGGAGCATGTTGGCGTTGTCGGGCGCCGTGGGGCCGGAAGGCACCGTGACGACGCGCGCGTCGCCCGTGGCGGGCACGGGCGGCACCGGCATGAAGGAGACGCTGTTTCCGGCGTCGTCGGGCTGCAGCGCCCAGTCGAAGGCGAGCACGAGGTTGAGGTCGGCTACGGCCGTTCCCGTGACGCGCACGACGGCGTCCACCCATTCGCCCACGTTGGCGTCCTGATTGAAGAACGCGGGGTCCACCATGTTGAGGCTGCCGGTGTAGCCCACGGTGTTGTCGATGACCACGGTCTTTCGGTGCAGCCGAAGGTCAAAGCGGCCGTGCGCGGGGCCGAAGAAGCGCACGGGCAAGGCGGAAGAGAGGTGAATGCCCGCGTCGCGGAAGCGCTGGGCGGCGGGGCTTCTCAGAAAGCCGTGCGAGCCGATGTCGTCCACGAGAATGCGGCAGGAGACGCCGCGGCGCGCGGCGTCCAGGAGCGCCGCCTCCACGTCGCCGACAAGGCCGCCCTCCTGCCAGATGTAATACTCCATGAAGACGGAGGTTTTGGCCGCGCGGATGTCGGCCGTGATGCGCTTCAAGGCTTCGTCGGTGTCGCCGATCAATTCAAGCGTGCTGCCGAAGCTCATCGGGATGTCGCCCAGGCGCTCCGCGAGCCGCACCAGCCCCGCGTGACGCTGCGTCGCCATGGGGTGACGTTCGTCGGCGGGCTTGTGCGCGAGCACTTCGTTCCAGCGGGCGACGGCCTTTTTGAGCTTGTACTGCCGCCACCGGCCGATGGGCTTTTCGCCGATCGTGAGGTAGAGGAAGAACCCGACGTAGGGCAGGCCGACCGTGAGAAGAATCCACGCGAGGGCGGCTGACGGCGGATGGCGCGTGAGAATGACGCGCAGGATCACGGCGCAGGCGAGCGCAATCTGAAGAAGCGCTGCGGCGGCGCCCCCGACGAGCGCCCAGTTGATGGAGTCAAGCAGTGCTTCCATGACGACGGTTCCTATCGCTGGTTCGCGGCTTCGGCCTTCGCCGTGAGCTCTTCCCAGCGCGCGTAGGCCGCTTCGATGAGGCCGGGCAGGGCGTCCATGCGCTCCTTGTCCGCCTTCTGCCGGGCGGGCTCGCTCTTGAAGTAGTCCGGGGCGCTCATGGCGGTCATGAGGTCGGACTGCTCGGTTTCCAGCGACTCAATCGTCTGCGGCAGGCTTTCCAGTTCCTTCGTTTCCTTGAAGCTCATGCGAACGCGCTGCGGGGGCGCGTTCTTCACTTCGCGCTGCGGCTTCTCCTTGGGCTTTTCGGGGGCCTTGGGCTTCTCCGCTTCAAAGGCGGGGCGCTGCCGCAGCCAGTCTTCGTAGCCGCCCACAAACTCCATCCAGCGGCCGTCGGGCTCGGCGGGATTGACGGGGGCGAGCACCTGCGTCACCACGTCGTCCAGGAAGCGGCGGTCATGGCTCACGAGGATGAGCGTGCCGGGGTAGGTCTCCAGCGTGGCTTCCAGAAGTTCCAGCGAGTCGATGTCAAGGTCGTTCGTCGGTTCGTCAAGCACCAGGAGGTTCGCGGGGAGCGCGAAGAGGCGCGCGAGAAGCAGGCGGTTGCGTTCGCCGCCGGAGAGGTTCCCTACGGGCACCGAGGCGCGCTGCGGCGTGAAGAGGAAGTCGGCGAGGTAGCTCATGATGTGCTTTCGCTCGCCGGCGATCTCCACCCAGTCGCTCCCCGGGCTGATGGTTTCTGCGACGGTCTTCGTGTCGTCCAACTGCTCTCGGAGCTGGTCGAAGTACGCGATGTTGAGATTGGTGCCGAGCTTCACGGCGCCGGCGTCGGGCGCGAGTTCGCCCAGAAGGAGCTTGATCAGCGTGGACTTCCCGGTGCCGTTGTGGCCCAAGAGCCCCAGCTTGTCGCCTCGCATCAGCTTGAAGTTGAGGTCCTTCACGATCGGGCGGTCGCCGAACGACTTCGTGAGCCCCGTCACCTCCGCCACGATCTTGCCGCTTTTTTCGCCGGCGTCGATCGAGAGGTTGACGGACCCCATGCGCTCGCGGCGGGCGGCGCGCTCGCGCCGCAGGGCTTCCAGACGGCGCACGCGGCCTTCGTTGCGGGTGCGGCGGGCTTCGATCCCCTTGCGGATCCAGACTTCTTCCTGCGCGTGGAATTTGTCAAAGCGGGCGCGCTCCACGGCTTCGGCGGCGAGCTCCTCGGCCTTGCGCGTCTCGTAGGCGGCGAAGTTCCCCGGGTAGGAGCGCAGCGCGCCGCGGTCAAGCTCCACGATGCGCGTCACGGTGTCGTCAAGGAAGGCGCGGTCGTGCGTGATCACCATGAGGGAGCGGCCGTTCTTGTATTCGCTCGTGAGGATGCCTTCCAACACCAGAATCGTTTCGATGTCGAGGTGGTTCGTGGGTTCGTCCAAAAGCAAGAGATCGGGCTTGAGGCTCAAGGCGAGCGCAAGCGCCGCGCGCTTTTTTTCGCCGCCGGAGGCGGTGGCGGGGCTTCCGTCGGCGGGAAGCTTCAATCGCTGCAGGTACTCTTCCAGGCGCGCCAGGGCGGCCCACTTTTCGCGGTCGTCGGCGATGTCATCCAGGCCCCCGCGCAGAACGAGGCTTTCGCGGAAGGTGTCAGCGGGCGGAAGCTGCGGCTCCTGCTCGACGTAGACGGCCCGAAGGCCGTCCTGCACGATGAGTTCGCCGTCGTCCAATTTGTCCTTGCGGGCGATGACTTTCAGGAGGGAGCTTTTTCCCGTGCCGTTGCGGCCGATGAGGCCCACGCGCTCGCCGGCTTCAAGGCTCATGGCGGCGTGGTCAAGAAGAGGGGCTTCCCCCCAGGCGAGTTCGGCGTCAGAGAGCGTGAAAAGCGACATGGCTATTGCGGAAGAGCGAGCGTGGTGAGATCAGGAGTTTCTTCAACGGGCGGCGCCGTGACGACTTCGGGGTCGGCCGAGGCGGCCTTGTCAGCACTGGTTGCGGCGTCGTCCGCCTTGTCAGCGTCCGAAGCGCGCTTCACGGGCGTCTGCTGGAAGCGGCGCAGGCGCTTGTTGAAGGTCACGACCTGGAAGTCCTTGAGGTCTTCCGGCGTCATGGGAATGATTTCGCCTTGTTCGATCATGGCGGTTTCACTCTGGCGCGTGACGGCGGGCGACACTTCCAGGTTGTACGTGAGGCGCCCCGTGAGGCCTTCGTAGTCTTCCGTCATCGTGCCGCGGGCCATCTGCTGCGCCAGATGCAGAGCGTCGGCGCCCAGCGCAAAGAGCCGGCGGTCGAGCACCGTCTTCGGCGCCGTCGTGTTGTACTTCTCTTCAAAGGCGGTCGTGTCAAAGTGAAGCACAAAGGGGCTTTCCACAAACCCCACCTGCAGGAGGTCAAACGTCAGGGCGCGGGCCTGCGAATTCGTCATCGGATCGCCCGGGTTCACCGCGGACGTCGCCCAGAGACGGGATCGGAGCGGCAGGCGCGAGCGCACGAGGGAAGCTTTCTGAGCGTCCAGCGCGATGAAGATCGCTTGGTACGGGGGCTCCGCGAGCGCGGCGCGGGCGCGAAGGCTGGCTTCGGCGCGGCGGATGCGCATCTGCTGCCGGCGCCAGCCCGCGGGATCCGCTTCCTGGTCAATCGGCGTTTCGTCAAGGTAGGCGGCGTTCTTCTTGTCCACGACCAGGCGGAAGAAGGTGTTCACCCACTTGTAGGCGTCCACGTCCACCGTGAGGCGGTCGGGCACGTAGCCGAGGCTGCGAAGCTTCTTTTCAAAGGCGGCGGAGACGCGCTGCTCCAAGGGAGCGTTGCCGTCCAGAAGCAGCACGCGGGGACGGTGGCCGGACTCCGTGAGGCGCGGGAGCGCCGAGACGCCCAACTGCGCCACGTAGTCCGCGTCCTCCTCCATGGAGAGGCCGAGCATCAGAAACTGGCGCGGGAACTGCTTCGGCTCGTAGCGCACGTTCTTTTCAGGAAGGTCCTGAGCGGCGACAAAGCCCGGCACGGTGGTCCGGGCGGCGATGGCGCCCGAGGGCGTGAATTCCTCATCCACCGCGGCGTCGCGAGCGGCGTTGCCCACCGTGGCGGTGGACTCCGCCTGATTCAATTCGCGCTGCGCCTGGTCCGCGAGCGCCTGCGCTTCTTCGGCGTGCTTCTTCGCCTCAATCTCTTCTTCCGTGAGCGGAATCTCGCGGTCCATTTCGATCTGATTCAGGGCCACGATGGGCAGCGGCAGGAAGGGCTCCTTCGCGAGCGTTTCGATCTTCGCGCGCTCGATGGGGCCCACGGCCGCCATGGCGCCCGCGGCGGCCGCCTTCTCCGCCTGCTTCAGGATGTTTTCCGAGCTGTCGGGATGGATGAGCAGGATTTCCGCCGGCGTCGATGTTGCATAATTGCTGGCAAGAATGCCGTTGACGGCGGCTTGCGTGACCGCATAGAAAGGCGAGTCCTTCGCGGGCATCAGAACGGCGATGCGCATCGGCAGCGTCTGTGCGGCGGCGGGCGAAGCGGCCGGCGTTTCTTGGGGCATCAGCGCGTCAATCGCCGTCTGCGCCGAGACGGCGGAAGAAAGCGTCGCGAAGGCCGCAAGACACCAGGCAACAAGAGAGTGGAAGGGACAGGTCACAATGCAGTCCGAAAACGAATTGAAGACGGAAAATAACGAAGCCGATGAGGCGGCGGGCGCCGCCCACCCCTTTGCAGGGGACGCGCTCATGCGTGCGGCATCGCTCGACGAGCAGAGTCTTCCCCATGCCGCACTCTATATTGTAGGGCTTCCCATCGGCAACGCCGCGGATATTACGCTAAGGGCGCTGTGGGTTCTTGCGGCGGCCGACGCCGTCGCGTGCGAGGACACCCGGCAGACCCGCAAGATTCTGGACCGCTACGGCATCCGCACTCAGACGATTTCCGTGCACGAGCACAACGAGGTGCAGGCGAGCGCCCAGCTCATCGAACGCCTCCAAAAGGGCGAGCGCATCGCGCTCGTCACCGACGCCGGCACCCCCGCCGTGAGCGACCCCGGCGCGCGCGCCGTGGAGCAGGTGCGAAACGCGGGCTTTCGCGTGATTCCCGTGCCCGGCGCCTCCGCGGTCATCACGGCGCTTTCCGCGTCAGGCCTTAAAGCTTACAGCTTCACGTTTGCGGGCTTCGTGCCGCCGCAGACAAAGCAGCGCCGCGAGGCGCTTTCAAAGTACGCCCTTCGCGGCGACGCCTTCGTGCTCTACGAAGCCCCGCATCGCATCCGGGAGCTGATGACGGACCTGGCGGCGCAGCTCGAACCCGAGCGCCGCATCGCCGTGGCGCGCGAAATCACGAAGCGCTTTGAGACGTTTGAAGTGATGACGGCCGCAGAGGTTCCCGCCTGGTGCGAAGCCCACGAGCCTCGCGGCGAGTATGTGATCGCCGTGGACGAGAAGGAAGGCAAGGGGGCGGAGGTGACGCCCGAAGTGGTGGCGTGGGCCGAAGCGATCGCGAAGGAGCTGCCGCTTTCGAAGGCGGCGGGCATCGCCGCTCGCGTTTCGGGCGCAAAACGCGATACTATTTACAAACTGCTTGAATCCCGCCGTGAGAAGGCGGCCTGATTCAGGTCATTGAACGACACGTCCTGGAGACAAAATTGACGGAGAAGAAGGAAACGGAAAAGGCGGCGATCAAGACGGTCGCAAAGAAGGTGGCCGGCAAAGCCCAGATTGCGGCTCAGGCCGAGAAGGAGGAGGCGGCGCAGCTGATGAAGCGCGAGCGGCCGACGTGGACGAAGACCACGATCGAGCGCGGCGCCGAGCCGGTCTTCAAGGATGAAGACGATGCCGAGGCCTTTGAGGTCTACAACAGCATCGAAAAGGGCGAGGACACCGACAGCGAGGCGATTGCCGCCATCCTGCGCGGCAAGGCGCCGAAGGATCGCAAGATCATTCTGCGCAATCTGCTCGAAGAAGAAAAGAAGAAGGAAAAGAAGGAGCGCACCGGGATTGATCCCGATGACGAGCTTTCGCCCGACTGGCGCCGCGGCGGCTACCCCTACAGCCACCGTCTGGGCCGCAAGCGCTACGAGCGTGAAAAGTTCGGCCTGCAGGTGGAGCTCTTGAAGCTGCAGAGCTGGGTGAAGGAAACGGGCGCTCGCGTGGTCATCCTTTTCGAAGGCCGCGACGCGGCCGGCAAGGGCGGCACCATCAAGCGCTTCATGGAGCATCTCAATCCCCGCGGCGCGCGCGTCGTGGCTTTGGAAAAGCCCACGTCCACGGAATCCGGCCAGTGGTACTTCCAGCGCTACGTGGCGCACCTTCCCACGAAGGGCGAAATCGTTCTCTTCGACCGCTCCTGGTACAACCGCGCGGGCGTGGAGCGCGTGATGGGCTTCTGCGATGAAGAGCAGTATCGGGAATTCATGCGCGAATGCCCGGACTTCGAGCGCTTCCTCGTTCGCTCCGGCATCTACCTCATCAAGTTCTGGTTCTCCGTGTCGCAGGACGAGCAGCGCCGCCGCTTCAAGGAGCGCGAGCTCCATCCCCTGAAGCGCTGGAAGCTCTCCCCGATCGACAAGGCGTCGCTTGACAAGTGGGACGACTACACCCGCGCCAAGGAGGCGATGTTCTTCACCACCGACACGGCGGACTGCCCCTGGACGGTTGTGAAGAGCGACGACAAGAAGCGCGCTCGCTTGAACGCCATGCGCTACGTGCTGAGCCACATCCCCTACGCCAACCGGGATCCGCAGATCGTGGGCGACGTCGATCCTCTGATCGTCGCTCGCGCGAGCGCCATGTTTGAAAGCGGCGTGTCGCCGGCGGGGCGGCTTCTTGCGGAGAAGAAGGCCCAGAAAGTGAAGAAGGCGAAGAAGGACGAGAAGAAGTAGTCGGCTGACGGTTCTTCATCGACTTCGCGGGCGGCGCTTCCGATTCGGGGCGCCGCCTTTTTGCTGAGCGGCGTCAGGACTGGCCGTCGTCAAGGTGCCAAGCGGGATGACGAATATGCTCAGTACGCAGAGCATATTTTCCAAAAATAAGCTCTGCGTACTGAGCATATTTTATTTTTTCAACAAAAACAGCGAGATAGAGACTGTGTTGAGAGCCGGAACCAGTAGACTTCGTTAGGAGTTTGCCGGAGGCAGGAGAGCGGGAAAAGTGATGGATGGAGCAGAGGAACGAAGCGGCGTAATGGACTTTTTGGTCTTTGTGCGAGAGCGGCAGGCGGAGAGTGAGGAAGTTCGCGTGAAGGCGGAAGAGGCCTGGCTGACCGCAAAGGCTGTCGGGACTTTGCTGGGAGCGGATTCAACGGCGGTTGAACGACAGTTTCGATCGCTGTTTGCGACAGGGGAGCTGCTGGAGCGCGATGTCAGCGCGCGTTTCCTTCGGACGCGGAAGGACGGAAGTAAAAACAACGAGGAGACGTTTTATTCCGCGGCCGCTGTCATTGCGCTTGGTCTTCGGATGGAGACTCCTCAGGCGAGGCAGTTTCGCCGATGGGCGTGGGACAAGCTGAGCAACTATGCCGTGAAAGGCTGGGTGCTCGACAAGGAGCGTCTGAAGGGGGATCGGCTTTTTGATGCGGCGTATTTCGAGCATCTGAAAAGCGAACTGGAGGAGATTCGGGCGAGCACTCGGCGCTTTGATCAGAGACTCACGGATCTTTTTGCGACGTCGGCTGATTATTCGAAGGACAGTCCGATAACGCAGGGTTTTTATGCTGCGGTGATTGAGCGATTGCATGGTGTGGCGAGATCAGACCTCAACGATGTTCTCTGTCGGTATTTGGACTACGCGGTGCATCAAGCCGAGCGTCAGGTTCCGATGCTCATGACGGACTGGGCTTCGAAGCTCTCAGTCTGTCTTCAGTGGAGCGATGATGAGCTGAGGGAAGCCAGGCCAATGGTGATGGCAACGATTGATGCCGTGCTCAAGGATGTGGCCGCAGAAGATATGCACGACGAAGCCGCGGCAGTCAGCGACATGGGGCGCCTGGAAGAACTTTGCCGATGAAAAAGCCGGCGCAGCGGCCGGCTTCAGCAAGGCGGGAATCAGAGCTCGCCCGCG
>CAVJUB010000078.1:0-10322 GCA_963652545.1 Hallella faecis | reverse complement strand
CGCGCCTGGCGTCCTGGGGCGCGGGCGCCGTGCGCGCCGACGACATGGGGCTTGGCAAAACCGTGCAGACGATCGCCGTGCTCCTTTCTCGAGCGAAGGCGGGGCCGCAGCTCGTGGTGGTGCCCGCTTCCGTGCTCTTTAACTGGCGCGACGAGCTCGAGCGCTTTGCGCCCTCCCTCACGCAGGTGATCCTCAATCAGGTCGAGGACCGCGCCGAGGTGCTCAAGAAGGCGAAGAAGGGCACGGTGGTGTTGACGACCTACGGGGTGCTCGCGGGCGAGATTGAGACGCTTTCGGAAAAGACGTGGACCACCGCGGTCTTTGACGAGGCGCACAACATCAAGAACAAGGAGACGAAGTCCTTCAAGGCGGCGGTGCAGGTGAAGTCGGACTTCCGCGTGATGCTGACCGGCACCCCGCTGCAGAATCACCTCGCTGAAATCTGGGCCCTCTTTGAAGTGGCGGTGCCGGGGCTTCTCGGAACCTTCAACCGCTTCACGGACCGCTTCGTGCTCCCGATTGAGCGCGACAAGGATCGCGAGCAGCAGCGGCTTTTAAAGCGCATCGTCTCGCCCTTCATCCTGCGCCGCACGAAGACGGACGTCTTGAACGAGCTTCCGGAAAAGACCGAGATGACGGTGAAGGTGGAGCTTTCGCCCGAAGAGCGCGCGCTCTACGAGGAGCTGCGCGAGGAGACGCAGTTGAGCCTTGCGTCGGGGGAAATCAATCCGGTGCAGGCCTTGGCGTCCCTGATGAAGCTGCGGCAGGCCGCGTGTTCGCCTGAGCTCGTGGATTCGAGGCTGCGGCTGCCGTCTTCGAAGACGCAGACGTTCCTGCGGCTTGCCGAGGAATTGATCGAAAACAATCACCGGGCCTTGGTCTTCAGCCAGTTCACGAGCCACCTCGCGATCATTCGCCGGACGCTCGACGAAGAAGGCATCAAGTACCTCTATCTCGACGGCTCCATGACGCCCTCGCAGCGCCAGAAGCTGGTGCAGGAGTTTGAGGAGGGGACGATGCCCTTGTTCCTCATCAGCTTGAAGGCGGGCGGCACGGGCTTGAACCTCACGGCCGCGGACTACGTCATCCACATGGATCCGTGGTGGAACCCCGCGATCGAAGACCAGGCGAGCGACCGCGCCTACCGCATCGGTCAGGAGCGTCCGGTGACGATCTACCGCTTGATCGCGGAAGGCACGGTGGAGGAGAAGATCCTGAAGCTGCACGGCACGAAGAAGTCGCTCGCGGACGCGCTGCTCGAGGGCACCGAGATGTCGAGCCGGCTCGGCAAGGACGAGATCATGGAGCTTCTCGCGCTCGCGCAGTAGGGCGGAAGACGCGGGACGCCCGGAGAAGCTCGCTTTCTGCGATGCCCTCCGTCGAGCGCCCTGCCTTTGGCGAAGGAAAAGCCGGCTGCCTCTTTTCGGGGCGCCGGTTTTTTTTGCGGTCCGGAGTCTGAGCGCAAAAGCAGGGCGTCCGCTACAATCCGCGCCTTGTTTTTCTTTTGATTTTCTCAGACATCATGCACGACACCGAGACGACTGACCGCATCGCGAAGTTCCGCACGAGCATTCGCGGGCTCACCCCTGAATGCCGCAAGCTTTTCTACGCCTGCATGTGCACGCCGTGGGATCTTGACGCCGCGGTGATGAAGGACATCTTCCGCACGATGCGCCTTACGGCAGCGAACGGCGCCAAGCTTTTGGAGAAGCTTGCCGCGCTGAAGCTGCTGGACCCCAGTCTGGTGAAATCCTGCACGGCGGATGAAGACTACTACTGGTGGCGCCGGGAGACTACGCTCACGTTGTATCCGTGGGCGGCCGCGGCGATGGAGATGCAGCCCGAGGACATGGTCTTTTCGGAGTTTCTCCCCGCCTACGAGCGCTACGAGGGGCGCATTCGGGAGATGTATGCGGCGGCGGACTACCGCTGGCTTCTGATGCGGCTCTCGTCGAAGGATCCGGCGAGCGAGGTTCGTCCTCCCGAAGCGGAGGAAGAAGAGCCGGAGCGCTTGTGGTACCGATGGGATGAGGCGATGGAGGAATTCCTCTTTCATGAGGAGATGGGGCCGTTTCTCTCCACGCTGTCTTCCCGGCGCGCCGATCAGCTGATGCATGACTTTTGGATTCATCATGCCAGTGGGCTTCCGTGGCGGGACGTGGAGGTTGTTTCCCGAAATTTCGATGAGTTGCGGCTCACGGAAGCCGGGCGCTGCCGGGCGACGGACTGGAAGGCCTTCATGCGCTTCTGGCACGAAGGGCATCTCAAGGAGCGGCTCGCTGAGATGACGAGCGAATCGCCGCACTTCTGGCTTTTGAAGGCGCTCGAAGCCGTGGCGGACGGCAACGCCGTCGAGGCGGGAAAGGCCGCGAAGAAGGCCGTGAAGGCGCGCTGCTACGACAGAAAGCGCCTTGTCGGCTGCTGGGAGAATCTCGCCTGCGGCATTGCGCTCCTGGCGGACCGTCTGACGCCCACGACGCAGCGCACGCTGGGGGCCATCGTGAAGAGCGCTGACAAGCTCGATCCGGACTCCTTGGTTCTTCTGCCCATCGCCGAGCACGGCGCGCGCACGAAGGGCTGGGTGGAATACTTCATCGTGCGAAGGCTGTTCGATGCGGCGCCTTTGTCGGCGGTCATGATCCGCATTCTCCTTGATGCGTTCAATGAGGACGAATTTCATCAGTGCAATCCGAGACCCGACGAGTCGCTGCGGGATCCGGTGCTCACGGACTATCCGGTCTTGGCGCAGATTGAGGAGGCGGTGACGGACCCGACGTCCGAGAAGGCGAAGGCTTTCGAAGCGTCGCTTGCGATGAAGCCGCTTCTCACGCGGGAGCGCATCGTGGACGCCTGGGAGGCGGACCTTCGCGAACTGCTTGATTACGCCGTGCTCAATTCCAAGAAGACGGAGAAGGCGGCCAAGGGCGAGGGCGGCTCGCGCGTCGTGTACCTTTTGGACAAGACGACGTGGGAAGTGCAGCCGCGCCAGCAAAAGAGCACGAACGGCACGACGTGGAGCGCCGGGCGCGACGTGGTGATGTCGGCCTTCGTGGGCAAGAACGTCGAAGGGATGACGAAGCACGACATGCTGATTGCGGACGCCGCGGAAGACGTCGGCCGCGGGCGCTCTCACTCCTACCGGCTTCGGGGCGCCGCGGCGCTCGTGGCGCTGATCGGCCATCCGTTCGTCTTCAATCCGAAGGGCGACCAGCGCATCGACATCGTGAAGGTCGAGCCGCAGCTCACCGTGACGCATTCGAAGGCGGGCTTTGAGGTGTCGACCAACATTGAGGAGAAGTACTGCCTCAGCAGTCCGGAAAAGCATGTGAAGTGCATGGTGCGCTCGGTGCAGGACGATCGCATCGAGGTGACGGAGGTCACGACCGACTGCAGCATGGTGCTGCAGACGCTGGAAAAGACCGGCTCGACGCTTCCCGAAGAGGCCAAGCCGATTTTGACCGAGATTCTGGAGCGCCTCTCCGTGCGGATGCCCGTGCGAAGCGAGCTTCTCAAGAATTCCGCCGTCGTGCAGAAAACCAAGGGCGACTCCGGCATCACGCTGCAGATTTCGCCCGATGACGACAACGGCTACGCCGTGCGCGCCGTCGTGCGTCCGATCGCCGGCGCGACGGTGGCGTGCGAGCCCGGCAAGGGGCTTGAATACCTCGCCGTGAGCGTGGGCGGCAAGTCCGTGCAGACCGAGCGCGATCTGAAAAAAGAGAAGGCGAACTTCGAGGCGCTTGCGGCGAAGATTTCGTTCTTGGACGACTGCCGCATCGACGACGACCGCTGGTCCCTGTCCACCGAAGGGTGCTTGTCGCTTCTTTCCGCCGTTTACGGCGACAAGAGCGTCACTGTCGAATGGCCCGAGGGCGTGAAGATGAAGGTTTCGCACCCGACGCTGCGCTTTGCGGACCTGTCGCTTTCCGTGAACCGCATCGGCACGTGGTTCGAGGTGAAGGGCGAGGCGGCGCTGGACGGCAAGACGAAGCTCAAGATCGCCGAGCTCCTGCGCCTCGTGCGCAATTCAAAGGGCAACTTCATTGCGCTCGGCGAAGACGAATACGTGGCGCTCACGGAGTCCTTGAAGAAGCAGCTCGCTGCGATGGATCGGCTCGTGAGCGGCGCGAAGACCCCGCAGCTCTCCGTCTTCAACGCGAGCGTGCTGGGCGAATTCGAAAAGAACGGCGCCGAAATCACGGCGGACAAGGACTACCGCGACCTCATGGCGCGAATTGACAAGGCTTCGAGCGTGCAGGCGGCGACGCCCGCGACGCTCATGGCCGAGCTGCGCGACTACCAGACGGATGGCTTTGAGTGGATGATGCGCCTCGCGTCCTGGGGCGCGGGCGCCGTGCTCGCCGACGACATGGGCCTCGGCAAGACCGTGCAGACGATTGCGGTGCTTCTTTCGCGCGCTGCGGAAGGTCCGCAGATCGTGGTCGTGCCCGCTTCGGTGCTCTACAACTGGCGCGAGGAGCTCGCGCGCTTTGCCCCCAGCTTGAAGCAGGCGATTCTCAATCAGGCGGGCGATCGCGCGAAGACGCTTGAAAAGGCGGACAAGGGGACGGTGGTCCTCACGACCTACGGCGTCTTGACGAGCGAAGTCGAAGCGATGGGCGAAAAGACGTGGGCGACGGCGGTCTTTGACGAAGCGCACAACATCAAGAACCGCGAGACGAAGGCCTTCAAGGCGGCGACCGCGGTGAAGGCGGACTTCCGCGTGATGCTGACGGGCACCCCGCTGCAGAACCATTTGGCGGAAATCTGGGCCCTCTTTGAAGTGGCGGTGCCGGGGCTCCTCGGCTCCTTCAACCGCTTCTCCGAGCGCTTCGTGCTTCCGATTGAACGCGACAAGGACCGCGAGCAGCAGCGGCTTTTAAAGCGCATCGTCTCGCCCTTCATCCTGCGCCGCACGAAGACGGACGTCTTGAACGAACTCCCGGAAAAGACGGAGATGACCGTGAAGGTCGCCCTGTCGCCCGAAGAGCGCGCGCTCTACGAGGAGCTCCGCGAATCGACGCAGGCGAACCTCGAGGCGGGCGAAATCACCGCCGTGCAGGCGTTGACGCAGCTTCTGAAATTGCGTCAGGCGGCGTGCGCCGCCGAGCTCGTCGATCCGGCGCTCCACATTCCTTCTTCGAAGACGGCGGCCTTCCTGGACCTCGCGGAGGATTTGATCGAAAACCGCCATCGGGCGCTCGTCTTCAGCCAGTTCACGAGCCACCTGGCGCTCATTCGCCGGGCCTTGGACGAAAAGGGCGTTCAGTACCTTTATCTCGACGGCTCCATGCCGCCCTCGCAGCGCCAGAAGCTGGTGGAGGCGTTTGAGGAGGGGACGATGCCTTTGTTCCTCATCAGCTTGAAGGCGGGCGGCACGGGACTGAACCTCACGGCCGCGGACTACGTGATTCATCTGGATCCGTGGTGGAACCCCGCGATCGAAGACCAGGCGAGCGACCGCGCCTACCGCATCGGCCAGGAGCGTCCCGTGACGATCTACCGCTTGATCGCGGAAGGCACGGTGGAAGAGAAGATTCTGAAGCTGCACGGCACGAAGAAGTCGCTCGCGGACGCGCTGCTCGAAGGCACCGAAATGTCGAGCCGGCTCGGCAAAGACGAAATTCTCGAACTGCTCGCGCTCGCGCAGTAGCTTCATTTTTCGAACATTGGCGGCCTCTCGGAATTCGGCGGGGCCGCTTTTTTCAAGGTTGATTAGCAAATGGACACCTCCACAATCACTCGGTTGCGCAAGCACATTCGAAACTGCCCGGCTCCCTGCCGCCGCCTGCTGATGGCGCTGGCCTGCGCGCCGTGGACGATTGCTTATGAAACGCTTCAGGCCGTCGTCGAGGCGCTGGGCTTGACGCTCAATGAAGGTCAGGAATACATGCGATCCTGCGGGAATGCCGGCTTTTTCTACGACTATCCGCGCTGGCTGGTGAATTCGTGGGGAAAGACGACGTTCAACGACGAGGGGCTCGCCGCCTGCCTGATGGAGATGCAGCCCGAGGAGGTGACGACGCAAAAGCTGGCGAAAGCCTATGCCGTGGAGAACGACAACAAGAGCGAAGGCGTGAGCGAAGAAACGAGCCTGCGCTGCTGGGAGGAGCTCTTCACCGCCATGGCGGGCGACCGGCCTCTTTCTAATGAGGCGGCCCGCTGGAGCGAGCCGCTGCAGAACCTCATGGGCAAGCGCTTTGAGGAGATCTGGATCTGGTGCTTCAATCGCAATGTAAAGGGCGTGTTTCTGGAGTCGCTGCCGCCCGTTTGGGCGGACACCGTCGCTTTCTACGCCGTCTGGCCTTATGTGGGAAGCAGCGGGCCGCTGAAGTCGGCGAAGGCGGTGGTGAAGCGGCTTGAAAACATGCGCTTGTCCGAGGGGCAGCGCAGCGAGATTGACGACTGGCTCACCTTCCTCACGTTCTGGGTGAAGGGCGAGCCCGAGGCGCGTCTGGCGGAAATGACGTCGGGCTCGCAGCACGAGCATTTGCTGCGCGTGGTGCTGGCGCTGCAGGCGGGAGACGCGGCGCTCGCGATGAAGGCGGCGAGAAAGGCCTTGCGAGAGCGCCGCTACGAGGATGTGCCGTACTTCCGCGGTCCCTTTGAAAACTTCATCTACGGTCTCGCGCTTTACGCCGACCGGCAGACGCCTTCGACGCGAAAGACGCTCGAGGCGCTCCGAAAGAAATGCGACGATCTCGATTCCGACGAGGCGGTGCTGGGGCACTTTGCCGTCGTGGCAACGCATGCGAAGAAGGCGCCGGACCGCGAGCGTCACTGGCGGAAGATGGAGGACGATCCGATTTCGTCCGCCGTCTGCCGCGCGACGGGCTTTGCGCTGCATCTGGACCATCTGTATCGGGAAGCGCCCAATGAGGTGGACGAAAAGGCCGTGGCGGGGGTCGCGATGGACTATGCGGTCTTTCGCGAGCTGTGGCTCGCGGCGGCGCATCCGGACTCCGAAGACTTGCCGAAGCTCGCAAAAGAACTGGGGGTGAAGCCTTTGCTCGCGGCTGAGCGCCGCGTCGAGGCGTGGGAGGCGGCTCTGCAGGAGATGATTGACAACACCGCGGCGGTCGGTCCGGCGGCGCGGGGTGCGAAGGGGGCCGTTTCGGGCCCCGCGACGCGCGTGTACTACCAGCTTGACATGCGGCCCGATCGATGGCGGGTGGTGCCGCGCCTGCAGAAGACCTCGAACGGCCGGACGTGGACCGCCGGGCGCGACATTCCGTTGAGTGATTTTGCGAACCAGCGGGTGGAGGGCATGACGCCCAAGGACGTTGAAGTGGCGGGCGCCGTGCATGCGTACGCCAATTGGAACGGGCGCATCGCGCACGAGCTCTCGGGGGCGCGGGCGCTTCTGGCGCTGGCAGGGAGCCCTCTCATCTTCAACGCGGAAAAGCCCGAGGAGCGGCTCGACATCGTCAAGGTGCCGCCGCAGATTCAGGTGCGGCAGGCGGACGGCGGCTATGAAGTGCTGTTCTCCACGGCGAGCGCCCGGCTGATGTACGGGGGCGAGGCGATGTGCGCCATTCGCGGGCCGGAGCACGGCCGCATCGAAGTGACGGAGATGACGTCGGAAGTGACGCGTCTCGTGGCGGGCTTCGGCAAGGCGGGGAAGCTGCCGCTTCAAGCCAAGAAGCTTCTCACCACGCTGTTGGAGCGCGTTTCGGCGCGCATCCCGGTGGCAAGCGAACTCTTGCAGCATTCCGAAGCGGTGGAAAAGCAGAACGCTTCCGCGAACATCACGCTGCGCATTCAGCCCGCCGAGGCCGGACGCTTTGACGTGCATGCCGTCGTGAAGCCTCTCGCGGGCGCCGACGTCGTCTGCGAGCCGGGCAAAGGCGTGGAATTCCTGGCCGTGAATGTGGCGGGCCGCTCGGTGCAGGCGGCGCGCAACCTGAAAAAGGAGCGCGAGGCCTTCAAGTCGCTGGAAGAAAAGATCGTGTTTTTGGACGACAGCCGCACCGAGCCCTCGCGCTGGGAGCTTGATGTGGAAGGGTGCCTGGGGCTTTTGAACGCCGCGCGGGAATTGAAGGACGTGACGGTCGAGTGGCCCGAGGGCGAGAAGCTTCGGGTGACGCGGCCGGCGATTGGCTTTGCCAACCTCAATCTCTCGGTGAACCGCATGGGCGCCTGGCTCGAGGTGACGGGCGACGTGAAGGTGGACGGCCGCACAAAGCTCAAGATCGCGGAGCTCCTTGCCAAGGTGCGGAATGCGACCGGGGGCTTCATCGAACTCGCCGACAACGACTACGTGGCGCTCACCGACGCCCTGCGGCGCGAGCTCGAAACACTGGAGCGCATCGCTGGCAAGGGAAAGACCGCGAAGGTGTCGGTCTTCCAGTCGGGGGTTTTGAGCGCGATGGAGGAGGCGGGCGCCGCCCTGAAGGCCGACAAGGCGTTTCGCGAGCTGCGCGAGCGCGTGGCGGTCGCCGAGCGGTGCGAGCCCGAGGTGCCGGCGACGCTTCAGGCGGAGCTGCGCGACTATCAGACGGACGGCTACCAGTGGATGATGCGGCTCGCGGCCTGGGGCGCGGGCGCGCTGCTTGCCGACGACATGGGCCTCGGGAAGACCGTGCAGACGATCGCGGCGCTGCTTTCGCGCGCGGCGGAAGGTCCGCAGCTCGTGGTCGTGCCGGCGTCCGTGCTCTTCAACTGGCGCGAGGAGCTCGCGCGCTTTGCGCCGAGCCTGAAGGTCCTCACCTTGAACGACGCCGACGATCGCGCGACTGCGGTGAAGAAGGCAGGAAAGGGCGCCGTCGTTCTCTCGACCTACGGCATCCTCACGAGCGAAGCCGAGGCGATCGCGGGCCGCACTTGGGCGACCGCCGTGTTTGATGAGGCGCACAACATCAAGAATCGGGAGACGAAGGCTTTCAAGGCGGCTTCGTCCGTGTCGGCGGACTTCCGCGTGCTTCTCACCGGCACGCCGCTGCAGAACCATCTCTCTGAAATCTGGGCGCTCTTTGAAGTGGCCGTGCCGGGCCTTCTGGGCAGCTTCCCGAACTTCGTGGACAGCTTTGTGACGCCGGTGGAGCGCGACCATGACCGCACGGCGCAGCGCTTCCTGAAGCGCCTCGTGTCGCCCTTCATCCTGCGGCGCACGAAGACGGACGTGCTGAGCGAACTGCCGGAGAAGACCGAAATGACGGTGAAGGTGGCGCTCACGAAGGAAGAGCGCGCGCTCTACGAGGAAATCCGCGAGGAGGCGCAGGGAAGCCTTGAATCGGGGGACATCAACCCGATGCAGGCGCTCTCCTACCTCACGAAGCTGCGGCAGGCCGCGTGCTCCGCGGAGCTCATCGATCCGGCGCTTGCGATTCCTTCTTCAAAGACCCGGGCCTTCCTCGATCTTACGGACGACCTCATTGCCAACAAGCATCGGGCGCTCGTCTTCAGCCAGTTCACAAGCCACCTGGCGCTCATTCGCCGGGCGCTGGATGAACGGGGCGTGTCGTACCTCTACCTTGACGGCTCGACGCCGCCTTCGCAGCGCCAGAAGCTGGTGGATGAATTTGAGGAAGGAACGATGCCCTTGTTCCTCATCAGCTTGAAGGCGGGCGGCACGGGGCTCAACCTCACGGCGGCGGACTACGTCATTCACATGGATCCGTGGTGGAACCCCGCGATTGAAGACCAGGCAAGCGACCGCGCCTACCGCATCGGTCAGGAGCGTCCCGTGACGATCTACCGCTTGATCGCGGAAGGCACGGTGGAGGAGAAGATTCTTGAGCTCCACGGCACGAAGAAGTCGCTTGCGGACGCGCTCCTTGAAGGCACCGAGATGTCGAGCCGGCTGGGCAAAGAAGAGATCCTCGAACTTCTGGCGCTTGCGCGGTAGGAGAAAGGCGGCATGGCGGACGAAAATCAGAAGGGCGCCGGAGGGCGCTCCCTCTACGCAAGGGCGAAGCATCTCGTGGTGGACATCGAGACGCTGGGCCTTTCCGTGCCGGCGCCGATCCTCTCGATCGGCATGGTGCTGCTGGACTGCTCGGGCGGGTTTCCGGCGAAGCTGACGACGTGGACCTTGAAGGTTGATCCGAAGACGTGCGTGGGAGAGCCTGAAGAGAAGACCATGCAGTGGTGGGCGCAGCAGAGCGAAGCGGCGCGGCAGGAGGCGTTTGAAGGAACGCCCGACGCCGATCCCTTCGGCGAGTTTCTGAAGATCGCGCTTGCGCACCGGCCCGACTACTACTGGGGAAAGAGCCACGATTTTGACTTCGGCCACCTGGGCGCGCAGCTGGCGCACCTCGGAAAGAAGCTGCCGTGGAACTACTGGCGCCTGCGGGACATCCGCACGATCGAGGGGCTGGGGC
>CAVJUB010000077.1:0-10811 GCA_963652545.1 Hallella faecis | reverse complement strand
GGACTGCCTCGCCAAGAAGTTCAGGCGTATTTGGACCAAGAGCCTGGTGAAGAAGGAACCAATCGAGTATTGCAATAAATTTGCAATACACAAAACATTCCCGAGGAAGCGTGCTTCGATGAGTGGTGGGAGGAAGACATGTGGGAATGGAGCGAAGGTAGAGCGCAGACGGATGCTGAAATGGCTGTCGCTCAGGTTCATGTGATCTGCGAAGGCGAATCGTTGGAAGAGGCAATCCAGCCGTGGAAGGCGTTGAAGAAGGCCCTGTCGACGGCTGTTGCGCAAGGCCCGTCTTGAGAAACGGTCGTCGAGGCGTCTTTTGGAGGCGGTTCTGGCTTTGCAGTGCTTTCCCATCGGTTCCTCCGATGGTGATTCGTTCGATGCGTCTTATTTTTTTTCCCAGCGCGAAAGCAGGCGGTCACAGCAAGTAGGCCATGTAAAGCGGCAGGTAGACGGTTTTGTCCTCCACGCGAATGTCTTTGGTGCAAAGAATGTAGCGGGTTCCCAATCGGCTGTTGAAGCGTTTCACAAAGGCGTCCAGTGAGGCGTGGCGGTTGAGGACGGAGGACTTTACTTCAATGGGACAGATTTTTCGGTCGCGGCGAATGAGAAAATCAATTTCTATCGCAGGCACGTGCTTTTCTCGATCGGCGGGGCGTGAGTAAAAATAAAGTTTGTGGCCAGAAGCTGCGAGCATCTGGGCCACGACGTTTTCGATCAGCATGCCTTCATTGATCTCGAGCCGTCCGTAGGTGACGGCTTTCAGCACGTCCTCTTCCGGGACGACGCCGCTGTCGATGGCTTGTGTGAGGAGAAGGCCCGTGTCGCTGCTGTAGCACTTCAGCGTCAGGCGGTCGGTGTTGAGATTGAGGCCGACCGTGGGATCCGTGGCGTTGAAGCAGAGGTTGACGATTTTTGCTTCGGCGAGCCACATGAAGGCGTCCTCGTATTCGCGGTAGCGCGCGGCTTTGCTGATGGAGCTCAGCTTGAACTTTTTCTCATGCCGGGTGAGCTGGGACGGCATTTCGTCAAAGAGCGCGAGCACTTTGGATTCGTAGCCTTTGGCAAATTTCGTGACGTCGGTGCGGTAGAGTCGGAGAATGTTCCGCTTGATGATGTCTGAATCTTTGAGGTTTCGTGTTTCGAAATATTTGACGACGGCCTGTGGCATGCCGCCCGTCATGAGGTAGAGGCGGAAAAGATTGAGCGTCTTTCGATGCAGGGCTGCTCCGAGCGGCGTCAGGCTTTCAAAGGAGAGCTTGAGCAGGCTGGCGAGCTGGCTCTCGTTCGCCGCCCAGAGAAACTCTTCAAAGTCGAGCGGATGCAGCGGCAGCACTTCCTCTTCGGAGGGCACCACGATGTTTTCGATGTTTCGTCTCAGGCTGATGAGCGAGCCGGTTTCAAGGTAATCGAAGCGTCCGTCGGCCACCAGGTATTTGATGAGCTGGCGGGCTTTCGGGAAAAGCTGCACTTCGTCAAAAATAATGAGCGAGCGGCGTGGCAGGAGGTCCACTTGAAAATACGCCTGCAGCTTCAAAAAAAAGAGGTCGAGGTGCGAAGTGTCGCGAAAGATGTCAATCAGGTCGTTATCGAGGTTGGCAAAGTCGATATAAATGAAGGAGTCGTAGGCTTCTCGGGCGAATTTTTGAGCCAGCCAGCTCTTGCCGGCGCGTCGGGCGCCTTCAATGAGAAGAGCGGTTTCTCCATGAGAGCGGTTCTTCCAGTCGAAGAGTTTCGAAAAAGCTTTTCGTTTCAATTCCATAGTGGGCCTCTCATCACGAAAATCAAAAAGTCGTGACGTCAGATTATCACGAAAACAGGGAATCTGAGGCGGCTTGTAATCACGAAAAACAAAAAGTGAGAAGGCAAAGCGTCCACTGCACGGTGCTGACGGGAACGCCGCAGGAAGGCTGAAGCTCGCTCAACCGGCGGCGGGCGCCGCCAGTCGCGGAAACGCCGCGATCGCGTTGGCTCGGGACTGCGCCGCAATGACGTCGACGGTCGTGCCGCGCAGGGCGGCGGCTTCGATGGCGTATTGCGCAATGTCCGCCGGATGCGTGCGCCCGTCAATTAAGGCGCGGCGAAACGGCGCGGGCATGTCGGGGGCGTCCGTTTCCAAAACGTAGTCCTCGTTGCCGAGGGCCGCAAAGATCCGTCGAATGCGCCGGCTGCCGGCATAAAGGAGCGCGCCGCCAAAGCCCAGCTTGAAGCCCATTTTCAAAAAGCGCTCCGCCTGCACTTCCGAGCCGTTGAAGGCGTGAATGACGCCTCGGGTGACGCCCAGCCGTTTGAGGTGCGAGGCGACGGCGTCCGCGGCGTGCCGCGCATGCACGGAGACGGGGAGGTCGAAGTCGCGGGCGACTTTGAGCTGCGCCGCAAAAAGCCGCGTCTGCCGGTCCCAGTCCAAGGTTTTCACGAAGCCGTCCAAACCGATTTCCCCCACCGCCGCCAGGCGCGGGTCGGCGAGGGCGTGGCGCACGGCCTCGCGCAATTGAGCCGCGTCGCGGTCAATGTCGGCGGCGGACGCCGGAAGAAACAGCGGGTGAACGCCCAGCGCATAGTGCCAGCCCGCGACGTGCGCGGCCTCGCGCGCCGCGGGAAAGCCCGACACGAACCCGGCGCAGATCAAGGCGTCCTCCACGCCCGCTTCGCGGGCTTCTCGCAGGATGTCACCTCGGTCCTTGTCAAAGGGCGGGGCGTCCAGGTGGCAGTGCGTGTCGATCCACATGGCTAGACCAAGCTGCCCATTCGCAGCGTCAGCACGCGGTCGCATCGGGCGGCGAGCGCCGCGTCGTGGGTGACGATGACGGCGGCCGCGCCCGTGCGGCGGGCGTTGGCGACGAGAAGGTCAAAGACCCCGGCCGCGGTCTCGGCGTCAAGGTTTCCCGTGGGTTCGTCCGCGAGCAGGCAGGCGGGATCGCCGATCAGGGCGCGCGCAATCGCCGTGCGCTGCCGCTCGCCGCCCGAGAGTTCGCTCGGGAGGTGATGAAGCCTTGCCTTGAGCCCCACGGCTTCCAGAAGCGCCGCGGCTTTTTCTTTGGCGGCTGCGGCGGGCACGCGGCGGATGAAAAGCGGCATCGCGGCGTTTTCGAGCGCCGTGAGTTCCGGGAGCAGATGGTGAAACTGGTATACGAATCCCAGCTGCCGGTTTCGGAGCGCATCGCGCCCTTTTTCCGTAAGGCTGGCGATGTCGGTGCCCGCGATGAGAATGCGGCCGCTGTCAAAGGCGTCCAAGCCCCCGGCGGCATGCAAAAGCGTGCTTTTCCCCGAGCCTGAGGCGCCCGTGACCGCGACGACTTCGCCGCGGCGGACGGAAAAGGAAACATCCCGCAGAACGGGCGTTTCGCGCCCCGCCGCGTCGCGGTAGGTTTTGACGAGATGCTCCACAAGGAGCGCAGGCGTGGTGTCATTCATAGCGCAGGGCCTCCGCCGGGTGAACTTTCGAAGCGCGCCACGAGGGGTAGATCGTCGCCGCCAGGCTCAGAAGGAAGCTCAGAATGCTCAAGGGGAGGATGTCGGACGCGCGCGGGTCCGAGGGCATCTGGCTGATGAAGTAGATTTCCTTCGGGAGGAACTGCGTGCCGAGAAGGGCTTCGATCGCGGGGACGATCACATCGAGGTTGCACGCAATGAGAAGCCCGGCGGCGACGCCGATCGCGACCCCCATCGCCGCCACGAACGCCCCCTGCACGATGAAGATCGCCATCACCGAGCCGCGCCCTGCGCCCAGCGTGCGCAGCACCGCGATGTCCGACTGCTTTTCCGTGACGGTCATCACGAGGGACGACACCAGCCCGAACGCCCCCACGAGCACGATAAGAAAGAGAATGATCGCCATCATGCGCTTTTCCACCTGCACGGCGGCAAACCACGTGCGGTTCTGCTGCGTCCAGTCAGTGGCGTACTGGCCTCGCGGCAGCACGCCCGAAATCTGTCGCGCGACGGCGGGCGCGTCGCTCATGTCCGCCACCTTGATGCGCAGCCCCGCCGGGCCTCCGGTCTTGTAGAGCACCGCAGCGTCAGTCAAATGCGTGAGAGCGAGCGTGCTGTCGTACTCGTAGTGCCCGGACTTGAAGAGCGCGGAAACCGTCATCTGCTTCATGCGCGGCACAAATCCCGCGGGCGTGACGTTGCCCTTGGGGACGATGAGCGTCACCTTGTCGCCTACGGTGACGCCCAGCAAGCGCGCGAGGTCGCTGCCCAAGGCGACGTGAAAGCTGCCCGGCGTGAGCGTTCCCAGTGCGGCTTCGCCCACGGTCTGCGCGAGTTCGCTTACCTTGGGCTCTTCGGCGGGATCAATGCCGCGCACGAGCGAGGCGCGGATCGTGCGGCCCGAGGAAAAAAGCCCCTGGCCCGCCACAAAGGGCGCGGCGGCGACGATCTGCGGGGCGGCCGCCTGGAGGTCCGCCGCCTCCTTCTCCCAGTCGGAGAGCGCGCCCGCGAGGCTCGTCACCTCGACGTGCGAAAGCACCGAGAGCATGCGGTCGCGGACTTCCTTCTGAAACCCGTTCATGACGGAGAGGACGATGATGAGGGCGGCGACGCCGAGCGCAATGGACGCCACGGACATGCCGGAGATGAAGCTCATGAAGCCGTCCTTGCGGCGGCCCCGGCGGCCGGCCCGAAGGTACCGCCAGCCGAGCGCGAGTTCAAAGGGAAGCGACATGGCGGCTATTCCTTCGCGTTGGCGACGTGAACGGGCGTGGCGCCCAGCACGTCCTTCAGGACGCTTCCCGCGATCTTCACGATGAAGCCGCGGCGGCCGCCGTTGATGTAGATCGCGTCCATCGGGAGGATCGACTCTTCCACATAGACGGGCATCGCCTTGCGGGTGCCGAAGGGGCTGGTGCCCCCCACTTGGTAGCCTGAATTGCGCTGCGCCTGCTCGGGCTTGCAGGGGGCGACGGACTTGCGTCCGATCTGGCGCGCGAGGTTTTTGGTGGAGACTTCGCAGTCGCCGTGCATGAGGATGACAAGCGGCTTGGCGTGCTCATCTTCCATGATGAGGGTCTTCACGACGTGGTGATGGTCCACGCCCAGCTGCCGCGTGAGCTCCGCCGTGCCGCCGTGCTCCACGTACTCGTAGGAGAGCTCTTCAAAGGGGACCTGATGCTTTTTGAGCCACTCGGTGGCCGGGGTGGCGCTTTCGTGCTTTTGCTTGCTCATGATGCGTCGCGAAAAAAGAGGTTCGTGCATTATGCCGCGCCGGCCGGCGTTCGCCGAGGGCGGCGGGAGAGCGTCGTCAGACGGCGTTGAGGTCCTTCTTCCAGAGGCCTTTGGGCATGGGAAAGACGACGTTCTCTTCCACGGAGCCTTCCGGCGTGCGGACGGATTCCACCGTGCCGATCGAGCGCAGCCGGTCCACGACGCCCTGCACGAGGGCTTCCGGGGCGCTTGCGCCCGCGGTGATGCCGACTTTGCGGACGCCTTGCAGCCACGCGGGCGAGAGGTCCTGCGCGCTGTCGATGAGGTAGGCTTTGACGCCGCAGCGCTCGCTCACTTCGCGCAGGCGGTTGGAATTGGACGAGGTCACCGAACCGATGACGAGAACGAGGTCCACGAGTTCTGAGAGTTTTTTCACCGCGTCCTGCCGGTTCTGCGTCGCGTAGCAGACGTCCGCCTTCTTGGGCTCGGCGATGGCGGGAAAGCGCTCTTTCAACGCGCGGATCACGTCGTGCGCGTCGTCCACGCTGATCGTGGTCTGCGTCACATAGGAAAGCGGCGCCGAGGCGAAGTCTTCGGAGAGCGCCGCGACGTCGCCGGGCGTCTGCACGAGCGTGATGCCGCTTTCAATCTGCCCCATCGTCGCTTCGACTTCCGGGTGCTTCGCGTGGCCGATCATGATGATGCGGCGGCCTTCGTCGTGCATGCGGATCACTTCGCGGTGCACTTTCTTCACCAAGGGGCAGGTGGCGTCAAAGAGGCGAAAGCCCCGGCGCTCGGCTTCCGCCTGCACGGCGGCGGGCACGCCGTGCGCGGAGAAGATGAGAACGGCGTCGTCGGGCACTTCGTCAAGACTCTCGATGAAGACGGCGCCCATCGCCTTCAAGTCGCCCACGACCGTGCGGTTGTGCACGATTTCGTGGCGCACGTAGACGGGGGCGCCGTAGACGGCGAGCGCGCCTTTGACGATTTCAATGGCGCGGGTGACGCCGGCGCAAAAGCCCCGGGGCTGGGCGAGATAGATTTCCATAAGGAGACTCCTGATCCTGAGATTGTCTTCTTGAAGCGTACCGCTGTTGGGCGAGCAGGAAAAAGCCGCCGATCCAAAGACCGGCGGCGGAAATCCTATCGGTGCAAAGTGACCAATAAGATCAGCCCGATAACGCTGATGGAGACCGTTGCGTTGATGTTGACTTCAACGGTTCCGCTGGAGCATAATGCAACCAGCGCGCTAAGGGCGACGAGATTTGGAAAACGGTTCATCTCGTATCTCCTTAGAGTCGAGGGAGTTCGGGTGGTGCCGAACTCCCTCTTTTCGTTTGCAGGTCCGAAAAGTGAAACGACCTTCACGGGATCCCGCCACGCCAGAGACCAGTAGAGAACGCAACGGCGACATCCTATCATGACTAAGGTCTTCACAATAGGCTTCGGCAGGCGCGGGCTTTGCCGAGTGCTCTGAAAAAGCGTCAGCAAAAAGGACGGCTTCAGCGTAGAATGCGCCCCCGCTGTGATGGAATGCGATGAACCGCCCCCTGCTGAAACGAAAATTTGCAGTCGGCGGCTTTTTGACGTATAATCATCCTCTTTCAATTTTCGCGCTCACGCTCGATCTATCTCGGCGAGGCGTGAAGCGTTTTTCAACTTTTTTACGGGAGATAGCGATGGCACGAGTGTGTCAAATCACCGGCAAGGCGCCGATGGTCGGCCATACGGTCTCGCATGCGAACAACAAGACCAAGCGTCGATTCATGCCGAATCTGCAGTATCGTCGTTTCTGGGTCGAGAGTGAAAACCGTTGGGTCCGCCTGCGCTTGACGACGGCTGGCCTGCGTACGGTCGACAAGATTGGTATTGATGCGGTTCTCGCAGATCTGCGCGCCCGCGGCGAAATCTAAGGAGATTGAACCATGGCAAAGGGTGCACGCGAAAAGATCAAGATGGAATCGACCGCCGGTACGGGTTACTTCGTCACCACGACGAAGAACAAGAAGACCGCGACGGGCAAGCTCGAACGCAACATGTTCGACCCGAAGGCCCGCAAGCACGTTCTCTTCAAGGAAACGAAGCTTCGCTAATCGGTCGATGCAGCGCCTGAAGCGCTCCATCACAAAAAACCGACTGACGTCTGATGCGGCGCGGTCGGTTTTTTCATGCCTGAAAAACGGCGTCAAAAAAAGCGGGAGAGTTTCTCAGGGACTCTCCCGCTTCGTAGGATGAAGGACCGGCTACGGCATCACGAGGCCGCTGCCGCCGGCGCCCGGAGCGGGCGGAACGCCGAAGCCCGGCGTTCCCGGCGTGACGATCTTGCTCGCCGCTTCGCGGCGCATCTGCTGCATCTTTTCAATCGTGTCCTGCACGCCCTTCTTCGCGGACTCGCCGTAGAGCTTCACGGCCTCTTCGAGGTTCGCGGCCTTGATCTCAAACGAAATCGGCAGCGGCCCCATCTGGGTCATGATCTGCACTTCGCCCGTGTAGATCGGGGAGCGCGCGGCGTCCACGGCGCCGGCGGGCGTGACCGGCGTGAGGACGTGGATGACGCCCATCTTGCGGTCGGTGATCATTTCTTCGCGGTAAAGATTCGCCGCGTCCATTTCGACATGGAAGTCGTCGAGCTGCGCCATGGCAGAGGGCTCCTAGAGGGTAAAAACAACAAACGCGCCGCCCGAGCTCACTTCCGGCGGCGCAGAAAAAAGAAAACGGTGTTTTTTAGCGGTAGACCATCACCGGCACTTTGGAGTGCGTGAGGACCTTCTGGGTTTCGCTGCCGAGCAGCACGGCGGCGAGCCCCTTGCGGCCGTGGCTTGCCATGAAGACGCAGTCGCAGTTCTTGTCGCTGCAGACGTCCATGATGGCTTCCGCGGGCGAGAACGACTTCACGGAAAGGCTTTCCGTCTTGACGCCGGCGGCTTCCATGATCTCCCGCGCGGCGGCGAGGCGCTCTTCGGCGACGCCCTTCACGCGCTCGTCGTAGTCGTCGATCGATTCCGGACGGTACTCGGAAAGCGAGGTGTAGCTGTAGGGCTCGATGACGGTGATGAGGCAGACGTCAGCCTTCATGGCGGCGGCGAACGTGGCGGCGCCCTTCACGGCGTCGAGAGACAGTTCGGAGCCGTCGGTCGGAACGAGGATGTGCTTGTACATGACGGAATTCCCGCGGGTGGTTCTTGCAATGCCTCCGATTCTAAGACCTCGCAGGCCGTTTTAGGAGATCGCCGGCGCGGCCGCCGTCATTCTTTCGGAAGACGATTCATTTTCTTCACAGCTTGGCGCCGGCGTTTCTGACACGACGGCGCAGGTTTTGCCGCAGAAGGCGAGGCCGTAGACGAAGCGCCGGGCGCAGCGATACTGGCTGAAGTACTTGTCGTAGCGCTTCTCGGCGACTTGCGCCAGCGCAACGCTGGCGGTGTCGTAGAGCGCTTCGCGGGAGCGGCAGTGCTTGAGTTCAAGAAGCACGCCGGCGCGTTGGGCTCCGTCGCCTGCGATGAAAGCGATGTCGGCATAGCCGTCGCCCGCTTCCGGATTGGACCGGTAGTCGGTGATGAGCGAGCCGGCGTGGGCGAACGTGGCGTTCAGAAAGCCGTGGTAGTAGTTTTCGGCCGGCGCTTTGGTCGCTGTGTCTCGGATGGAAACGAAGTGGTCGAGCATGGCATTGAGCTCGTTTTCCATGGTTTCGACGTCGCCCGAAAGCGCGGCTTGCGCGAGATCTCGCCCGTGATGAACCAGGCAGTTGTTGTCTGAGGCGAAGTGATCCTTGACGTTCTTCTCAAAATTGAGGCGAATCTCACGGTTGGGGATTCGCACTCGGTATAGGTTGAGCGACGAATCGACGGCGCCGGAGACGGTGAGGTAGCCCGTCATGAGAAGCAGCGTCCAGAAGTCGCCGGCTCGGTGCCGGGCGAGGTCGTCGTAGTTGAGCGCTTCATTCACCTCAATCACGACATCCCGGCCGTCGAGAAGCGCCTGCATCTTGTCGGTGTCATCGCCCGAAAGAAAGCCGAGGAATTCGCTGATGACGCTCGGGTTGGCGGTGTTCACCCAATAGTTCTTGGGAGCATAGGCGAGAGGATCCGGGCTTTCCCGGGCCTTGCTGCAGAAATTGACGACGTCCCACGGGCAGTAGATCTCGGCGTCGCAGAAGCGATAGCCGTCGTACCAGGCCTTCACTTCGTCGAAGCGAGCGCCGAGCTGGTAGTAGTCGAGCATGGCCTTCACTTCCTCGGTCGTGAAGCCGATGGTTCGGCTGAGCGCCTGCGATTCCGAGCAGACGGTGTTGACGTCCGGATTGTTGAAGTCGGTGAAGAGGCTTTCTTTGCTCAAGCGCAGGCAGCCGGTCAGGACGGCTTTCTTCAGATAGTCGCTGCGCTGCCTGTCGGCGGCAAGCTGGTCCGGCTTCAGGGCTTGGCCGAGAAAGGCGCGGATGAGGTCGAGCATCTGATCGTAGTAGCCGTTTTGGGCGGCTTTGGCGAGCGGCACGTCATACTCGTCGATGAGAACGACGACCGGGCGGCCGAAATGCTTGGCGAGGCCAGCGACGAGGCGGCGGAGGAAGGCCTTGGCGTCTGCGAGGTGTCGGATGTCTTCAAGGTAGTCCGGCGTCAGGTAGCGGCGAAAGTGCGCTTTTTCCAGTTCGGAGAGCTTCGGACTGTCTGCGAGGTAGGAAAACTCATCGGCGAGAGACTCCAGAAGCTGGGCAAAGACCTGGTAGGCCTGCTCAAAGCCGCTGGTGCTTTCCGAGAAAAGCAGCGACAGATTCACGACGGGATAGCGGCCCATGTACGCGTCGCAGAACTCGCGATCCTGAAGAATCGCAAGGCCGTCAAAGAGCGACCGGTTCCAGTTGGCTGCCTCGGGATTCTGGGGATTGATCTGAAGGAAGAACTTCAGCGTGTTAAGAAAAAGCGTTTTTCCAAAGCGGCGAGGCCGCGTGATCAGCAGAACGTCGGCAGGATTCTCCATGACAGCCTTGAGGTAAGGCGTCTTGTCGACGTAATACATGTCTTGACTTCTCAGCTTGGAGAAGTACTGGATTCCGAGGGGCGGCAGCTTTGTCATAAATAAAATCAAATGGTTGTTGGCAACTCGAGTTTATCTCGACCGTGCTTTAAGTGGCCGCCCGTTGATGGCTCCAGCTGGAATGGTCGCCTTCGGCGGGGAGCTTTTCGTTTGTTGGACAAGGCGAGGACTTTTGGCTCAGAGTCGTCGGGCGGCTGGACGTTGCAGAAGGTGAAGACGGAAGGACTCAACGCGCCAGTTGGTTCTGCCGGGATCCGTTGTTTAGGGCGGAGTGGCGGATGTCAGCGTGTGACGTCGCTGGATGGCATCAAACCATCGAAGGTAGCTTTGACGAACGTGCCGTTTTCCCACAGTTCATCGCATGACAGATCCAAGTTGTCGTTCCAAACAATACCGCAACCGCCAACGTCTGCACGGACACAGGCGAACTCAGCAGGAGAGTTTGCCAGTTGTTTGAATGCAGGAAATTTTTCAAACAATGGTTTCATGTCGTATTCCTTGGCAGCGCCTTCACTGAATTGGACAATGAGTTTGAGATCAGGAAGAGATGAAACATCTTTGACTTTGTGAAACATTTGTCCTCCTTATTCGAGCGGCTGAATTTTCTTGAAGTTCTGCGTTTCCCAAATTTCCTG
>CAVJUB010000076.1:0-11149 GCA_963652545.1 Hallella faecis | reverse complement strand
GGCTGCATGTTGTCTCGAATGACGCTCTGCAGTTCCTTTCGAACAAGCTCCACCTGCTCGAGGCTGCGGTCCGCGCTCCCCGTGACCCACATGGAGCGCTGGGCGCGAAAGCCGCCCGGCAGCGGCGCAAAGCGCACGTCGCTCAAGAACTGGCGGCCGCACCAAAGACTCGTGGGCGGCATGATGCCAAGCCCCTGCGCTTCCGCGACGAGCCCCACGAAGGCGTAGCTCGAGCTCACGGCGATTTCCTGCACCGGCAGCGCATTCATGGCGCCCAGAAGCCGCTTCACCCGCTCCTGATCGGCGCTGCCGTCTGTTTCGGTCAGCACCGGCCGGTCGCGCACCGCCTTCTGCAAGTCGGCGGCGGATCGAATTTCCGGACAGGCACGTGAAGTGACGAGGAGGAGCTCCTCGCGGTACGCCTCTTCTCTCACCCAGCGTTCGTCATCGTCGTCCACGCCGGCGCAGAGGATGACGTCCAGTTGATCATCGTGCAGCTTGGAAACCAAGGGTTTGTAAGAGTCCGTGCAAACGGACAAACCCGCCACGCGCTTCAAGAGCCGGTTCAAGAGCCAGGGGCTCGAAGTAGCCGCCACCGATTCGCCCATGCCAAGGCGCAGCTTCTGGAAGGTCATCTCTTCTGACACCACGCGAGTGCGGATGCGCTGCACGCTGCGCAAGAGCGCCTCGCCGTCTTCGAGCAGCCGGCGGCCGGCCGCGGTGAGCTTCAGGGGGCGCGTGTCGCGCTCAAAGAGCGTCACGCTCAAGTTGGCTTCCAGCGATGACACCGCCTGAGACACGGCCGCGGGCGACATGGAAAGCGCCGCGGCCGCCGCCCGAACGCCGGCCTTCTCCACCACCGTTAGGAAGATTTTGACGTGCCGAAGATCAAGCGATGCGTTTTTCACGGGAGCCACCTCCAGTAGCCGCAGTAGGAATACAGACCTAAGGAATTCTACCTTGTTATTTTTGCTTTGAAATCAGCTTAGAAAATCCCAAGCCGTCTTCACAAAGAGAATGGCGAGAACCAGGACGATGACGGGGCGCGCCACGGTCGTCCCCTTGTTGAGAACGAGCCCCGCCCCGACGTAATTTCCTGCAATGCCGAAAAGACCGGCGACCAGCCCCAGCGCCCAGAGGATGTTCCCCGAGAGCATGAAGGTCGCGAAGGCCGCCACGTTGCTCGCGAGATTCATGGCCTTCACTTCGCCGTTGGCGCTTCGAATGTCGAGCTTCGCCCAGAGGCTGCACGCGAGCAGCATGAAAGTGCCCGCGCCCGGGCCGTAAAAGCCGTCGTAAGTGCCGCAGAGAAAGGCCGACGCCGCCAGAATGAGAAGGCGGCGCTTGTCCGGCATCTCGCCCGCCTGCGCAGAAATGGCCTTGCGCTTGAAGACAACGAAGAAAGCAACGACCGGCAGGAGCACCGCCAGAAAAAGCTGGAACCAGTGCTCGGGCACCATGAGCGCAAGCCTTGCGCCCAAGGCGCTTCCCAAAAGCGCCATCACGATCCCCGGCGCCGCCCACTTCAGCTGAATGCAGCCCGCGGCCCAGAGGCGCCCCGTTGCAATCGCCGTTCCCATCATGCCGGAAAGCTTGTTCGTTCCCAGCGCGAGATGCGCGGGCACGCCCGCCAGCAGATAGGCAGGCAGCGTGATGAGGCCGCCGCCGCCCGCGATGGCGTCCACAAAGCCCCCGATGAAGATGAGGGGGCAGACGATGAGATACTGGGTAAGCTCAGCTTCCATGATGATGTTCTGTCTAAAGTCGCGGCACGGCCGCCAGAAGTTGCTGCGTGTAGGGATCCGCAGGGTGCGACAGCACGTCCGTCGTGCGCCCCGTCTCCACAAGGCGCCCCGTCTTCATGACGGCGACCCGGTCGGCAAAGTACTCCACCACCGAGAAGTTGTGCGTTATGAAAAGGTATGACGTCTGCGTCTCCCGCTGCACGGCGCGCAGCAGATTCACAATCTGCGCCTGCACGGAGACGTCCAGCGCGCTCGTGGGCTCATCGCAGATGATGACGGACGGAGAGGCCGCCAGCGCCCGCGCGATGGCGATGCGCTGCCGCTGGCCGCCGGAGAATTCATGCGGCAGCCGTCCGAAGCTCTCCCGCGGAAGCTCCACCAAATCGAAAAGCGCTTCGGCTTTGCGGCGACGGTCCGCGTCGCTTTCCCCTATGCCCAGCGCCTTCATGCCTTCCGTCACCGACTCGCCTGCGGTCATGCGGGGGTCGAGCGAGGCGTACGGATCCTGAAAAATCATCTGCACGGCGCAGCGCAGCCGGGCGGCGTCCGTCACCTGCCCGTCGCGCACCCGGCGCCCCGCAAGCTCCACCGTCCCCGTCACACGGGCCGAATCATCCAGGAGCCCCATCACCGCCTTGCCGAACGTCGTCTTGCCGGAGCCCGACTCGCCCACGAGCGCGAGCGTCTCGCCTTTTCCCAGCGCGAGCGACACATCGGTCACTGCAGGCGTTCGACGCGGCTGCCGGAAAAGACCCTGCGACGCCTCGTAGACGACGGAGAAATGCCCAACGGAAAGCACCGGCTCGCCCGCCTCGCCGTCCGAAACGACCGTAGCCGCCGCAACCGCCGCCGGCCTCCCTGGGTGAAAGCACCGCACGGCGCGGCCCTCGGCCGCCGTCATCTCGGGCGACGTCTTGCGGCAGTGCGCCTGTGCCTTGGGACACCTCGGCGCAAAGCGGCACCCCGTCATGACGGCAAGCTGAGGCAGCGTCGGAACGCGCCCCGGAATGCCCGTGAGCTCGGCGCCCCGCCGCTCCCGCGTGGGCACGGCGGCGAGAAGCCCCGCGGCATAGGGATGGCGGGGGCCGGCAAAAAACGCCGCGCAGTCCGCCATCTCAACGATTTCGCCCGCATACATGAGCGCCACGCGGTCCGCGAACTGCTTTACGACCGCAAGGTCATGCGTAATGAGAAGCAGCGCCGTGCCGCGCTCCTGCTGCAAGGCTTTCAGCAGCTGCAGGATCTGCGCCTGCAGCGTCACGTCAAGCGCCGTCGTCGGCTCGTCGGCAATGACGACCTCGGGTTCGCCCGCCAGCGCCATGGCAATGAGCACGCGCTGCTTCTGGCCGCCCGAGAGCTCGAAGGGATAGGCCTGCGCCTTCTTTTCGGGCTCCGGGAGCCCCACGCGACGCAGCCATTCCACCACGCTCGCCTGTCGCTCGGCTTTTGAAAGCGTCGTGTTGAGCCGCAGCACTTCATCAATCTGCTCGCCCACCGTCTGCACGGGGTTGAGGCTGCCCGACGCCTCCTGAAAGATCATGGCGATGCGACGCCCGCGGCAGCGGCACATGGCTTCTTCGGAAAGATCGGGAAGCGACAGGCCGGCGAGCTTCACGTCGCCCGCCGTGATGGCGGCGTCTTCGGGCAACAAGCGCATGAGCGCCAAGGCCGTCATGCTCTTGCCGCATCCCGACTCGCCCACGAGCGCAAGCGTCTCGCCCGCCGCCACGGAAAAAGAAACGCCGTTCACGACCCGCAGCGGGCCGCCTTCGGTGAAAAGATCGACGGCCAGATCCGTCACTTCGAGCGCGTCAGCCATTCGTCTTCTCCCGAGCGCGGCTGCGCCAGAGCCGCGGGCTTCGCGGATCGAAGACCTCGCGCACGGCGGAGGCAAAGAGGTTGGCCGCAAGAACCAGCGTTCCCATGAAAAGGAAGGCGGCCGCGAGATTCCACCAGATGACGGGCGAGCGGCTCATTTCGCCGGCGGCCGCGTTGATCATGGTGCCGAAGCTGTTGATGACGGGGTCCACCCCGACGCCCACGTAGCTCAGCACCGCCTCGTAGAGCACGATCCCCGAGAAGTCGAGCACCGCCACGATGAGCACGATGTGCACGACGTTCGGAAAGACGTGGCGCGCAAGAATCCGCCACGCCGGAACGCCGAACGCCTTCGCCGCGGTCACGAAGTCCATGGCGGACGTCTTCATCGTCTCGGCGCGCAGAAGGCGCGCCAGCGCCGCCCAGCCCGTGACGCCGATGATGAGCGCAAGAAGAAAGAGCCGCAGGTCCGCGCGCTCCAGCCCCGTCTCGTAGAGCTGCGGGTTCTGGTCAATGAAGACCTGGATGAGCAGCACGGAAGCCGCGATGAGAAGCACCGAGGGAATGGAAGAAATCGTCGTGTAGACGTATTGGATGACGTCGTCCACCCAGCCCTTGAAGTACCCTGCACACAGTCCCAGCACGACGGCAAAGGGCAAGGCCGAGAGCGTGGCGAGGCTGCCGATCACGACTGCCGTGCGAATCGACTTCACCGCGGTGACCAGCACGTCATTTCCCACCGCATCCGTGCCCAGCACATGACGCGCAGGCCAGAGGAAGGCGAGCACCACGGCGGCGAGCACCGTGAGCTGCAGCACCATGATCGCCGGCCGCGCGGGATTCATGCGGGACGTGACGCGCGTGAGGCTCGTCGTAAAAGGCGTGCGGCAGAACGCCTTGTGCAGACCCGCCAGAACAAACCACAGCAGCGAAAGCGCCATGACGCCCGAAAGAAGCGCCGCAAAGAAGCGCTTTCCCAGCAGAATGCCCGCATGCGCCTCGTCCACGTCGGGCGAAACGCCCTTCAAGCGCTGAAAATCGCGCACCGGCCCGTTCTCCGTCACCACGGTCGTCTTGTCAAAGTCCCGCAGCGCAAAGGGCGCCGAGTAGCTGCGCTCGCGAGAGGCGATGCGGCCTGAGAGCGCCTTGTCTAAAAGCGACACCGTCTTCACGTCGTAGGCGACCGCTTCGCCGGGCGCCGTCGGGAGCGCTTCTCTCCAGTGCACGCTGTCCGCCAGCGCCGTGAGGAAAAAGAGCAGCAGAATCGCGGCCGAAGCCTGCGCCACGGGCCGCCGCAGCACCGTCCGCCACTTGGCGGCCAAATCCGGCACGCGCGACACATGCCAGACAGTGCCGATGAGCAGCGCCGTCAAAAGCCACATCACCACATCGGTGTAAAGCAAAACGAATTTCATGTTTTCTCAGCGCAGCCGGATGCGGGGATCCGCCACGGTATAAGCAACGTCCGTCAGAATGAGGCCGGCGACGTAGGCCGCCGTGCCCAGAAACACCATGGCGCGCACGACGGAGAAGTCCTGCGCGTTGATGGCGTCGATCGTGTAGGAGCCCAGGCCCGGAATGCCGAAGAAGTTCTCCATGATGAGGGACCCCATGAAAAGCATCGGCAGCACCGCCACCGTGCTTGTCAAAATCGGCAGCATCGCGTTTCGAAGCACATGGCAAAAGAGCACGCGCCACTCGCCCGCCCCCTTGGCTCTTGCGGTGCGCACATAGTCCCGGCCGATTTCTTCCAGGAAAAGAGCGCGATAAAGGAGCGCGTCGCCCCCAAGCCGCGAAAAAATGCCGATCGCCACGGGCAGGAAAAGAAACACCACCATCCGCGCGTCGTCCGCGAAGCCCGACACCGGCACCCAGCGCAGCGTTTTTGAAAAAAGCCACTGCCCCAGAATGATGTAAAAAAGCGACGACACGCTCATGACGCCGATGCTTGTCACCACACCCGCGATCTCCCAGCCCGTGCGCCGCACCCAGACGAGAAGCAGCGAAAACACCACCATCACGAAGACGCCGAGGATGAACGTGGGAACCGCGAGCGCCAAAGACGGAATCGAGCGCTCCTTCACGTCCTCATTGATGCTGCGGCCCGAGTCCGTGAAGCCCAGGTCTCCCGTGAGGAGCGGCGCGGACTTGGTGAAAAAGAGGGTCTTCGTCACCTTCTCCATCCCAGACGCCGTCTCGTTCCAAACAAGCGGCAGATCGTAGCCATGCGCCGCCTTCCAGTCAGCAACCGCCGTCTCCGTCACATAGCGCCCGCCAAGGTTGAGGCGCGCCATGTCGTCGGGCGTGTTGACCGCAAAAAAGAGCGCGAACGTCAGGGCGTTCACCCCCAAAAGCACCAGAGCGCCGTAGAGCACCCGACGAATGAGATAGCCGATCATGACGCCCTCCGTCCGGTCGCCTCGCGCCGCCGGCGCCCCAGACGCCGCGCAGCCGTCAGAAGAAGCACGATCACGGCAACGATCGGAATCAGCGGCCAGAGCACGGGCTGATTCCACTTGCGGATGCGGTCCATGCGCTCGGCGGCATCGACCCGCAGGTACTGCGCGTTGTCGCGCACGGTCTGCGTGGGCTTGGCGTTCTTCACCCAGCGGTGCAGCGCCGCCGCCTCCTTGGGCGAATACCCGAAGCTCCACGGGGCGTCCGTCTGCACAAGACGAATCATTTCGTCAATCACCGCCTGCTTTTCCGGCCCGTCCGCCATCGCCCGCATCTTTTCAAAGAGCGCGTCGTAGCGCGAATTGCGGTAGTTGCTCGCATTTTCGCCCCCCGTCCCCAGCGCCTTGCTGTTGGGCCCATAGAGAAGCGACAGGAAGTTTTCAGGATCCGGGTAGTCGGCGATCCATCCCCAGTAGTAAATCTGCGCCGCGCCGCGATTCATCTTGTCCTGGAAGCGGTTGTAGTCCGTCGCGCGGATTTCAAGCTGAATGCCAATCTTGGCAAACTGCCGCGAGAACCACTCCAAGAAGAACTTCGACGTCGCGGCCGCCCCCTGCCAGTCAAAGTTCAGGACGAGCGGCCGGCCGGTCGCCGCATCGCGCCCGTCGGGATAGCCCGCCTCGCGCATGAGTCGCCGGGCGTCTTCAATCGAACGGCGCACGATCCGGCCTTGTTCGTCCCGCCGGTACGCAACCGGATTGAAGGCGGCGGGGCCGTCCGAGCGCCAGCCGAACAACCCTGGCGGCAGCGGTCCGTGCGCCGCCTCGCCCTGCTCCTTTTCGAAGATGGCGATCTCCTCCTCCCAGTCGATCGCAATCGAGATGGCCTGACGGAGCTTTCGATGGCGCTCCGCTTCTTCGGGCGTCTTTCCGCCGCCCACCACGGGGTCAAGCCAGTTGAAGCCCAGGTACCAGAGGTTCGCCTCCACGGTTGCCGGGAAGACGAGCTCGCGCTCGGCGTAAAGCGCCGCCTTCTCCGCGCTGTCGGCGGCCGCGACAAGGTAGCCCTGCCCCGTGTCAACGCGGGCGATCTGGGGGCTGTCGTAATAGCCCTGCAGGAATTTCGACGTGACGGGCACCGCTTCTTTTTCCATCGTCATCACGATGCGGTCCGCGCGCGGCAGCGGCTTGCCGCAGTCATCAAGCAGCCCCTTCTCCCGATCGCCCGGCTCCCCTTCGCAGGGGTAGAGCGACGTGCGGTAGAGCGGGTTTCGCTCCAGCACGTGCTCGCGGTTCGTGCGCGACGAGACCAGGCGATAGGGCCCCGTTCCCACGGGCCACGCCGAGAGCGTCACGCCGTTCGTCTTCAAAAGCGGGTTCGCCGCATAGAACGCCTCCGCCTCCCACGGCACCGGGGCAAAAAACGCCATGGTGAGCCAGTTCAAAAAGGCGGGATAGCGCCCGGTGATCGTGATTTCCAGCGTGCGATTGTCCAGCGCCTTCACGCCTTCCAAGGCGTAGCGCCTCAAGTCGGGCGCCGCTGCGCCCGCAGCCTTCGCCGCCTCGATGTCGCGCCGCAGCGCGTCGTTCAGTTTTTTAAGCCCCGGCAGATACGCGGACAAAACGGACAGCGCCGGACTCACGACGCGGGGATCGGCGATCCGCTTGATGCCATAGACATAGTCTTCGGCCGTGAGCTCGCGCGTTCCGGCGTAGGGAAGATCCAGCGGATTGCGAAGCGCCCCGGCGACGTCATCCGTCAGCCGGTGGTAGCGCCAGCCGCCCGCCTCGTCCCGTGCAAACGCCGGATGCGGCGCATATCGAATGCCGGACTTCAGCGCAAAGCGATAGCGAGTGAAGGCGACGGGGTCCCCCGCGGCCGCCGGACGACCGTCAGCCGCGAGGTACTGCGGCGCAGGCACCGCTTCCGCGGTCTTCGCAATGATTTCGTAGGGGCGCTTCAGGTAGTGGTAGCCCAGCAAGGGCTCATAGACGGAATAGGTGTAGAGCGTCTCGTCGCTCGAGTAGGACACCTGAGGATCCAGCGTCTTGGGGCTTCGTCCCGAAAAGCTCGAATAGATGACGTTTTCCGCATAGTCCGCCGCGCGCCGCGGGGCGTTGGCGGGATCCGTGCAGCCCGTGCAGACAAGCGCCGCCGCCACGGCCGCCGAAGCGGCCGACGCTGAAAGAATGCATTTCAATCGGGCCAGTGTCACCGTGAAGCTCCGAAAAATCATCGGAAAACCAATATACTTGCGGGTTCGCAGAGAAATCAACGCGCCGTCCGCCCTTCTCGCGACAGATTCTGACGGATTTTTCCCAAAGCTGTCATCAGGAAGAACGCGAAGGCCTTTTCTATTTTCATGACCCAGCGAGAATTTACGCACCCGGTACGCATCTACTGGGAAGACACCGACGCCGGCGGCATCGTCTACCACGCCAACTATCTCCGCTACATGGAGCGGGCGCGAGGCGAAATGCTGCGCGACATGGGCTACGAGCAGCGCCGCATGCAGGCCGAGGGCGAACCCGTGATCGTCGTCGCGGACTGCAGCCTGAAGTTCCGCCGCCCCGCCCGACTGGACGACCTGCTCACCGTGAAGACCCGCGTAAAGACGATGCGAAGCGCCTCCGTCATCTTCGAGCAGAACATCTACCGAGGCGACGAACTCCTCGTCGCGGGCGAAGTGCGCTGCGCCGCCGTCGACATCGAGCGCGGCGTTCCGGTCGTGATTCCTGACACGCTGCGCGACCTCTTTGCCAAAACATTTTCCGACGAAACCTCTCATTGATCCCTAACACCATGAATTCGTCCGCCGATCTTTCCATCATCACCCTCGTCATGAACGCCTCCGTGGTCGTTCAGTGCGTGCTGGGCCTTCTCGTCTTCGCGTCCCTCGTGAGCTGGACCACGATTTTCTCCAAGATGATCGTTCTCTCCCGCGCCGGCCGCCAGACGGATGAGTTCGAAGGCCGCTTCTGGTCGGGGACCGATCTCGCGAAGCTCTTTGAAACCGCAACGAGCCGCCGCGACCGCACGGGCGCCGAAGAGCGCATCTTCGTGGCGGGCATGGCCGAATTCGTGAAGCTCGCGGAAAAGCCCGAAGCCGAGCAGCTCTCCGGCGTGCGCCGCGGCATGACGGCGTCGTTTCAGCGCGAAGTGGACGACCTCGAGCGAGGCCTTCCGCTGCTTGCCTCCATCGGCTCCGTCTCGCCCTACGTCGGCCTCTTCGGCACGGTCTGGGGCATCATGAACGCCTTCACGGGGCTTTCGACGTTGGACAACGTGTCGCTTGCCGTCGTCGCCCCCGGCATCGCCGAAGCGCTCGTCGCCACCGCGATCGGCCTTTTCGCGGCCATTCCGGCCACGGCCGCCTACAACTACTTCGCCAACCGCGTCGAACGCCTCACGAATCGCTTTGACAGCTTCAGCGAAGAGTTCCTCAACATCCTCGCGCGCCAGCACTAAGGGAGCTCCGTCATGTCGCTTCGTTCGAGCGCCCGCCCCAAGCGGCGCATGATGAGCGAGATGAACGTCGTCCCCTACATCGACGTCATGCTCGTTCTCGTCGTCATCCTCATGGTGGCGGCGCCTTTTGTGAATCCTTCGGTCGTGAACCTGCCGTCCGTCTCCAAGGCGACGACCGCTCCCACGAATCCCGTGGAAGTGGTGGTCTACGCTGACGGGCATCTGGCCGTGAAATCCAAAAACGGCCTTCACGACGTCGACCTCCCGGCGCTCGTAGCAAACGTGCGCGCCTCGCAGGGCGACGAAGAGACGCCGGTCGTCATCTCCGCCGACCGCGACGTGCGCTATGAAACCGTCGTCAACGTCATGCGCAGCCTGCAGGAAGCGCAGGTGAAGCGCGTCGGCCTGGCGCTCAAGATCGAGCGAGCAAAGTGAGCGACGAATCCCTCCCCCAGCAGGAAAAGCTGCCGCCTCACAACAGCCGCTTCTACGACGGCCCGCTCGGCCTCGTCGCGGCCGCGGCGGTGCACGTGGCGCTCTTTTTCGCGCTCTTCTACGTCTTCCAGTGGAACACCGACAGCGAGACCGTGTACGCCGAGCTGTGGGCGCCTGAGGACGCCTCCGGCCGCAACGTGCAGGGGCAGTCTTCGGAAACGACGGACGAGATGCCGCCCGAGCCTGAGATGAACAAGGCGCCGGAACTGGCAGACGCGGATGACACCGTGCCGGAACCCGCGCCCCAGCCTCAGCCTGCTCCAAAGCCAGAGCCCAAGCCCGAACCGACGCCAGCTCCCGCCCCTCAGCCCGCGCCTGCGCCGAAACCGGAGCCTCAGCCCGAGCCGCAACCCGAGCCTGACCCTGAACCGACGGAAGAAGAGCTGCGCCGCGAAGCCAACATCAAGCTCGCGCAGCAACGCGCTGAAGAAGCTCGCCTCAAGAAAGAGAAGGCAGAGGCGGAAGCCGCTCGCCGGCTTCGCGAAGAAGAGGCGCGGCTCGCGGAAGAACAGCGTCTTGCTGAAGAAAAGCGACTGGAAGAAGAACGCATCGCGGAAGAAAAACGCCTTGAAGAAGAGCGTCGCGCTGAAGAAGCACGAATTGCGGAGGAAAAGCGACTCGAAGAAGAGCGCATCGCCGCCGAAAAGCAGCGCAAGGCGGAAGAAGCCCGCAAGAAGCGTCTGGCGCAAGAACGAGCCCGGCAGGCAAAGATCGCCGAAGAAATGCGTCAGGCGGAGCTGGCGCGCATCACGGGCGCCAAGGCGGTCGACACCGGCCGCGTAGGCTCCACGAAGGGCGACAAGAACGCCGTGCGCCAGAACCTCAAGGGATCGCTCACCGCCGCCTACACGGCGCGCGTCATCGCCTGCATTCGTCCGCACATTGCCTTCAACGTGCCGTCGAACGCCAAGCGCGGCCGCAACGTCGCCACCTTTGAAGTGAACCTGCTGCCCAACGGCGAGGTGAACAAATCCTCGATGGTGAAGAGCTCGGGCTGGCCCGCCTTTGACAGCGCCGTCGAGCGCGCCATCAAGCGCTGCAATCCGTTCCCCCGTCCCACGGACGGCTCGCCGATTCCACGCCGGATGCAGATCCTCTTCGATCCGGTGGACTCGCAGTAGCGCAGCTCATCGCCAAAAAGGCGGCTTTCCGAACACTGGGAGCCGCCTTTTTGCTGGCGGGCCGTTTTCGTCAATCCTTGCCGCCGCCCGCCTCTTGCAAAGTTT
>CAVJUB010000075.1:0-11382 GCA_963652545.1 Hallella faecis | reverse complement strand
GTCTTGTCCGCTGCGGAGAACCTGCCGGAAGACGCCGCGGCCGCGCGGATCATCGACCTTCTGTGGCCTCAAGGCTGGCTTCTCGGACGCATCGACGCCTTTGAAGCCGCGGCGCTTCTTTTTGCCGCCCGCACGGCCTCCGGCCTTCGGCTTCTCACCGTCACTGGCCTCTTCTGGATCGCGGCCCTGTACGACGGACTCGTCGAGCGGCGCGTCGCCTTTCTCACTTTTGCGCCTTACCGGCCGATCCTCGCCATGAACGCGGGAACGCTGGCGGCCGTGCTGCTCGCCTCCGCAGGCGCGCTCCTCGCCGCCCCCTTTGCGCACGCTGAAGGCGCCGCCATGACGCTCGCGGTCGCAGGCGGCGCCATGGCAAACCTCTGGGCGCGAAGCTTCCATCGGTTTGCCGGATGAGGGCTCGCCTTTCAGAAAAAGAGTCCGCGACCAAAGCCGCCGGCTTGCGCCGACATTTCTGTCAGAAGACTTCCAGCGTTTCGAGCTTCAGACCGACAAAGAGCGCCACGATGCGCTTCAATTGAGGCAGGCGCTTCACATTGTCGCCTTTCTCATAGCGGCTGATCTGGCTGCGCGCCTGCGAGAGCGCCTTTTCCCGAGCTTCTGTCGTTGCTTCCTTCTGAGGAAGGTACTTCACCTCGATGAGATAAGACGCCTCGGCGCAACTGCTCTCTGAAGGCGTTGCCAGAATGTCGATGTAGCCTTTCTCCTCGCCTCGAACTTCCGTTTCACTCGTGACAGCGTAGGCGTCGGTGAAGTTGAGGGCGCCAATGAGAAGCGTCTGGAAGTCGCTCTCCCTCAGATGAGCGTGCGCGTGCAGGCCGCTTGCGGTTTGAAAGCGCTTGCAGGTGACGTCAAAGAGCGGCCTCGGGTTCCCCGCAACCAGCGCCTTGAGCGCCGCCAGAAATTCCGTGGCGACGAATTTGCAGTCTTTCGCCTGAAGAACATGCTTCAAGAAGTATTCGAAGAACTGAATGCTGACGGCACGGTTTGGAATCACCAGCGCCGGAGCGGCGCCTCCCGGAGCGTAGGTGAGAAAGCCGAAGTAAAACATGGCCGAAAGCAGGGCTTCGTCGTCGAGCTGGACCAGCTGATTGAGGTTGAGCGTCTGCAAGTCATTCGGAAAAGCAATCGGCTCGCGGCGCAAGGCCTGCTCCACCGTTGCTCTGACGAAATCAGCGTCACCCAGCTGAAGAATGCTTTCGATCTTTCTGAGATCCTGCCCAAGGTTGGGGTCAAGCAGAGAAGAAGGCTCTTTGCCGAACCGCTGCAGCGATCGCAGATAGCCCAGACACATCGTCGGGTTGAACACGGTCGCGTCGCAGTAGGGGCTGAAGCGATAGCCGTTGTACCACTCCTTCATGCGATCGACCAGCTCATCAAGACTGAACTGCACTCGCTCCAGATCCAGCACTTGCGGCGCCAGCTCCCGCAGTTCTTCTTTTGTGAATCCGTAAAGATCCGCAAAAGCCGGGTCTGCCGTGCAATTGGCCGCGATGTTGAATCCCGAAGTCATTGAGTCGAGCGAAATCGACGTCACGCCGGTGATGAAGAGGCGGCCGACCACATTCCTTGCAGCCGCCTTGAGCTTTGCGAAGAAGTTTTTCAGAAAGCCTTCTGAGGAAGTGATCGCCTTGAATAGATTCAAGTCTTGAGAGAGCACTTCGTTGGCGAACTGGTCATATTCATCAATGATGACATAGAACTTGCGAGAAAGTTCACCGGAAAAAAGACTGAAAAATTGCTCTATCAGAATGGCCGGACTGCCGAATGATCCTTGAAGGATCTGATCCTGCTTCGGATGCGGATATCGATTGAAATAGTCCTGGAGGGAAGAGAGCACCGAGGATTGAAAGGATTCCACAAGAAGCCGCGGGTCTTTGTCCGCAATGCCTGAAAAATCAAAATGCAGAACGCGAAATTTGCTCGCGAGCGGCGTCTTGTGCGCCCCGATGTACGAACCGGCGAAAGTGCTCTCAAATTGCTCGGCGGCGGCTTCGTCGTAGTAGGCGTCCAGCATGCTCGTCGTGAGCGTTTTTCCAAAGCGACGGGGCCGGACGATGAACGGGTACTTCGATCCGCAGTTTTCCAGCGCCTCGATGAACCGGGTTTTGTCCACGTAGGCCAGATCGCTTTGGCGAATGTCAACAAAGTCAGCGTTGCCGTATGGCGTGAATTTGAGTTTTGATGAGGCGGACATGGCAAAAAGACGAAGCAAAGGAGGAAAACACCGGCCGTCAAGATTTCCCATTATAAGGAAGCTGACGGACTGAGTGTGCGAAATATGTTATAAGACAAGCAAGAAAATATTTCCAAATTAGAAACATTCATCGTCTCGGCTCTCCTTGGAAGGACGCCACCGTGACGACACCATCGCCACTGAGAAGAAGGCGCCCGGAACTGACGCCGGGCGTCCTCCGCGCTTCGTCAGCCGGAGGCACCGGCTCTCCCATGCCGCCGCGTCAGACCGCCAGCATGGCCGCGTCGCCCTCCGGCGCGGCGGCGTCCTCATGGACGCTGCCGCCCGCAAGCGCCCATTCCTTCCAGTAGCGAAGCGCCTTCACGAACTGCCCGAGCAGCGCCTGGAACTCCAGTTCGGTCCAGTCGCCTTCCACCAGCCGATGCAGCGTCAGAACACGGCGCTCGGCGTCCAGGCCGATCGTGCAGCCGAGGGTTTCAGCGCCCATGCAGTTGGCTTGAAGCAGCGTCCCGTAGAGCGCTTCGCAGCCTTCCGCCGATCCGATGTCCGCCATCACGAAGAGGCGTCCGTCTGCGGCCTGAAAGTCCACGGCGTCTTCGTCAAAAAGAACCTGCACCGGGCCGTCGCCGCTGGCGGGAAGGTCCGCCCCGAGCATCGGCCCGAGGCAATGAATAAGTTCAGAAGCTTTCATGAATAAACTCCGTTTCTTTGCTGCGACGGCGAAAGTCACGCAGCGCCCAAGCGCCGCTTTCCGCCGCCGCGTGTTTCTCTGTTGTCAGACGATCAGCGTCCAGTCGGGCGGCGCCACTTGATCGCCTCGCACGCGCTCCATCAACGAATCCAAAACAGGCGCCGCCATGAATTCCGTCATCGATTTGATGAATTGAGTGTCCTGCATGCCGCCGAGTCCGCCCACATTCAAGGACTGCAGCGTATAAATGACGACGTCTCTCTTCTCTTGCGTCAACAGGCGAACCAGCCGGGGATGCTCGGCAAAGAAGAGCGTTGAAACCGAGGCTCTCAGGGGGCCGATGAGGTCCGTGCCGTCCTCCGGAGACACATGGGCCGCCACGCCGCGATCAAGCACCTCGATGATGCCTTGAAACGCCTTGCCAATGGCCGCAGGCTTCGCCGGGTTCGCCGCAAGCGCCGCCTCCAGCGCCTTGGCGGGGATGCTTCGAGCCAGGTCCACCAGGCCGTCAATTCGCCGGGGGACGAGGAACAGCGGTCCGCTCAGGGCGGCCAGCTCCCGCCAGGCCTTCTTCACCTCGTCAGAAATCTGCAGGCGGTCGATGTGTTCAAAGGCCTCGCGCCAGAGGCGCACCTTCTCGTTGCGGATGGGAACAATGTCATTGAACAGCCGGTCTTCCGACGCCTTGTCGGGCAGCCCCGTGCGCGGATCGCAGACGAGGTCCGGGCGCTGAACATCGATCTTGTCTCTCAGTGACGCCAGGGAGAGCACCGACTGCACGTACGGCAATTCCAGGCGCCCCGCTGCGGCGATCTGGCGATGCGCCTCCGCAATGAAGGCGTCGGTGCGAGCCTCGATCTCCTGGTGGCGCGTGACATAGTCTTCCAAAATGCCGCGAATCTCCGCCTCTCTGGCCGCGACATCCTCGGGACGCTGAATGCTCTCGATGAGTTCGGCAATGCGCGAGCTTCGGCGCACGATCTGAAGCGACATCGAGCTCGCGGCGTCCTCAGGCAGTCCGCGCTCCGCCAGAATGACGCTGAACCAATCCTGAATCTTCTCGGACATGTACGACTTGGCGACGCCTCGCTCATACGCCGCGGCAATCGCCTCGCTTGTGGCGGCGTTGCCAAGGAGCGGGTTCACTTCTTCCTTCGCCTGGCTTGCATACCTCATTTTGACGGGGTCCGCATTGAGCGGAATGACCGCTTCGCCGAAGCGGGCGCGAAGCTTTGTGAGCGCCTGCTCGAAAACCGGCCCGAACTGCGGCGGCATCGGAAGGCTGCCCGAAAGCGCCTTTCTCAGCGCCTGGCATTCCTCCGGCGTGCGCCGGCGGGCCTGGATTTTCTTCACGGTTTCCGCCATGGCCTCGGGCTCGAGGAAGGCGCATCCGGCATAGACCCCGGCCGGCGAATTGTTCGCCGCGTCCAGAAGGAGCAGCTGCAGGCTCGCCGCGCGCTCGGAATCGCGGCTGAGGGCGGCGGCGAGCTCGGGCTTCGCCTCATAAATCACCGCCAGCGCCGTCGAGAGAAGCGCCCGGAGATTGTCGCCTTCGAGCTGGGCGGCCTCCCTCGCGGAAAGGCCCGCGGCGATGCTCTCATAAAGGCTCGCGCTGATCTGCGTGAGAAGCGCGCGAGCCTGGTCGGCGTTGTAATTCCCGCCTTCAGCGAGAAGGGCCGCAAGCTGCCCGACTTCCGGCCGGGCGGCGACGAGGCGGCCCGCCTTCAGGGCTTCATTGAAGCCCGCGGCGCTGAAGACCGCGGCGCTCCCCAGAATCTGGTTCGTGAAGCTCGCCTTGAGCCCGTCGCTCACGCCGCTCGCGCGAACGGCCTCGAGCAGGGCGCGCTTCGCGTCCAGGCACTTCGCCGCCTCTTCTTCCATGAGCGCCGCCACCTCCGCCATCGCCTCCTTTTCCGTGAGGCCCGTTTCCGGGCTGCGGCGCGCCCCGGCGTCAAACACGCGATCGAGCGACTCGCTCAAGTACGCCTTCAGGTTGACCGAACGCTCCTTCACCTCGTCCACGGTCTTTCCGGTGAGTTCGGCGAGCTGAGAAACAAAGCCGTTCAAAAGCTCGGTCTTCTTCGCCGCCGCTTCGCGCTGGATGTTGAGCTCCTCGTCCACGACGCGGCGCAGCGCTTCGCGCAGAGGCTCCAGATCGCCCCCCGTCACTTCGCCCGCGAGCTTCTTCAAAAAGGCCGAGCCCAGAATGATCGGCTTCACCCGCTCGGCGGCTTCGCGAGTGCAGAGGCCGGCCTCGATCTTTGCGTCCAGCATCGGCTGGAGCGCCTGCTTCTCCATGAACTTCGTGATGAAGTGTTCGCGGATGATCTCCAGCGCCTGCGCCTGATTCAGCTTCCGGGGGTTCGTGCGGATCTTCTGCCGCAGGAAGAGAGACCGGTCACTCCAGTCCTCGCCCTCGGAAAGGAGCGCGCCTTCGAGCACGATCCCCTCGCCGAACTTCGCCCGCAGATCCGCCGTCAGGCGATTGACAACGGCCTGAATTTCATCGGAGAGCGGCACCACGTCAAACGCCCGGCTGATCGCTTGATTGTGCGCCTCCACTTCCCGGGCGGCGGCCTCCTCGCGCTTCTTCGCCAGGGTGGCGGCGAAATCCTTCATGCCGGGCTGAGAGCCTTCAAAGAAAACGCTGCACTCGCGCGCATTGGCGAGCTCCGACGCCTTGAGGGACTCCGCTTCCTCGGGGGCGACGCCCGCGAGCTCGTCGTTGATCCGCTCGCTCACTTCGCTTTCGTCCAGCGCACGGGCCGCCCACTCGATCTTCAGGCGGTCGGGCCCGGGGGCGAAGAAATGCTGCAGGCGGCCCTCGCGGTGGAAAAGCAGCGCGACGAGCGACTTTCTCAAGTCGTGAAGCGCTTCGGGCGACGTCTTCTTCAGGTCGACGCGGCTCATGAGCTCGTCGCTGATGTGGCGCATCTCCAGACGGAAGATGCCGGCCAGCTCGTCCGTCGCGAGGTCGCGGGCTTCGCCGAGCGCGGTGACGAGCGGCGTAACATCAACGGCCTTCGCCGTCTCAGCGAGAATCGCGGCGCGCCCCGGCTCGCTGAACGCCTGCGTGAGGACGGCGTCCTTGCGCCAGCTGATCTTCACCGCCATCGGAACGTCGGCGGCCTCGATCTCCGCGAAGCGCGCGTCGTAGGCCGTCGTGAGCGCCGCGAGCCATTCGCCCATCCTGGCGGGCGACGCTTCGGCGGCGCGGGCGAATTCGAGCGAATGCTCCGGACCGTCCTCGCCTGCGTAGAAGGGGCGGCACAGCTCGTGCGCGAATCGCTCCAGCGGCAGCCCGGCCTTCACCTCCGCTTCCGAGAGGCCGCTTCGCTCGGAAAGATGCGCGACGAAGGCGTCGTAATGCGCGGCGGACTTTTCCACGAGCGTCTTTTCGGCGCTCACCAAAGCGCGGATCCGGCCATCGAACCTCGCGGCCACGCGGCGAATTTCCTCGAGGGACTTCGCGGCTTCAAACTGCGCCGTCACGTCCGGATTGCGATAAAGCGCGCGCACATTGGGCGCGAAGGGCGCGTTCATGTGCTCTGCGATCGGACGCGCCATCTTTTCAAGAAGGCCGGTGACGTAGTTTTCGAGAACAAACGACTGATAGAGGCGGCTCAAGGCGCCGTAGCTCACGGTCTCGTGGTCGCGGGCGTACTGCTCGAGCACCTCGCGAAAGCCCGCTTCGTTCTCGCTCTCGAACGCGAGCGTGACCTCGCGGCCTGCGGGATCCACGCCGGGAAGAATGGCCGGTCCGAAGCGCTCCACAAGAACGCGGCGACCGCCGGCATAGCCGACGAACTCATTGGAGATTTTCGCATTCGCCACCGGGGCGTCCGCGGGCTGCCGAAGCGCCTCAAGAAGGTCCGTGCGCCGCTCGGCGGCCTCGCGCCGCTCCTTGTTGTAGCGAAAGAGCGCGCCGATGTCCTTGCTGTGCACGGTCTCAAAGACCGACTGGCCGACGCTGTACTCCTCATTGTTCTCACTTAAGGCGAGCTCGGCCTGGACCTCGGCGAGGAAGTCGCAGTTGTCGTTGAAGAGCGTGCGCATCTCCTCGCTCTTGTCGAGCACTGCACCGAAGAAGAAAACGCCCACATGACGCATGACGTCGCCGTCATACTTCAGGCGGTCGGCCGCCGAGGTCGTGCGGGCGGCAAGATTTCGCTTCGCTTGAACGAGAAGATCGACCATGGCGGCCTTCAAGGCCGCTTTGTCAATGGGTTCGGCGCGCAGCGTTTCCAAAAGCCTCCGGGCTTCGGGCCCGCGGGCGATGTCGCCGGCGGCGGCAAGCGCGTTGCGGGCGGCCGACTGGTTGATGAAGGCGCCGCCAAAGAGCGCCTGTTCGGCCCACTCCTTCTTCACGGCGTCCGAGAAATCGCTCTGACGAATGAGATCGATGATGGCGAGCTTGTCATTGATGAGCGCCGTTCCCTGCGTCTCAAGCTGCTGGGCGATGTCCGGCAGCTGCCCCAGGGTGCGAACGCCCCGTTCGGGATCGGGCGCCGCGCCGGACTCCACCGCGGCGAGCTTCTTTCCCAGCTTCTTGAGAAACACCTGGACGCTCTTTTCGAAGTTGTCGTTGTCTTCGAGCCCCGTCGCTTCCAAAAGCGCCGCGCGGGCCTGCGCCTGAATCTGCTTGATCGTGCCCGAAACCGAAAGGGCGACGGCGACCTGCTCGTTCACCAGCGGCGCGACGCGCGCCTTGAAGTCCTGCAATTGCTGCGGATCGTTGAAGTTGATGTTCTGCGCCAGCGCCTTCACTTCGCTGCTCTTGTTGGCGAGCCGACCGGCGAGCGGCGTCGCGAGATCCGGATCCAAGCGCATCGCCCGAGCGGCGCTGCTCACGAGGTCCGAGATCACCTCATGGTGCAGATAGTCTGACAGGACCGCTTCCTTCATCATCGAAGCCAGGATTTCCGGCGTCACCTTGACTTCGGCGCTTCGGATCGCCTGAACGATCCTGGCGCGAGCGCCGTCACTGAGACGCTCAATGGGCAGCGTGCGCCGAAGCTCGGCGGAGGCGCGCTTCGTCACCTTCTTGAATCCGCCGGGAAGGTCATGGTTCTGAACGAGGCGCGCCAGATCCGCGTTGGCGCGCTTCTCCGCCGGGGCGATGGCGGGAAGCTGCTGATTGAGGTTGCGCGCGGGGGCGGGCTCGGCGGAGCGCCGGCACCGGATGACGATCTCCGAAAGGCCGATCGTGGCAAAGCCGAGAGCGACGCGAGCCCCGCGGGAAAGCCCGCCGGCGCGCTGCGGCTGATTGACGTTCTCCACCGGCAGATTCTGCTGAACCTGAGGATTGTTCTGCCCTACGCCAGGGATGTTCGGCATGTTTTTCTCCCAATAACAACAAGTCTGCCGCAGCGGCGGAAGACTTCCAACACCTTGAGTTTCAACGGCCCGGCGCTTTCATCTCGGCAGCGCCCGAAGGCCGCGAGGCGCCTCAGACCAGGCTGAAGCGCCATGATATTCAGTCAATTTTTGAAGTGAGCGGAAGGGATTTTGCTGACAATCGATCCCTTGGCCGCGAGTCTGCATGATACTAATCCGCGGGCGGCGCTCCGCAAGAAGCCGCACGCGGGCTGTGCAGAACGCCGGCCGCGCCGCTAGATTTACAGTTCCTCTTGGGCGCCATAGCGTTTGTCGGGAGCAGCTCTGCTGGCGGCGCGAAGCACGGACACGGCCGGCGCCCCGCGGGACGGGCGTTTTGCGCACAACAATTCTTTTTGTTTTTCAACTAATTTCATATATGATTTTATCAGCGCTATCATTATAATGATAACTTCCAGGCGCTCTTTCGCCGCCAGACCTTGTTTTTCGGCTTTCGTCATGTCCGCGGCTCCACCGCTCAAAGCCGCTGCAAAAAGGCCGTCAACGTGACGCCTCTTTCAAAACGGACGCGCCTTGCGGCGCCCTTTGTCGGACTCAAGCTTGAGACGCAGGAAATCGACTGAACCGGACCATTCGCCATGACATCCTCCGTTTCTCTCAAAGCCGCGCCGTATGGCTGCTCGGTCTACACCGACTTGAGAAATTCAAATTTCGCCTATGTAGACAAAACGCAATTCATTGAAACGTTGGAAAACTGCGGCTCAGCCACGACTTTCATCGTGCGCCCGCGCCGTTTTGGAAAAACGCTTTTCACTGAAACGCTGCGCGCCTACTACGACAAGGCTGAAGCCGCCAATTTTGAACAGAACTTCAGCGGCACTTACATCGGCGCGCACAAAACGCCGCTGGCCAGTCAGTTTTATGTCCTGTCGCTTGACTTCTCCGCCATCGACACCGACGCCGACTTGATGGGCAGCTTCAGCCGATGCGTCTTGAGCCGCCTGAAGGAATTCTTCCTGCGCTATCCCATCGCCGGACACCAGCAGCTGCTTGAGCAATTGGAGACCATCCCAATTCCTGCGGACATGCTGCTGACGTTCTTCGACTTCATTCGTCCAACGACCCAGCGCCGGCTTTACATCATCATTGATGAGTACGACCAATTCGCCAATGCGCTTCTTTCCGCGAGTCCGCAGGTCTTTCGCGACATCACGTCCAAGGACGGCTTTCTCAAAGGCTTTTACACCCAGCTCAAGCGAAGCTCCTCCGTGAGCGACGTCATCGCCCGAATCTTCGTCACCGGCGTGACCTCCATTGCGCTTGACTCCATGACCTCCGGCTTTTCCATCGCCAAGAACATTTCGTCCTTTCCGGAGGAAGCCGCGATGTTCGGGTTCACGGACGCCGAGCTTCGAAGCCTGGTTCCGCAGCTCATCGACCTTGCGACCTACGGCAGGTCGCTCGACGACGTCATGGACCGCATGAAGGCGCTCTACAACGGCTATCGCTTCTCGCCCGCGAGCCGCGAGTCCGTCTTCCATGCCTCCATGTGCCTCTACTATCTGGACTACATCCGCCACTTCAACGAAGAGCCGGATCAGCTGCTCGACCCGTCCGTCGCCGCCGATCTTTCCAAAATTGAAGGCATCCTGCGGCTCGGCGCTCCTCAAGACGTGAAGGAAATCGTGTCGCAAGCCATGCGCCGCGAGGCGATTCCCTTCGGCACGCTGCCCGAATTGCTCAACCTGCAAAAGGACGGATGTCTCACCAAAAAAGGCCTGTTGTCCGCGCTCTTTTACCTGGGCTACCTCACCTACGGCGCCGGCGCCAAAAAAGAACTGGTCGTTCCCAACCGGGTGATGGCGCAGCAGTTCTTCGACGTTCACTTTCGGTGCATTCGTCATTTCAATCATTGGAACATGACGGCATTTTCCGATTTTTCCGGCGCATTTCAATCGCTCAATGCCGGCGACGCCCGGCCGCTCGTTGAATGCGTCGTCAGCATTCTGGCTCGCGGCTATGGCAAACAGAAAAGCCTTCATCTGCAGGAAGGCGATTTCCAATCCAGTCTGCTGCTCGCCGCCAATCTCGCCGCTGGCTACGATTACGCCGCTGAACTGGAAGTCCGCGGCGAAGAAACAGGATTCGTCGATTTGCTGCTGCATTCTCAAACCGGCGGTCCGTCTTATCTCTTTGAATTGAAATATCTGCCCAAACATTCCGGCACGCAGGAAGCCGTCGCCCAGTCGCTCAACGAAGCCCGGCTTCAAGCGGAGCGCTGCATGAAGGGCGCCAATATTCAACACATTCCACGACTCCAGCAAGTATTGGCTGTTTTCGTCGGATTGGAACTTCGAGCCTACGAAGTCAACGAGTAACTCGATTCAGAAAACATTCTCCTCGCCTCCAGCTGAAATCCGATTTCTCTGGAGGCTGTTTTTCACCGGTAAAAAACTCCATCATCACTCGAAATCGTTTTCTTCCAGCCTGCCTTTTAATCTCTTTTTCACTCCTCTTTTGCTCAAGCGTGTTTTAATTCCGTATAATCCCGCCTCGGGAATCCTCCCGGCCAGTTTAAAAGGAATAAAAATGGGGTTTGACTTTACCGGCTTTGAAGCCTTGCTCTCTCAGGAACGTGAATACGCAGAAAAGAAGCAGGGTTTCCGCGCCGACGCCCTGCAGACGGTGAAAGAACTCGTGGACTGCTTCCACTTCACGGCTGACGAACTCGGCATCGCTCCCGCTGAGAGCGCTCCCGCGGCAGAAAAGCCCAAGCGCGTCGTGCCGCCCAAGTACCGCACGCCGGACGGCGTCACGTGGACGGGCCGCGGCCGCCAGCCCAAGGCGATCGCCGACGCCATCGCGGCGGGCCACTCGCTGGAATCCATGAAGATCTAAGCGATCCGGCGATTTTCTCGTCGCCGCAGCACGGGCAGGTTCTTGGGAGCCTTGCCCGTTTTCTTTTGCCTCCATGCCGGGCCATCCGCCGCGCCGCTCCCGCTTCCCTGCGGGCCGAGCGAAAAAAATCCCCCGATCCGAAAACCTAGGGATTCGAAGCGGACGCCCCGATGAGGAGCCGAGGCGTCCGGCGTCAGTCAGCTTTTCAAAATTACTTCTTCAGCGTCTTCAGGTACGCATC
>CAVJUB010000074.1:0-11421 GCA_963652545.1 Hallella faecis | reverse complement strand
TGCGGACACCCTGCCGCCGCTCGTGCCGCCCCCGGCGCCTGAAGCACCGGCCGAGGACGATGTTTCTGAAGAAACAGCTGCAGACCGCGAGACCGCTGAAGGCGACCTTCCAGCGCCTGCCCCCGTTTTTTCGTCGCTCGCCTCGATTCCGGCCGACCTCTTCGCCAACAACCCGCATCTCGCCTTCTTTGACGACGCCTTCGCGGGCTCGCAGATCACCAGCGTCTCGCCCGACCTCTTGGCTCCCATAAAGCGCATCGACTCCGCCCGCCGGCTTTTTGCAGGCTCAAAGCTTGAAGCCGTGCCCGCGGGGCTTTTGAAAAATGTGCACGAGCGCACGGCGGTGGAAAAAGCCTTTGCGGACTGCTCGCAGCTTGCCGCCGTCGCCGATCCCTTTGCGCCGGCGCCCGTGCCGCCCTGCGCCGAGGGGCTCTTTGCTGGCGCGCCGCTGCCCCTTTTCGCCGCTTTCCCGCGCGAGCTGCGCGCGGACCTGGGCTGCGTGCGGCCAGCGGCAACCGCAAACGATGCGGCCTTCACGTTCTTCTGGCATGCGTCGACCGCCTCCCAAGGCGCGCCGATCGTGCTCTTTTATCCGGCGGACTTTGCGGAAGCCGGCGACTTCTTCATTGACTGGGGCGACGGCGCCACGGAGTCCGTGGCCTGGAACGACGTCTCCGCCGTCACGCACGACTACGCCGACGAAGGCGTCTATCGCGTGACGCTCTTTTCCACCCCGAACGAACCCGTGCGGCCCTTCCGCCTCGGACGCTTCGTGACGGAGATCGACTCGCCCCTGCCCGCCTTCTTCCCGCGCAACGTCACGGAAAAGGGCAATTTCTGCGGCTGGGCGGCGGACGCCCGCGAACTCGTGCGCGTGCCTGCGGACCTCTTTGACGCAATCGGCCCCGGCGTCACCAACCTTGACGAAGCCTTCGCGGGCTGCACGGCGCTCACGGTCGCGCCCGACTCGCTTTTTGCCTTCGTGAACGCCAAGGCAAGCGCCGACGGCGCCTTTGCGTTCTGCAAGAAGCTCGCGAAGCTCCCCGAAAGCTACGCGCGCCGCCCCCGCCGCACCGAGCGCGACTACTTTGTTCCAGCTCCGCCTGCCGCCGCGACCTCGGAGGAACTATGACGCCCTTTCACTCCGCGACACCCGTTTCGCTGCGCCTCACGCTCGACGTCACAAAGCGCCGCCGCGAAACCCTGCATTTTGCGCCGCTCTCGACGCTCGCTCCCGCCTTTGAAACCATCGCCGTCACGATGGACGGCCAGACCGTCCTCAAACACTGGGCCGAAAGCGCCGCGCTTGAATTCGCCTGGGACCTCGCGCCGGGCGCGCATCGGCTCATCGTGGACGCGGGCGGCCTGTGGCCCGCGGAAGCCGTGACGCTTCCCCAGTCCACCGCAGCGATCGCCGGCATCATTCCCACGATCGCTGACGCCGCGACGGGCGAACCCAGTTCTGACGCCTTCTGGCTCGCGCCAGGGTCGGAACTCGCGAACCTCACGTCGGTCTTTGCCTCGGCCTTCGTGCGGAACACGCACCGCACGAGCTTTGCGCGCTTTTTTGCGGGCGCGAAAAAACTCACGTCCATTCCCGAAGCGCTCTTTTTCCCCACGATTCTCGTCGAATCCTTCGCCGGGACCTTTGCGCGATCAGGGCTCACCGCGGTGAGCGGGCAACAATTCAACTGCACGCCGCTTGTCACCGACTTTTCGGAATGCTTCTTTGAAACGCCCCTCGCGGCCGTCCCGGAGGAGCTTTTCGGCGAGACGCCCTTGGCGGCGAACTTCACGCGCACCTTTGCGGACACCCGCGTCACGTCGGTGCCGGAAGGACTCTTTGCGGGCACCGCCAAGGGCGGCGTCTTCACGGAAACCTTCGCCCGCGACGACATCCGCGAAGTGCCCGCCGAACTCATGGCGTTTCTCAATCCCGCCGACGTGGACGGCATGTTCACGCCGCCTCGCACCATCGCCTGCGATCCTGTCAACATCAAAACGGCGGCCGTCCTCCCGCCCGAATTCCTGCGGGACACCGTGAACGCCTCCGGGGTGCCGACGAAGGCCTTTGCGAGCTGACACCGGCCCGTTCTTCTTCAGGGAGCGCCTCGCGGACGCTCCCTTTTTGTTTGACCTCAGGCGTTTTCTCTCAAGCCGTCCGCGAAGCTCGGCGCGTAAAATCCGCGGTCTCGCAGGCCGGCGGCCTGAGCCAATTTGGATTTGCCATGTTTGTCTTCCTTCTTCTGGCGTGCACCATCGCCGGGCTCATCGTGATGCTCCGCTTCAAGGTGCCCCTGGGGCCCGCGATTCTCATCTGCGGCCTGGCGCTGTGGGCGGTTGAAAAGCCCGATCTGCACCTCTTGTTTGACTCCGCCAAGACGATGCTCCTGCGCTCGCGCACCTGGGACCTCGTGGGCGCCCTCTACTTCGTGGTGTGTCTGGAAATCGAGCTGCGAAAGAGCGGATGCCTTGCGGGCATGGTGCAGTACCTGCAGCAGCTCACGCCCAACAAGAAGATTGCGCTCGCGGTGATGCCGGCGTTTCTGGGGCTCCTCCCCAGCATCGGCGGCGCCCGGTTCTCCGCGCCGATCGTTGAGAAGCTCGCCGAAGGCGAAGACCTGAAGCCCGAGACGCTTGCCGCCGCCAACTTCTGGTTCCGTCACATTTTTGAATTCTCCAGCCCCATCGTCCCGGGCATGATCCTCGCCTGCGCCATCACGAACAACCCCGTGGGCGACGTGATCCTGCACGTGATGTGGCTCTCGGTGCTTGCCTTTGTCGTGGGGTGGTTCACAATTCTTGCGGGCGTCAAGATGAAGCCCGCCAAAAAGCCCGAAGTCTCCTCGGACGAATTGAAGAAGGAGCGCGCGGACTTCATCCTCTGCTTCGCGCCCATCCTCTTCATGCTCGCCCTGATGCTGATCGTGGGGCTCTCCGCCGGCGAATCGATGGGCATCACCGCGGTCTTCGCGTGGGCGCTTCTGAAGCTCTGCCACCGCTCCGTCACCCTGAAGGAAGTCTTCGTCGGCGCTCTGGAGTGGAAGCTCTTTCGCGACGTCTTCTGCATCTTCCTCTTCATCGAGCTTCTCACGGGCACCGGGCTCATGGACCAGATCGTCGCCACCATCACGCAGGCGCCCCTGCCCGTGGAATGGATCATCGGCATTCTGTCCCTGATCGTGGGCATTCTCACCGGCATGTCGCAGGGCCACGTCGCCATCGTGATGCCGATCGTGGCGGCGCTTGCGCCGGCGGGGAACTTGGACTACATCGCGATCGCCCTCGTCTGCGGCGTGGGCGGCCAGATGGTGACGCCCACCCACATGTGCCTCGTGATCACGCTCAACTACTTCAAGAGCGACTTCTTCAAGACACTGGTGCCCTGCATCGTGAGCGAAGCGGTGATCTTCGCCGTCTTTGCGCTGCAGCTCTGGCTCTTCCCTGCGGCGTAGTCCGCCGCGCCAACACGAAAAACCGCCGGTCTTCCCGTGAAGGAAGCGGCGGTTTTTCTTTGGGCGGCGGCTCAGTCCTCGGAACCGAACCTCGCTCGATCGTCTCTCACAACGGCTTTGAGCGCCTCAGCGCGCCGCCCGCCGGGCGGCCGCTTCACGACAGCGCTTCAACGCCGCCGTCATCGCGTCGTTTGACGTGAGCGGCGTGATGTGCGACACCACGTAGTCCGCGAGCTCTTCGGGCGACACGCTCAAGAGCTCCTCGTCGGTGCAGCGGCGGTCGCGCAGGATCTCTCGCGGCGTCCTCGCCGCGTCTTCCTTCGTCGTGGTCGTCATGGCCGGCCTCAGCTCTGCTCAGAAGCGCGGCGCACGGCCTGCATGAAGGCGTTCACCTTCGCGGGATCCTTGATGCCGCGCGCGGCTTCGACCCCCGCCAGCACATCCACCGCCCAGGGCTTCAAAAGCTTGATCGCCTGAATGACGTTGTTTTCCTTCAAGCCCCCCGCAACGAGCAGAGGCTTCGTGATCTTCTGGCGAATGCGCGCCGCTTCCTCGGCGTTGATGCCGGCGCCGCTCCAGATTTCGCTCTTGGCGTCGGCCAAAAGCCCCGCCGCCCACGGGTAGTTCGCCTGGCCTTCGATCAAGCGCTCCGGACGGTCAAAGTGAACAGACTTCAGGTAGGGGGCATGGAACTGGTCGCAGAAGGCGCGGGACTCGTTGCCGTGAAACTGCAGCGTCGCGTCCGGAAAGAAGCTCAGGTATTCGCGCACTTCTTCGGCCGTGGGATTCACGAAAACGAGCACCTTCGTGACGCTCTCGGGCACCAGGCACGCGAGACTCATGAGCCGCGTGGGCGGCACAAAGCGGGTGCTGCCGGGGTAGCACACAAAGCCCACGGCGTCCGCTCCCGCATCCGTCACGGCGACGACGTCGTCTTCTCGCGTGAGGCCGCAAATTTTGACGCGCACGCGGTCCGTGCCGTCGGCTGCGGTTTTGGAAAAAAGCATGATCACTCACCTCGTCAAAGAACCAGCCCTGCGAGCGCTTTCTCATGCGCTCCTTCTTCTTGTGACGGGCAAGTTCTGCACTTGTATTGCATCCGGAGGCCGCGCCCCCAGAAAAAATTCGCGGCGAATCCTACCGAGAGGCTCGCCGCGGCGCCCTAGACAGACCGCTTAGGAATTGTCAGCGAAAATTTCAGCGCAGGCCGTAGGTGTTGCGAGCGCGGGGCGCGAGAAAGAGGTAGACAGTCGAAACCGCAACGCCGCCCCCGATGAGAGCGAGAGGCATCGCCTCCGCCGTTCCCTTCTGGCTCCACCAGGCGAGCATCTCATTTAACGGCCCCGCCGCCCACATGAGAAGGACGGCGTAGCAAAGCGCCTTTTTGTCGCGCCCCGTCACCAGCCGGTGAATGGCCGCGAGACACAGAACGCTCCCCGCGATGCCGGGCGTGCCGTAGCGAAGAATCGTCTCCGCCGGCAATCCCCCCGGGGTGCGCTCGCTGATGAAAAGAAGGATGTTCGCAGCGCTCCCGCCGTCCACCACCGCTACAGCAAAGAGAAAGGCCACGACGAGAAAGAGTCCGCCCTTGACGCCAGAGGGTTTTCCCGGCAACGCCGCTGGATGCTTGCGCGCCGTTTGCCAGAGCGAATGCAGCACCAGGACGCAGAAAAACAACAGCGCCGCGGCGCCAACAAAACTCATCGACTCTTCCGACATGGTTCAAAAGTTCCCTACCACCGAGCGGGATTCGACTCAGTGTTTTTACTTAGTGATCTTCCGATTCTACCGTTTTTGCGAATCCTCCTTTAGTCGTACGGGGTATCCCCTAGTGTTAAGTCATACCTTGGAGGATATATCCCCCATCGAAACCCTTAATGAGACTCCTCTACTCTGCGGGTACTCCTTTTGGAGGAGGAAAAGTATTCTGATGTACGAAAAAAGAAGGAGAAGGCTTCCGCCGTTCGAGGCATTCCGCTTCACGACGCGAAGTCCATTCCTCGCTTTCAACAAAAACAAATCGACAGAGAGAAGGAGAAAATTCCATGATCGATATTTCCCGTCGCAGCCTTCTGGGCGCTGCCGGCGCCTTCACCATCGGCGCTGCCGCCACCGCTGCCAATGCGGCTGTTCCCGCTCCCGCGAAGTGGAACCGCACGGTTGACTTCCTCATCATCGGCACGGGCTTTGCCGGCCTCGCCGCCGCGCTGGAAGCTCATGAGAACGGCATGAAGAACGTCCTCGTCGTGGACAAGATGCCCACCGCCGGCGGCAACTCCATCATCAACGGCGGCGCCATCGCCGCCGCGGGCACCGACATGCAGGCCAAAGCCGGCATCAAGGACAGCGCCGACCTTCTCTTCAAGGACATCTGCAAGGCGGGCGGCGGCATCGCCCACCCCGACCTCGCCCGTCACATCGCTGACGAATCCGTCGCCAACTACGAATGGCTGCGCGACCACGTGGGCGTGAAGTTCAAGGCCGTGACCTTCCACGGCGGCCACTCCGTTCCCCGCAGCCACGCGGTGGTGGAGAACACGGGCGCGGGCTTCATCAACCCGATGTTAAAGAAGTGCCAGGAATACAAGATCCCCGTTGAACTGCGCACCATGATCGACGACCTCATCGTGGACAAGAACGGTGCGGTGATCGGCGTCAAGGCCCGCAAGAACTATCGCTTCGGCAACGAGAAGTCCGGCCGCGTGGACTACATCCGCGCCCGCTACGGCGTGCTGCTCGCCTCCGGCGGCTTCGCTCAGAACGTGAAGATGCGCATGGACCACGATCCGCGCCTCACCGCTGACTTCACCTCCACGAACCATCCGGGCGCCACGGGCGAAATCATTCAGGACGCCCAGATGATCGGCGCGAACACCGTGCACATGGACTGGATTCAGCTGGGACCGTGGACGAGCCCCGACGAAAAGGGCTTTGGTCTTGCGCCGCTCTTCGTGGAATCCACCGTCGGCTACGGCCCGATGATCGATCCCGCCACCGGCAAGCGCTTCATCATGGAAACCGGCAACCGCAAGGTCCGCGCTGACGCCATCGTCGCGATCGGCCACCCGGTGCTGATCTACTCCTGCGAACAGAACATCATGAACAAGGTCGTGAACCATAACATGACCCCCGAGATGTTCAAGAAGGTGCAGGAACGCGGCACGATCCGCAAGTTCAACACCCTGAAGGAAATCGCCGACTACTACAAGATCCCCTATGACGCTCTGAAGGCTGAGAACGACAAGTTCAACAGCTACATCAAGAATCAGAAGGATCCGGACTTCAACTGCATGATGTTCAAGGACGCCGTCGTGAACGAAAACGGCCCCTTCTACGTCTGCCGTCTGTGGCCGCGCGTCCACCACTGCATGGGCGGCCTTGAGATCAACAACAAGGCCCAGGTGATCGACGCCCGCGGCAATGTGATCAAGGGCCTCTACGCGGCTGGCGAAGTGACGGGCGGCGTGCACGGCATGGTTCGTCTCGGCACCGTGGCTGTGGCTGACTGCACGATCTTCGGTCGTACGGCGGCTCGCTCTGCCATCGAACAGATGAAGAGCGCCAAGTAATTTGGCACAATGAAGGGCGGCTTGCCTAAAAAAGGCGGCCGCCTTTCGAATATTTATGGACTGTCACACCCCGACGGTCCTGCAAAACAAAAGAGAATCATCAAATGAAAAAGACTCTTATCGCCTGCGGCGTGGCTTCTGCCTTCCTCGCCGGCTCCGCTTTCGCCGCTGACGTTCAGGTCTACGGCCTCATCAACACCGGCCTGTCCTATGTTCACACGAATTCCGACGTGAACGGCGTGAAGAACACGAACAAGTTCTCCATGGAAAACGGCCAGGAATTCGGCTCCCGCTGGGGCATCAAGGGGTCGGAAGACCTCGGCAACGGCTTGAAGCTCGGCTTCGTGCTCGAATCTGGCTTTGAATCCGACACGGGCAAGCTCGACACCAAGCAGAAGGGCCGCCTCTTCGGCCGTGAAGCCAACATCACGCTGTCCGGCGACTTTGGCGCTCTCTCCTTCGGCCGCCTGAACATCTTCGGCAGCGTGCTGGGCGCCAACGGCCTCTTCCGCGCGATCGATCCGCTCCTTGCCAACTACACCTCCGCCATGGGCTCTGGCTACGCCACCGCCTCCATGTGGACGCGCGTTGACAACGCCATTTCCTACAAGACCCCGACGTTCGCCGGCTTCACCGGCTACGCCATGTACTCCTTCCAGAACGACAGCGTCGCCGCTTCTGACGCGAAGAGCGTGGAAGGCAAAGCTTCCACCGACCGCTACGCGTCGGTCGCTCTGCGCTATCAGAACGCCGGCCTCGAAGCGGTGTTCGTGGCGGACACGACGAACTGGGGCACCTTGGAAACGCTCAAGGGCTATTCTGACGCCGAAAACGTCAAGGACGGCTACACCTACACCCTCGGCGGCAACTACACCTTCGACAACGGCTTCAAGGTGATCGCCTTCGGCCAGTACTTTGAAAACCAGTACCTGAACGTCCTCGCTCGCGGCGGTGTTGCCTCGACCGGCATCCAGAAGTCCTTCGCTGGCAACTACGGCTTTGTTGACGGCTGGGGCGCCAGCCTCGGCGTGCACTACCCGGTGCTCGGCGGCACGGCCAAGTTCGCTGTCAACTACCGCGACATGAGCAACACGAAGGCGGTTGACTTCACCCGCTGGACGGTGGCTGCGGCTTACGACTACAGCCTCTCCAAGCGCACCGCGCTCTACGCGATGGCCGGCTACTCTCAGGAAAAGCTTGAGAAGACTGGCGAAAAGAACGTGAAGCCGAGCGGCTGCGAAGTCAGCATGGGCATCGTTCACCGCTTCTAATCAATCCACGATTAGTTAAGGTCTCCTGTCGGAAGGTTTTCTTGTTTGCCTTCCGACAATTCGAATCCCAGCCGGAACCAGCATCCGGTTGGGATTTTTTTCGTCCATCGCCCCTTTCCCTCTGCGCCAGCTATTCCATCACTTTCGAGTGATGGATTTGTTAGAAAACCCTCGATTTCTGATAGATTAGGTGTTAGAAAAACTCTCCGCAATTAAAAAGAAACCTCCGAAAGAGCTCGTCACTCGATCGGAGGTTTTTCGTTAGATCAGCGGATTAGCCAACCCAGACGCGGGCGTTTTCAAACATCCGCATCCAGGGCGAGAGCTCGCCCATCGTGCGCGGATGCCACGACATCTGCACGGAGCGGTGCGTGCGCTCGGGGTGCGGCATGATGATCGTGGCGCGGCCGTCCGTGGTGGTGAGACTCGTGACGCCGGCGACCGACCCGTTGGGATTGAGCGGATAGACCTCGGTGGGGTTTCCGTTGCCGTCCACGTAGCGGGCGGCGATGAGCGCCTTCTGAGCGTCTTCGGGCTGGTACCACTCGACGCGGCCTTCGCCGTGGGAGTTCACGATCGGCATGGAGCTGCCGGCCATCCCCGCAAAGAAGATGGAGGGCGAGGCTTCAATCTTCACCTGCACGAGGCGCGCCTCGAACTGCTCGGAGCGGTTCCGGACGAACTTCGGCCACGCTTCGGCGCCCGGGATGAGGCTCTTCAGGCGAGAAAGCATCTGGCAGCCGTTGCAGACGCCCAGGGAGAAGGTGTCAGGCCGCGCGAAGAATTCGCCGAACATTTCGGAAAGCTTCTCATTGAAGAGAATCGTCTTCGCCCAGCCGCCGCCCGCGCCCAGCACGTCGCCGTAGGAGAAGCCGCCTGCGGCCGCAAGGCCCTTGAAGCCCGCCAGCGTCACGCGGCCCGTGAGAAGGTCCGTCATGTGGACGTCCCACACCTCAAAGCCCGCGCGCGTGAAGGCCGCGGCCATTTCCATCTGGGAGTTGACGCCCTGCTCGCGCAGGACCGCGAGACGCGGCTTCACGTCGCCCGAGTGGATGTAGGGCCCGGCGGGATGCTCTTCACTGTCAAAGGTCGTCTTCACATAGAGGCCCTTGTGATCCGAGCAGGTCACTTCGAATTCGCTGTCGGCGCACGCCGGGTTGTCGCGGCGGCGAGCGATTTCGTGGCTCACCTCGCTCCAGACGCGCATCAGCGCCGTGCGCTTCTCGTCGATGAAGTTCGTGCCGCCCGCGTTCACGACGAAGGCGTCGTCGTTGTTCAAGGCGCCGATCACATGGAAGTCATCGGCGAGCCCTGCGGCCGTGATCTGCGCTTCGGCGTCCGCGAGCCGGTCGCGAGGAATCTGCACCACGGCGCCGATTTCTTCATTAAAGAGCGTCGTCATCACCGCAAGCGAATCCTTGGCGCCGTCGATCAGGGGATCGAGGTTCACCGTGAGGCCGCGATGCGTGGCGAACATCATTTCGCAGAGAGTCGTCGCCAGGCCGCCGTCGCTCTTGTCGTGGTAAGCCTTGATGCAGCCCGCGAGGGTGAGCTTGCGCACCACCTTCACAAAGCGAAGAAGCTTTTCCGCCGCGGGGGCGTCCGGCGCTTCGTCGCCGAAGCTCTGCGCCGCCTGCGCGAGGATGGAGCCGCCCATGCGGGCTTTGCCGCCCGCCAAGTCAAAGAGCGCCACGACGCTGTCCTTGTCGGTGCGCATTTCGGGCGTGAGCGTCAGGCGCACGTCCGTCACGGGCGCCGCCGCGGAGACGATCAAGGACACCGGGCTCGTCACAGTCTTCTTTTCCTCGCCGTCCGTCCATGCGGTCTTCATGGAGCAGGAGTCCTTGCCGACCGGAATCGCGAGTCCCGCCGCCTGGCAGTAGACGCTCGCCGCCTTCACGGCTTCATAAAGACGCACGTCTTCGCCCGCAGCGCCGCAGGCCGCCATCCAGTTCGCGGAGAGCTTCACGAGCGCCGGATCAATGTCCGCCGCCGTGATGTTCGTCACGGCTTCCGCAACCGCCATGCGGCTTGCGGCCGCGGAGTCGAGCACCGCCACCGGCGTGCGCTCGCCCATCGCCATCGCCTCGCCCTTGAAGCCCGTGAAGTTCACGTTCGTCACGGCGCAGTCGGCGACCGGCACCTGCCAGGGACCGACGTACTGGTCGCGAGAAATCAAACCGCCCACCGAGCGGTCGCCGATCGAAATGAGGAAGGACTTGTTCGCCACCGTGGGATGCTTCAAGACGGCCTTCAGCGCTTCGGGCATCGTGAGCGTGCCGGGGTTGAAGGGCGCGAACTGCGCCTTCACCGTCTTCACGTCGCGATGCATGCGCGGGGGCTTGCCGAGAAGCACGTCCATCGGCATGTCGACCGCACGCTCTTCGCCTTCGCGTCCTTCGACGATCAATTCATTGTCTTCGCTGATGCGCCCGAGAACCGCATAGGGGCAGCGCTCGCGCTTACAGAAGGCGTCAAAGGTCGCGAGCTTTTCGGGCGCGATCGCGATCACATAGCGCTCCTGGCTTTCATTGCACCAGACTTCCAAGGGGCTCATGCCCTTTTCTTCCACGGGCACCTTCGCCAAGGTGAGATTCGCGCCGTGGCCGGACAGGTCCGCCAATTCCGGCATGGCGTTGGAGAGTCCGCCCGCGCCCACGTCGTGAATGGCGAGAATGGGGTTCTCGGCGCCGCTTGCCCAGCAGCGGTCGATCACTTCCTGCGCCCGGCGCTCCATTTCGGGATTGCCGCGCTGCACGGAGTCAAAGTCAAGGCTTTCAGCATTCGACCCCGTCGTCATCGAGCTCGCGGCGCCGCCGCCCAGGCCGATGCGCATGCCGGGGCCTCCCAGCACGATCATGAGGGTGCCGGAGGGAAGCGTCTGCTTTGCGGTCTGGTCGTCGCGGATGTTGCCGATGCCGCCCGCGAGCATGATGGGCTTGTGATAGCCGTAGCGCTCGGCGCCGATGTGCGCTTCAAAAGCGCGGAAGTAGCCGAGGATGTTCGGACGGCCGAATTCGTTGTTGAACGCCGCGGCGCCAATCGGGCCTTCGGTCATGATGGTCAAGGGCGTCGCGATGCGAGAAGGCGCGCCATAGACTTCCGCCGTCTTTTCGCCCGTCACGG
>CAVJUB010000073.1:0-11556 GCA_963652545.1 Hallella faecis | reverse complement strand
GACGCCTGGACCTTCCGCTACGCGGAATCCCTGCTGGCTGACGCCGAACAACGCGGGGAAAAGCTGCTGCTGATTATCCTCTCGGTCACCAATCATCCGCCGCATCATGTTCCAGACAACACAGTCGTGAATCCCGTGGACACGAAGGCCCTTCCCTCCTACGTCAAAGACGATCGCAACGGACAGGAGCCGCCGCTCATGCTGAAGACTTACCAGTACTCCGCCTCGGCTTTAGGCGACTTTGTTCACCATCTGAGAAGCAGCGGTCTATTAAAGAAGACCGCCATGGCTGTCACGGGGGACCACAACACTCGGTTCAAGTTTGACTCTTCGGCTGTCTGGTACTGCCAGCAGTCCGTCCCCCTTATTTTCTGGCTGCCTGACGGCCTGACAAACGTTTCCTATGATCCCCAGCTATGGGCGGGGCACCGCGACATTTTCCCCACGATGAAGTCCCTTGTCCTCGGCTTGCCGCCCGCTCTTTGGCAGGGCCGAAATCTCTTTGCGCGAGAAAAGAACGACGGCGTTTATGCCTTCACCGGGCTGGGGACCGACGGCTTTGCCATCGGCCAAGCCGGAGCCGTCGCGCTGGATAAAACCCAATACCGCTGCTTTGACGTCGACAAGGCCCTGATCAATCGGACCGTCTCCAAAGAGTGCACCCCCGCCCAAAAACGACTCGGCGACCTCGCTCGCGCTCAACGAGCCCTGACGGACTTCATCGTCCGTCAAGGCGTTTTGGGCAGCCCCTCGCCATAGCATTCGCCAACTTTCCTGCAGCGCCTGCCCTTCAATCAGGCGCTGCAGGCTGTCACTACTGCAGCTGCTTCCAGTCCTCGGGTTCATAAATTCGCCCGGTGTTGAGCCACTCCGCCTCAATCTTGAATCGAGTGCCGGTCGGCTTGGCGGCGAAAAGCCGCCGCTCTGCATGCTGCTGGTCGATGGCATTTCCCTTGAGCCATTCCCCCACATTGCTGATCAGAATGTGCGCCGGATTTTCTTGCAAGGCGCCTTCTCTCACGCCAGCCGGCTTGAACAAAAACAGCGAATCGGGGCGACCTGGCATTGCACTGTGGCTTGAACGCTCGATCACCTGAGCCGTGTCGCCACCGCCATGATCTGACACAAGGACGATGTTGGTGTTTTCGTACACCCCCTGCGCCCTCATCCAGTCAAACCAATCCCCCATCGCCTTCAAGGCGCAGGACTCCACCGCCAGATGCGCTTCATGCACGCCGTTCTCGCGCACTTTGTCCTGCGGCTTTGCCACCACCTTGCAGCGTCCCAGCTCCATCTGCCAGGGGGCGTGGGAAATTTCCGTGTCAATGAACTTCACCGTCGGCACGGTCTGACGCGCATTGGACATCTCGGGGAGAAGGCTCAGCAACGCCCAGTCGCTCTGCACGCGGCGAATGAGCGTGTTGTCGTGGTCGGCTCCCGACATCAGCGAATCAATCCACCGTCCGTCCTTGTACACCATGTTCTTGAGACTCCATGGCGCCGCCTTGAAGAGGCTCACCGCCAGAAGAAACACGTCACTCTCCCCGCGTCCGATCGTCTCCCCCGTCTTCTCCACCCAGCGATCCAAAAAGCTCTCGCCCATGAAGCGGATGGCGAGCGGCGTCTCTCCCTGCCATCCCTTGGCTCTCAAGTTCTTGATCAAACGAGCGGGCTCCAGCCAGTTGCGTTCATTAAACGACACGTCCGTTTCGGGCTTCATCGCCATCACCGTGTCCGCATAGCGCGCATTGATCTTCTCCGCCACCGACACATCCTCAGCCTTGTTAATCTCGACCGGGGAAGCCGATTGTCCTGCAAAGATCGAAGCCACGCTCGAAATCGTGTTGGTGCCTACGGCCATCGCATCCGAATACCACGTAAAGCCCGAAAACTTTTCCGTCACCTCCGGCATCTCCTCGATGATCTGCCGCATGTGGCCGCCCGAAAAACCGTCAAACATCACGATGACCGTGTTTTCGTGGTCCTTCGCGAAGCTGAAGAAGCGCTGCGTCCAGTCAGGAAGCTTCGCCTGCTGTCCCACCGACTGCACTTCGTCCTTCGTATGCCAGCCGCCCTTGCTCTGCCAGAGTCCTGCCATGCCAGCGATGACCGCAACGCAAGACAAGACGCCGAAAACCTTCGCCAGCTGCCCCACATAACCGCGCTGAACGATCCAGCCATAGCCGCCCGCCGCCAGCGCCAGCACGACGGCATCCACCAGCAAATTCTTGGACGAATAAAGAGGCTCCGGCTGCGCGATCTGGAAAGCATCAATCGTCCCCACGTCCAACGGCAGCAGGAAGGCATAAACCGTGAACACCACCGCCAAAAGTCCGGCGACATACCCCGCCGCCCGCTCCGCGTTCCAAAGCCTCGTCACGTGGTAGAAAGCCCAGAGTCCGATCGCCAGCACCGCAGACCAGACAAGCGACTTGGCGATCACCGTGTCCGGCGTTGAAAAAGCTTCCGGCGCCGTCGTGAAGGCCTGCAAAGGCAAGTAGCCCGTCATAAGAATCACGAGCCACACGGCGGCCGCTGTATAGAGCGCCGCCGGCGACGCCTTCCGGTAGAGCCAGTCCTTGAAGGGCCGGCGGATGTTCCACAGCGCGGCGCCCGCCAGCAAAAGCAGAATGCCCGCCTGCAGCGCAAAGTTGTGCCGGTTGGAACCCAAAATCTCCGACTTGTAACACGTCTTTCCGAGATACCACGCACAAAAGAGCACGAAGACGAGCAGCACGCGATGATCTCGCCAGAGCTTCAGTCGCACCGCCTCCACCAGCATGAAAACAATGCCGGCGAGAAACAGCCAGTCCGACACCTGGGAAAGGCCGGCCTGGCTCACCTCGTCAATGAGGTCCATCTGATTGCAGGAAAAGAGCGCCAGCACCGAACCAGCCGCCCAGCAAACGAGCAAGGCCCCCGACCACATCGCGCTGCCGTGAACCTCGCCTTCTTCTGCGGTCTTCGCACGAATCCAAGCTCCCAAAGCGGTCAGCCGCTCCGAAAGCTTCACGCGGTCCGCGATGTCATAGCAGACGTTCTTCACAAAGGAAAAGACGTTGTTGCAGGTCCAATAGAGCACCAAGCCGCTTGCCGCGTCATAAAGAAGCACCAGAAAAAGCGCCGCCATGGCGTAAAGCTGGTTCTTGTCCTTCTGGGTGAGATTCTTCGTGTAAACAAGCGCCGAGCCTACGTTGATCACCGTCATGAGAAACGGCATGACGTTCACGGAAAAGCCCCCCAGATGAATCAAGCCGTCGGGCTTTGAAAGATCGGGAAGTCCCAGAAAAGACACGCCCGCCAGAGGCTCAAAGTGCGACAAGAAATGGTAGGCCGCAAAGAAGAACGGCACCTGCAGAAAGAAGCCGATCGATGACCTCAGCGTCAGCAAGGGCGAATATCCTGCCTGCCGCTGCATCGTGGAGATCATGGCAAAGCGCTCCTGTCCCTTGAAGGTGCGCTTGATCATCTTCTCCTTTGCTTCAAAGCTCTTGCGAAGCGCTCGTTCTTCTTCCTGCCACGCCTCCGCCTTCATGTAGATGGGAAGGATGACGAAGTTCACCACGAGGCTCATGACGAGCACCGCTTCGCCCCAGTTGGCCGTCTTGCCGTAGCCCCACACGAGCGCCGCGTGCATCCAGTATTCGAGCGGCGCAATAAAGAGCGTATAAAGAAAATCAAGCACGTTCGCCCCCGTTCAGTTCCGCTTCCATCTTGATGAGCTCGTCGGCCACGGTGACGCCAGCGCAGCCGAAGTTCACCGCATTCTTTTCGCGCAGCTCGCGAATCCGCGCCGCCCGATCCGTCTTGTCAGAAAGGAGCTTCGTGACCGTCTCCGCCACCCGAGATTCTTCTCCGGGCTTGAGACGGCTTCCCAATTCCTCCATCGCCGCCGTCTCCCAGGCGTCGTGCGGCACCTCCCACGCTTCAAAGCCGTCCTTCAAGGGACCGTTTCCAATCGTCACCACAGGGCGCAGAAATACGAACGCAAAGTCAAAGATGACGCCCGACACATCGGACACCATCACCGCCGCGCGCGAAAGCGACGCAAAGCCGTCGGGCTGGCGATCCCATTCGATGTTGGGCAAGCCGGCCAGCTCCGTCTGCACCTTCTCGATCACTTCCTTGTCGGAAATGAAGCTCTGCGGATGCGGACGCAAAATGACATGGAACCCCGCTTCCGCAAGAAGCTTCGGCACCAATGAGCCGCAGCGCGTGAGCATGCCGTTGCGCCCCCAGGTCGGCGCCACGATCACGGTCTTCGCTTCCGGTCCCGCCGCAAGCTTCGCCGCCCGCTCCACCAAGCCGTCCAGATACGGACACCCAACCAGCGGCAGCGCCTTCGCCGGCGTCTTGCGAATGGCTTCGAGCGCGCGCAGGCTCTTCACCTGCCCCGCGCCCGAGCAAAACACCGCGTCGTAGTAGTCAAAACTAAAGAGCTTGTAGGTATGCACGTCGCCCAGCGCGTGCACCACGTGCACATACTTCTTCACGCCGGGACTGCGGCGAATCTGCAGGACGTCAATCCCCGGCGTCGTCAGCACAAAAATGTCCGCTTCCAGAAAGCCCAGCGCCGTGTAGGCCGTGTTGCCGGTGCCGATGAAGCGCGCCGTCACTTTGTCTTTAAGTCCCGGATAGTCATCTTCAAACACCGGATCTTTTTCGGCGGAGGTGAGGTACGTCACCGCCACGCCGCGATCCACGAGGGCGTGAAGCACCGGACGCCACGTGGACCAATAGCTCTTGGACTCCGAGTAAATGACGATCTTGTTTTTCTTCAAGTCGTCCTTTCGCCCCGTCGCACGGTAAATGAGGCTGCGGATGACGGACGGGAGCTTTCTCGCCACAAAGTAAGCGCTGGACACCAGCCCCACCACCACAGAGAGAAGCATGCTGCCCGTGCCGGGGTCAAGGTAGGCCCAGGCGTCCAGCGGCGCCAGCGCCATGGCGCCCGCCGCAAAAATCAGCGGCCGGTTCTTCTTCCACAAAGTCTGAAGCGTCATTTCGTCAATCCGAACTTTTCACACACGAGGCTTTCCAAAAAGCGTCCCGCTTTTTCCGTCGCAGCATTCCGCTTTCCGGCGGCATTCATGGAAATCAGCGCCTCCACCACGCGCTCCCGCAGCTCCGTCGAGCTCACGCCCTCGGTGCGCGGAAAGATGACGAGCCGCTTCGGATCCATGACGTTGGAATTGTCCGCGCCGTGCACCAGAAAATCGCAGTGATGCGCATTCACAAAGTCTTCCGTGATGAGCCAGGGGCTTTCCACCACTTCCGTCACATACTTCACGGCTTCCAGCACTTCCTTTCGCTCTTCAAAGGAAAGCTCCGGCCGGTAGCCCTTCTTCGTGCGAACTTCCTCGTCGCCCGTAAGCGCCACCACCACGTCGCCCAGCGCCGCCGCTTTTTTCAGAAGACGAATGTGACCGTGATGAATGAGCGTCGCCGACATGTCCACCATGATGCGGGGACGGCGCGCTTTGCTGACCGCTGTATTCGGCATGATCTGCCTTGCAATAAAAAACGCGTCAAAGGCGCGTCGAAATTTCATAAAATAGCCATGGTTGCCGTCCGTCAGGACGACCTTTGGGCTTCATTTTAACGGCTTCCCCACCATGCCGTCCGCTCTTCCATCCCCTTCGCGCATCAAAAGAAAGAGAAAAACGTGTTCAGCTTGTATCCCGGCCGCCGGGCCTACCAAGAATGGCTTCACCGCAGCGACCTTCTGAATGTCACGGAAAACCAGCTCCTTGCGGTGCTTCCCGACACGCCTCGGCGCGAAGACCTCCTTCGCATTCTGCCGCAGCGCGATGCGCTCTTTTCTCAATCGTCGCTCTGCCACCGCGGCGGCCACACCCTCACCGGCCTCATCCGTCTCAACGACACGCCGGTCTTCATGAAGCGCGTGGACTTCACCCGAAAGAAATTCTGGGGACGGCTTCGCTACAACCTGATGCCCTCCCGCGGCCTGTGGTCGGCCTTCATGGCAAGCGTTTTGGAATCCGCCCATCTTCTGACGCCCCAGGTGCTGGGCGCGGGCGAAGTGCGTCGCCACGGACTCATCGCCGAAAGCCTCCTCTTCACCGAAGCCGTCACCGTTCAAGAAGGCAACCAGTACGTGCAGGCGGACTGCCGCCACAACCACTCGGCGACCAAATCCGCCGAAACGCTCATGGTCGCGCTGAGAAAACTCCACGAGGCCGGCGTCACGCACGGCGATCTGAGACTGGACAATCTTTACCTCACCTCAGACGGCACCGTCGGCTACTGGGATCTGGACTCCACCCTGTACTGGCCGAACGGCATTCCGGCGCTTCGCCGCTACCGCAACACGAGCTGCCTCATTGCCAACCTCCTTCATGAAGCGGACGGTTGTCTCTCGCGGTCGGAAGCCGGCTCCTCGGCGGATTTCATCCATCACTGCATCGCAGCCTACGGCGCCTGCGACGCCCGCCGTCTCATGCCCTTCATCCGCTACTGGCTGCGACGCTTCAACGTCATCAACTTTTCGTAACGGCTTTTCACTGGCGCCGACCGCCGCCGTGATCACCCTTCGGTATCATTTTCGGACTTTCATCCTTCGGGCCCAGCGCCCTGCGTCATGATCAAACGAAACATTCTCCTAAACCCCGGCCCCTCCACCACCACCGACACCGTCAAGATGGCGCAGGTCGTCCCGGACATCTGCCCGCGGGAAAAGGAATTCGCCCGCCTCATGAAGGGCCTGCGGCTGGACCTCTTGAAGACCGTCCACGCCGATCCCGAAAAGTACACGTCCGTGCTTTTCTGCGGCTCGGGGACGCTCAACATCGACGTCTGCCTCAATTCGCTCCTCCCTGCAGGAGGCAAGGTGCTCGTCGTCAACAACGGCGCCTACAGCACCCGCGCGGTGGAGATCTGCCGCTACTACGGCCTCCCCGTCATTGACCTCGCGTTCCCGGCGACCGAGCAGCCGGACCTTGCGAAGGTGGAGGAAACGCTGAAAGCCAATCCCGACGTGAAGCTCGTTCACACGACGCACAACGAAACGGGCACGGGGCTGCTGAACCCCATCCGAGAAATCGGCGAGCTCGCCCACCGGTACGGCGCCACGTTCACCGTGGACACCACGTCGACGCTCGCCATGCGTCCGATCGACGTCGAGCGCGACCACATCGACTTCTGCATGGCCTCGGCGCAAAAGGGCCTGCAGGCGATGACGGGGCTTTCCTTTGTCATCGGCCGCACCGACCTCATCAAAGCGTCCGCCAGCTACCCGAAGCGCTCCTACTACTGCAACCTCTTCCTGCAGTACGACTACTTCGAGAAGACGGGCCAGATGCACTTCACGCCGCCCGTGCAGACGATCTACGCCACCATCCAGGCCTTGAAGGAATACTTCGCCGAAGGGGAGGAGGCCAAGTGGGCGCGCCACACGCGCGTCTACCACGCCATTCACGCGGGGCTTGAGAAGCTCGGCTTCAAGACGCTGCTCCCTCGTGAAAAGGAAAGCGGCCTCGTGGTTTCCGTTCTCTACCCCGACGATCCGAACTGGGACTTCATGAAGGTGCACGACTACTGCTTTGACCGCGGCTTCACGATCTATCCGGGAAAGATCGCGTCCTATGACACCTTCCGCCTCTGCGCCCTGGGCGCCATTGACGAGAAGGACATCGCTGATTTCTTCACCGTTTTCCGGGAAGCGCTTGACGCCGCGGGCGTCGCCGTTCCCGCCCGCTATGCCCACTAACTTTTGAGTTTCATCATGAAGACTGTCTACGCCTGCTTTACCACCGACGTCATCCACGCCGGCCACCTCAACATCATCCGTGAAGCTCAGAAGTACGGCCGCCTCGTGGCGGGCGTCATGAGCGACGCCGCGCTCGTGAAGTTCGACCGCTTCCCCACGATTTCTCAGGAAGAGCGCCTGGCGCTTCTGAAAGCGCAGGAAGGCGTCGCCGACGTCGTGCTGCAGGACGACGTGATGTACGAAAAGGTGCTGCGCGACCTGAAGCCCGACTACGTCATCCACGGCGACAACTGGCTCACGGGGCCGCAGAAGGCGATCCGCGACAATGCGGCGAAGGTGCTCGCCGAAACGGGCGGTGAGATCATTGACGTCCCCTACACCTACAACGAAGACGTGAAGCGCACGGACGACCGCATCAAAGCAAAGCTCATGATGCCCGAATTCCGCCGCCGTCGCCTGCGCCAGCTCCTCAAACTTCGCCCCATCGTGAAGGCGATCGAGGTGCACAGCGGCTTGACCGGGCTTCTCGCCGAAAAGACCGTGGTGGAGCACGACGGGGAGCTTGACCAGTTTGACGCGCAGTGGATCAGCTCGCTTTGCGACTCCACGGCCAAGGGCAAGCCTGACATCGAGCTCGTGGACATGACGTCGCGCTTTCGCACGATCGACGACGTGATGGAAGTGACGACGAAGCCCGTCGTCTTTGACGGCGACACGGGCGGCATGATCGAGCACTTCGTCTACACGGTGCGCTCTCTCGAACGCATGGGCGTCTCCGCCGTCATCATCGAAGACAAGACGGGGCTCAAGAAGAATTCGCTCTTTGGCACCGAAGTGAAGCAGACGCAGGACACGATCGAACACTTCTGCGAAAAGATCGCCGCCGGAAAGAAGGTGCAGCTCACCGACGACTTCATGATCATCGCCCGCATTGAAAGCCTCATTCTCGAACAAGGGCAGGAGGACGCCCTGAACCGCGCCCGCGCCTACGTGAAGGCCGGCGCCGACGGCATCATGATCCACAGCCGCAAGAAGGATCCCGCGGAAATCTATGCGTTCTGCGACGCCTTCCGAAAGGAAGATCAGACGACGCCGATCGTCGTGGTGCCGACGTCCTTCAATGGCGAGACGGAAGCGGCGCTCGCGAGCCACGGCATCAACCTCGTGATCTACGCGAACCAATTGACCCGCAGCGCCTTCCCCGCCATGCAGAAGACCGCCGAAGACATCCTGCGCTACCACCGCGCCAAGGAAGTGGACGACCGCCTGATGCCAGTAAAGCAGATCATCACCTTGATCGACACCCTGTAAGGAGCCGTCATGCAGGTTGAAAAGTTCGTCGAAATCACCGGCGCCGACTTCTTCACGGGGGTGCCGGATTCGCAGCTCAAGGCGCTTGCCAACTGGTGCCTCGCCACCTACGGCGAAGATCCGAAGCACCACGTGATCGCCGCCAATGAAGGCAATGCCGCGGCGCTTGCCGCGGGCTACCACCTCGCCACCGGCAAGACGCCCGTCGTCTATATGCAAAACAGCGGCGAAGGCAACATCATCAATCCGGCCGCAAGCCTTTTGAACGACAAGGTCTACGGCATCCCCGTGATCTTCGTCGTGGGCTGGCGCGGCGAGCCGGGCGTGCACGACGAGCCGCAGCACGTCTTTCAGGGCGAAGTGACGGTGCCGCTTCTGGACGTCATGGGCATCGCCTCCTTCGTCATTGGGAAGGACACGACGGACGACGAAGTGCGCGAAGCGATGAAAGCGTTCAAGCCGCTTTTGGCCGCCGGCAAAGACGTCGCCTTTGTCGTGAAAAAGGGCGCCCTCACGTTTGACGGCAAGGTGACGTTCAAGAACAGCCACTCCCTCACGCGTGAAGACATCATCCGCCACATCACCACGGTGTCAGGCGACGATCCCATCGTGTCCACCACGGGGAAGGCCTCCCGCGAGCTCTTTGAGATTCGCGAGGCGGCGCACGCCGGGCACGGCCGCGACTTTCTCACCGTGGGCTCCATGGGGCACTCGTCCTCCATCGCGCTGGGCGTGGCGCTTCAAAAGCCCGAAGCCACCGTGTGGTGCGTGGACGGCGACGGCGCCGTGCTGATGCACATGGGCGCGCTGGCGGTTACGGGACGGCTCGCGCCCAAGAACCTCATCCACATCGTGGTGAACAACGAAGCGCACGAGAGCGTGGGCGGCATGCCCACGGCGGCCGACAAGACGGACCTCGCCGCCGTCGCTCGCGCCTGCGGCTATCCGCACGCCGAGACCGTCGCGGATGCGGAAGCGCTGGACGCCGCGCTCGCCCGCGCCAAGGCGGCGAAGTCGCTCTATTTCATTGAAGTGAAAAGCGCCATCGGCGCCCGCGCTGATCTGGGACGGCCCACGACCACCGCGAAGGAAAACAAGGAAGCGTTCATGTCGCACTTGAAGGCGCTCTGATCGGCTTCTCCTGCCGAAAACCCCGCGGCTTTGCAACGGTCGCGGGGTTTTCTTGAGCCGAGCTGATCAGTGTTTACCTTTTTGGTAAAATGCTTTGCAATGTCGCTTCAGGTTTATTTTCGCTTTATCGAGGCTCTCTCATGATGGATCGCAGCAGCCACACCTACCTCGCCGTTCCGCCGGGCGAAACGCTACGCGAACGGCTTCTCATGGATCACATGTCCCAAAAAGAGCTGGCCGCCCGCCTCGGGTGTTCGGAAAAGTTCGTGAGCCAGCTTTTGAACGGCTGCGTCTCGCTAACCACCGACATCGCCTTTCGTCTGGAAGACATTCTGGGCGTTTCCTCCCGGTTTTACCTCAACCTGGAAGCCGCCTATCAACGGATGTTGCAAAAGATCGACGAAGAGAACGGCGTCACCCCCGACTCGAAGCTCGCCCAGCGCTTCCCCTACGAAACAGTGCAATCGTTCGGCTGGCTGCCGGAAGCCCGCAACCTCTGCGAAAAGACCGAAGCGCTGCGCCGCTTCTTCGGCGTCGCTTCTCTCGAACTGCTCCCCCGCCTGCTGCCCGCCGCCAGCGCTCGGACGCTGCGATGGGAGAGTCCGCACGACCTCATCAAAATGGCTTTCGTCCGCCGCGTGGAGCAAACCGCCTGGAGCCGCACGGCGCGCAAGGTCGATCTCACGGCCCTTCGCCTGATGCTCACGGACCTTCAGAAGCTGGCGCACGACGACTTCAACACGATTCAGGTCCGACTTGTCGATCAGCTGGCCGCCTGCGGCGTCATTCTGGTGCTGGTTCCCGAAATTCACGCTGACTTTCCGGCGAGCGTGAGCTTCCTCTGCCGCCGCAAGATCGTCATCGGCCTGGCGCCCAGCCACCGAAACGTCGGCGCCGTCTGGACGCAGCTTTTCACGGAACTCGGCCTCCTCTTCGGCGAATGCCTCGAAAAAGCCGAACTCACGGAGCACGACCGGGAAGAGGCGGCGTTCTTTGCCTCCCACCGGCTCATTCCTTCGCAGGCCTACGAAGCCTTCGCCGCTGCCAAGGACTTTTCGCCCGAAGCCGTCACGTCATTTTCCGACGCCGTGAGCACGGCGCCCGACCTCGTGATCGACCGCCTCCTGGCGGACCGACACATCGACAGCGACGAAACGCTCGCAGCGCTGCGAAAGGAGGTCGTTCTCGCCGAATGAGTCCGCTCGACCTTCCAACGTCCGTCAGAAGCTGCGTCGCCCTCTGTACAATGGCGCTTTTTCCTGCCCAACGTTACAAGTTGCCGTCATGCGATCGCTTCTCGCCTTTCTCTTTCTCGCCGCCAGTCTTGCGACCGGACCGGCGTCGGCGCAGAGCGTGCAGCAATTTGAAGGAACGTCCCTTTACGA
>CAVJUB010000072.1:2238-11818 GCA_963652545.1 Hallella faecis | reverse complement strand
TTGTTCGAAAGCGTCGTGATGACGTCGAGGTTGTTGAAATCGGAAAAAATGGATTCTGGGTTGACTCGGGTGATGCCGGTGAGAAGTCCGCGCCCGAGACTTTTGTTCGCTTTGAAAGTGAAGTTCAGCAAGGCGCCGAGAAACTTCATGAGATCGGCTCCCCAGGCGTTCTGCAACGGCGTGTCATATTCATCAAGCAGTATGAGCGGCTTCACCTTGAAATGCTTGTGAAGCGCCTGCGACAAGTTTCTCAAGCTCAGTTCCAGCGTGACGTCATCGGCCTGCGGTGAGAATGATTCAATCTTGCGACGCTCTTCAAGGCTCAGAGCTGGACTGTCCTGGAGCCATCGGAATTCGGCATACACGTCGTTGATCACTTCGCCGATCAGACGACGCGTCTCCTGAAAGTTGTTTCCTTTGATGCCCGAAAACGTCAGACTGATGACGGGCCGCGAGCCGGCCAGCGCCCGCATCTTGTCGCTTTTCCAAACGGCGAGGTTTCCGAAAAGTTGCAGCTGATCCTGCCGGGCATTGGAGAAGAAGCAGGCCACGGTGTCCATCATAAGAGTCTTGCCGAAGTGGTGCGGGCGCGTGATCACCGTCATCGGTGTCCCCTGCTCCCACCAGTCTCGGATGAAATCCGTTTTGTCGAGGTAGAAGCAGTTGTTGAAACGCAGAAATTCAAAGTCCTGCGCTCCAATGGAAATGGGCCTGGGCATGATGGTGCCGTCTGATGGTGGATTTTCAACTCTGCAAGTCTAGCCTGAAAGCCGACATGATTCCGATAAGGGGTGCCAACATGTTGGCACCCCTGTGCCGAAGTCGTACAAACTTGCTAGAATCGCCCGTCTTCAATGATTTGAAAGCAATTTTCCCATGTCTCATGCTTTAACCAAGTCGGAACTGATTGAACGAGTTTTCCAGAAGCACGGCTCGCTCACGAACCGTGAAGCCGATACGGCGGTCAATCTGCTCCTTAATACCATTGTCCAGTCGCTCGGCCAGGGCAAGCGCGTTGAAATTCGCAACTTCGGTTCGTTCAGCCTTCGCTTGCGCAAGAGCCGCATGGCGCGCAATCCGCGCACCGGCGAGTCTGTGCCGGTCGAGTCGAAGTACATCCCGATGTTCAAGGCGGGCGCCGAGCTCAAGGAAGCCGTCAATGACAGCTTCCTTGGCGAGAAGGAAAAGTCGAACGACTGATTGCTTTTGTCAGACGTTGCACTGAGCCACCCACAGCGGTGGCTTTCGTGTTTCTTGAGCGGATTCACATTCTTCGCGACAGCGATCTGAGGAGAGCGCGGCAACGGAAACCGTTTGACCGTTGCGAATCGCCATCTCAATGTCGGGAGAAGTTGCTACAATGATGCCCCTCTTCCCTAATGATTTGAAAGGAATTTCAAACAATGTCCCGCGCCTTGACCAAATCCGAGCTCATTGATCGCGTCTTTGCCGAGCATGGTTCGCTCACAAACCGCGAAGCGGATGAGGCGGTCAATACCATCCTCAATACCATCATCTCCGCGCTCGGTCACGGATGCCGTGTTGAAATCCGCAGCTTCGGCTCGTTCTCGCTCAACCGTCGCCGTGCGCGCAACGGCCGCAATCCTCGGACCGGCGAATCGGTGGCGGTCGCCGCCAAATACGTCCCGAACTTCAAGGCGGGCGTTGAGTTGAAGACGGCGGTGAACGAAGCCTATCTCGCGGAGCAGGAAAAGTCCGCTGAGTGATCGAGCCTCGCCTTGATCACCAGAAAGCCACCTTCGCGGTGGCTTTTTCGTTTTTGAAGCCCCTCTCCTCGCATTTTTAGACATTTCTGACACCTTATGAGCCCAATGGTTTCTAGGACTGAGCGGCATTTTCACCCGTCCTAGAGTGCATTTAAACGGCCTGCTTTTTATTGCCATGAGTACTTTCTCACGGCTATGCCATTTAAATGCGTTTTTCTCCCCGTCTTCTGACGTCACTATCCCCCTCACCTCCGATGACTGATTTTTCTATGTTTTCTTGCATTAGCGGATATAATGTCCATTATAACCGCTAATCAGGAATGTTCGATGTCAGGTGAATTTGAAGTCATAGAAGCAAATAAAACCAATGGTCAGCTTGCTGAACCTGCTAAAAATCAGGCAACAGCCAATCCACTATTGGTCTACCTTGCCACGCAGAGCTCTCGCGTCTCCCAGATCAACATCAAGTCACGGCTCGACCACTTCGCCGACTTCATGGGTTACGAAGACGCGCTTCACATGGACTGGACGAAGCTTACGTACACATCGGCGCTGGCGTTCCGCTCCTTCCTGCAAAATCGCGACAAGGTGCGCCCCGGCAAGAAGGCGCTCTCAGCGACTTCCATCAACACGATCATGGTGGCGATCCGCGGCATCGCCGAGGTGGCTTGCAATCTGAAACTTATGTCCTACGAAGATGTGCGGGCTATCAGGAGCATCAAGCAGCTCCGCGTCTACCGCAGTCCGGCGGGCCGACAGCTCGACAAGACCGAGAGCCAGCAACTCTTCAAGGAGTTTGATACGACCACAGCCAAAGGAAATCGGGACAAGGCGATCATCGGCCTCTTGCTCTATTGCGGCTTGCGCCGCGCCGAGGTCCCCGGCATTCTCATGAAGAACGTCGATTTGTCCGCGGATTCGATTAAATTAGTCGGCAAAGGCAACAAAGAGCGGAAGGTATTCTTGCCAGATGAAATAAAACAGCTGATCGTCAATTGGCTGAAATTTCGCGGAACGGAAGACGGCTATTTGTTCGGACGCCTCACCAAGAATGCCAAAACCATCAGAATCGACAAGCCGATGTGGCCGACCGCCGTTTCAAAAATAGTTGAAACCTATTGGGACAAGGCGAGCGATGATATTGCTGCGACAAGCGAATTAGGCTTGAAGCCAGCCAAGATAACGCCGCATGATTTGCGGCGCACCTTCGCGACTCGTCTGCTTTCTCAGAATATTGACATCGTAATGGTAAAGAACCTGATGGGCCACGCCAATGTCCGCACGACGGCTAACTATGACCGTCGAGGTGAGTCGGAAATGCTGAATGCAATGAAAGGATTGAAATTTTAGAAGGCTATTGATTTTTAACGGAAATTTCACTTAAGAATATATATGTATAATGGAATTGCTCAAAAGAGCATCACGCTCTCTGAGGTAGATCAAGGAAACAATATGACTGAATCCGTTGAACTCAAAATGGTGCCCTATGGCAATATGATTTACGAATCAGTTCGCAATGACGGATATGCTTATGTTGATAAAACAAGATTTATTGAAGTATTTGAAAAATCAGGCATACGATTCCCTTTTATTGTTCGACCTCGACGCTTCGGCAAGACGCTGTTCACGGATACTCTGAGGGCTTATTACGACAAATCCGAAGCCTCAAACTTTGAAAAAAATTTCAATGGCACCTATATTGGATCTCACAAGACGCCATTGGCAAATCAATTTTACGTTTTGCAGTTTACTTTTGCCGGATTAGGGTCTGATCATGCTGAGGAAGAATTTAAGTTATCTGTTTTGAATTCTTTGAGAGTATTTTTCCAGGTCTATCCGCAGCCAGAACAAAACAAGATTTTGGAAGGAAATTTCTTGAGTGCTGGATCGCTAATCGAGACGTTCTTTTCTATTCTTGGTCCTGAATTTCGTCAAAAGGTTTTTGTAATCATTGATGAATATGATCACTTGACAAATTCCGTTTTGTCTCGGGGACTTGAACAATTCAAGTCAATAACTTCGATTGATGGTTTTTTCAAGAATTTCTATACTAAACTTAAAAGTGCGGCGACGGCCATGGGACCCGTTGCTCGTATTTTTGTTACAGGCGTGACTTCTATTTCATTAGATTCGATGACGTCTGGTTTTTCAATAGCTACCAATTGTACAACTCGTTCGGCATTTGCATCTTTATTTGGGTTCACAGAAGACGAGTTACGACAGCTTATACCACAAATCATCGATCTGAAGAAATACGGACATTCCTTAGACGAAATCGTTGCCCGCATGAAAGTTTGGTATAACGGCTATCGGTTTAGTACAAGAACAAATATTTCTGTTTTTAATGCTTCGATGTGCCTTTATTATCTTGGATATATTCAAGCAGAAAACGCTGAGCCAAATAGGCTGTTAGATCCAGCGTTTGCACAAGATCTTGAAAAGATTAAAGGTATACTAAATCTCGGTGACCGTAATTTTGTAAAATCTATTATTGAAAAGGCGCTTCAGAAAGAAGAAATTGACTTCCCTTGCGGTGAGCTCCAGATTCTAAATTTGAATACCAATGAAAAATTTGATTCAGATGAAATCCTGTCCGCAATGTTCTATATGGGGTACCTTACTTTTGCAGAAAGTGATCCATGTAAACTTGTAATACCCAATAGGGCTGTGGCAATTCAATTTTTTGAATATTACTTGCAAAATATACTTTCCGTTGGCGGTGCGTCTGGGAAATATAATCCAACTCAAATGTCAGCCGCTTTTGCGGCTTTGAAGCTGGGTGATCCAAAGCCGTTGTTCAAATCAATTAGTGATCGTTTTGCAAGTCAGAGTGATCCAACAGCAGGCCTTCATCTGTCTGAAAGTGATTTTCAAACGTTGATACAGGGATCATTGATTTTTGATGAAGATTTTTCCGTCATTAGAGAAGCGCAAGCAATTGGGCCGGAAGGTGGACGAATTGATCTGCTAATAGGGCCATCGCGGGGCTCTAGCGTTAAACATACATTTTTGGTTGAATTCAAGCATTTAACAAAAAAACAAGTTAAAGCTGACAATTTGTTGCCGAAGCGAGAACTTGAAAATGCCTTAAATCAAGTAAAGCGCTATGCCAGGTGCGATAATATCAAAAAGATTCAAAATTTAAAATGTATCGCCGCGGTCTATGTCGGCACAAAACTTGATCAATTGGTTGTTGAAGATCTTTGAATGCAATAATTAACTATCATTATCGCTTCCTTTCGTGCGATTTGGACAAGGTCATCATCAGTATTTTGCTCGGCTACGGCCTGAGACGCGCCGAAGTGCTGGCATTCTTATGAAGCATGTGGATTTGACGAAAAAGTTCATTGAACTTTAGATTTATATTATTGCTATTGCTGAAAACAATCCACGCAAGACAATAGCAACTGATCGCGTTGTTGCAATGACGTTTTATGAATAGTATTCAGTAATTGAATTGGGGATGCAAATGGCCAGGGTAATTGGTATTGGTGAACAAGATTTTGAAACCATTCGCAAAAATAATTATTTTTACGTTGACAAAACGAATTTTATCAGAGATTGGTGGAAAAATACCGGTGCAACGGTAACGCTCATCGTACGTCCAAGACGTTTTGGCAAGACGCTGATGATGAATACCGTAAATCGTTTCTTGTCCAATGAATTTTCGGATCAGGAAAAGCTGTTTTCTGGTTTATCTGTCTGGCAGGATGAAGATATGCGAGCTGAAGCCGGTCAGCATCCTGTTATTAACATAACGTGGTCTGGCATCAAAGGCGGTGGCTTTCAAGAGGTCCGTGACGATATTGTTGAGAATATCTGTTCTCTTTACGACAAATATCGATGGCTCGCGGAAAGTCAGAAACTCGATGCGCCGACAAGCCATCAAATTGCCGATTTTACGACAAAATCGTTGAGTGATTCAGAGGCGGCGTCCGCTCTTCGCGTCTTGTGCCAGGCGTTGCATCAACACTATGGAGTAAAACCTATCATACTGTTAGATGAATACGATACGCCACTACAGGATGCTTGGACTGCGGGGTATTGGGATGATTTGGTCGCATTTCTGAAAAAATTGATGAATTTCACCTTTAAGAGCAATGCTTCATTGCATCGTGCGATTATTACTGGAGTGACACGCGTTAGCAAAGAATCTATTTTTTCCGATCTCAACAATCCTCTCGTAGTTACTACTACGACTTCGTTGTTTCAGAACTCATTTGGCTTTACGGAGCAAGAGGTTTTTGACGCTCTAGATGAATATGGAATCAAAGACCGTGAAGAAGTAAAACGTTGGTATGACGGTTTCTCTTTTGGCGATGCAAAAGACATTTACAACCCTTGGTCTATCACTAATTTACTGCAATTCAAGAAATTCGCCTGTTATTGGGCAAATACCAGCAGCAACGAACTCGTTGGTCAATTGATTCGGACTGGGAGCGTTGATATTAAAGGTGATTTCGAAGAGTTGCTTTCAGGGAAAACGATTCAAGTTCCTTTGACTGAGGAAATTTCTTTCCGAGACCTTGATGCTGCAGCGTCTGCGGTGTGGTCGTTGTTGCTGGCAACGGGGTATTTGAAAGTAGTCAGTTGCGATCCGTATGCGCAACGCTATGAACTGGCTATCACCAACCTCGAAGTGAAAATGACGTTTGAGGTTTTGATTCGTCAGTGGTTTGATGACAAAAAAGCGGTCTACAATGGATTTCTCAGGGCATTGCTGACACAGGATCTTGAGGCGATGAACGTAACGTTCAGTGCCCTCGTTCGCGAGTGCTTCAGTGCTTTTGATGCCGCTAATGATGAGCCAGAACGTTTCTACCATGGATTTGTTCTGGGTTTGTTAGTGACGCTTCGCGGGCGGTTTGTTGTAAAGAGCAATCGTGAAAGCGGTTATGGGCGTTATGACGTCATGCTTTCGCCAACTAATCCTCGCTGTGATGACGGATATATATTTGAATTCAAAGTGAAAAGACCGATGAGTGAAAAAACGCTTGAAGAATCGGCTCAAATGGCTCTGAAGCAGATCAACGATCGCTGTTATGAAGCTGACCTCATTGCATTGGGGCTTCCGATAGAGCGCATTCACAAATATGGTTTTGCATTCGAAGGAAAACGTGTACTTGTTGCTGGGTAGCAAGCCAAGCAACGTCAGTTTCTAGTGCAAACTTGTTTTTTCATTATTCCGCCAAAGATCTTGTCAAATTTCACTGGGGTGGCATCAAATTGTCCGATTTGATATAACTGTCCGTCATGAATTCCGATTCCCAAATTCTGAAGCTGCGAGCGGAATTTAATGAGCTGTGCCATGGTCATGCCTTGTCCATCAGCATAAAATCCCGTTGATCGTTCCCTTGTGTCTGAGAAATGAACGTTGAAGCCGTACATTGCTGCGATGTTCTTGAATTTCCGGAAAGGAATGAGCTTTATCTCGCCAAAATAGATCGTATTTTTCAGACCTTTTTTGCAGAACATCTCCCACTGTTCCTTTGGCATTCCATACAAATTTGGAATCCGCTTCCAGGCGTGGGAGTCATATTTCACGATCAGATCGGATTTGACCTCTCTGAAGCTGCCAAAAAGGAACAAGAAACTAATTAACGCATGAGGCTTCAATACTCTGACGATGCGATATTCTTGGTATTTGCCTCGAATATGGTTGATAATTTCGTCTTCAGAGACAAATGGACAATCTTTCAAAAGCTCCAGCCAGTCTTGCTGAATTTCGTCTTCATTGTAGATTTCGTCAAGCCTGTTTTCGAACTCCTGAGAGTGACTGTACAAGACTTCGTCACTAAAAATTGTGAACGGCCGAAGTGCCGCATCCAGAAGATTGGGATCCATCAAAAGCATGTCCAGCAATTCCTGACGATATTCTTCGACCTCCATTTCCTCAGGACAGGCTGGAACATCCGTGGCAATGACGAGGCCTTGAGTTGCCATTGTCGGTTTTTCGATGTTTCCGTAAGTGGCACAGAGCGAGTAACATCCGTGGCAATGACGAGGCCTTGAGTTGCCATTGTCGGTTTTTCGATGTTCCCGTAAGTGGCACAGAGTGAGTAGAGAAAGCCTTCTTTCAGTTCCTCGGCCGGCTCCCAAGCGATTCTTCGCAAGACGGATTTCTTGAGGATTTCGGCGGCGATTTCCTTCGTGCGAAATTTTGGCATGTAGTGCGGATTGCGGAAGACGTTGCATGCCCAGTCGTAGTCGTAGCGGTGAATGGCTTCCTTCGTCGGAGTTTCATCTGCCTGCAACAGTCCGAGCTGATAGTCGGCGATGACGTAGTAGCTGTCATCGACGTCGTATGAATGCTGGTTTTTCAACACATCCGCAATGAGCATGATGTCGTAATGCGGTGCGGCGTTCGGACGTCGATGGCAGTCCTCCACTTCCGAATTGGGCGTCAGCACTTGGGCGATGCGTTCGCGCGGAATCTTGAGGAGCTTCTCAGCCTCTTCGGCGGTGACTTCCTGCAGCTCCTGCTCCTTTTTGAGCTGGTTTAGCGTCAGGCCGATCTGAGCGAGGCGACGGGCATTCTGAACATAGACGTTTTCGGTCGGCATGGAAGGCTCCTGAAGTTTTCAAGCAATAATGCTCGCGCGGGCTTCAACGTTCTCATTTTCACTGGTTCCGCAGGCAGGCTGGCGACGGACGCCATCGCCGGCCTTCTTCTCAAGTGAACTGAGATTTCTTTCGTGGGCCGCGGTCTGTTCGGCGGCGTTTTCTACGGAAGGCTCCTCCGCGATCGCTGTACGTTCAATCCGTCGAAATTTTTGCGCGCCCCAGGCGGCGATCCAGGCGTCAATCAGCACCGTGTCGTCCATCACGGCTTCGACGCGGCAGGTTCCGTCCGACAGTTTTGTCATCACCTGGGTCGGATTGAACGGCGTCTCGGTGAGGTAGCGCTTCAGCCACTCGTCCGAGAACTCTAGCACCAGTCGGACTTTCTGGCCGTTGCCGTAATTGAAGTGCCGGCTTGCGACGTAGGCCTTGAGCGAAAAGTCCGCCGGCCGATCGGCGGAGAATTCGAGCGTCGTCGCCGAGTGCAGACGATGCAGCGCCAGGTGGCGGATGTCCTCGTAGCCGTCAAAAATGCAGACAAGGTAGCTGCGCTCTCCCTGTTGCACGAGTCCGAGCGGCGACACGGTGCCGCGGGTCATGTTCCCATTGCCGTTCTCGTATTCGATGTCGAGCTTGGTGTTGCGCCAGAGCGCCCGACTCACCGCCTGAAAAATCCGCGGCCGGATGACGGCCGGCATGACGGGAAGCGAGGCGGGCACGACGGCGACTTTCTGCAGCCAGTCGGCGGCCGGATCGGCGGCGGGAAGTTCCTTGAGGGACTCGCCGGCCTGGTCAAATATGGGCCGCAGGCTCTCTGTCACGGGCGCGGGAAAGAGATGCTTCAAGTGCTCCTGCGCCAGCCGCAGCACGAGGCTTTCTTCCGGATGAAGTCGCGTCGCTTCGAGATCAGAGTCTTTCAGTAGGCGGCGGTAGCCGTAGGGACGAGCGCGGTCGTCGCAAACCACCGCAAAGTCTTCGGCGAGCGAAAGACGCTTCAAAATTCGCTGCAGACGGCGCGGCGCGATGGCGAGGCCGCTTTCTTTGAGCTCCTGCGCCAGCGTGGTCGTCGAAATGTTGCGGTTGTACGGAATGCGCTTCAATACGGCGAGCATCAGCAGCGCTTCGTTTGTGGTCGATTCGTGTCTTGCGGTCATGTCAGTCTCCGACGAGTGTTCTCCAACGGCAGGTCAGCGCGCTGCAAATCGCGCCAGCGTGAGGCGCAGCAGCTCCGCTTCGACCATGGCGTCGTAGATGGCCACGTGCGGGAGCGGCACGGGCACGGTTTCCGAGGC
>CAVJUB010000072.1:0-1951 GCA_963652545.1 Hallella faecis | reverse complement strand
CGCCCGTGCAGGCGCACGGATCAATGCCCAGATTCAGCGTGCGGACGACGGCGCCGTCCTTCCCAGCATCCAGACAAACGGCGCCGATCGAAAGGATCGGTGCGGGAACGGCGGTGCCCAGCGTTTCAATGTCCACGACGAGGTGGCGGGCGTTTCCATAGGATTTGAGAGACATAGATGACTCCGAAAACAATTTTCTCAAAGCCTCATCCTACGAACCGATGCGTCATCTCGTGACGCATGCAAGCAAGGCGCTTCGTCATGCGGGCGGCGCGGCATTTTCGGGGGTTCGTGCGTTCGTATTCACGGTTTTCTTCGGCTCAATGTCATAATGCGGCTCAGTTTTTCGGAGGCCATCGTGTACATCACCGTGCAAAAAAGCGGAAAGCATTCCTACGTCAAGCTCATGGAGTATCAACGGGGACAAGACGGCAAGAAGCACCCGCGCGTCGTGCAGAACTTCGGGCGACTCGACGCCCTGCTCGCCATGGATCCGCAGGCATTGGAAAAGCTCAAGGCGAAGTACGCCGAAGAACGCGAAGCCAAGCGCCGCGCGCTCCACCAACAGCGGATGGCAAAACTTCAGCATGCATTGTCCCTGTGCAACGAGCTTGAAGAAGAGTATGGAAACAAGCTGCCATTGCTCTTGATCGGTCATTGCTTTGTCGCCCGTCTGTGGGAGGATCTGAAGCTCGCGGATCAACTCCTCCGTCAGTTGACGGACGCAGGCGTCGAGCCGGAGGAAGCCCGTCGCTTGGCATCGCTTGCGGGCTTTGTCACCGGCATGAAGGTGATGGATCCGCAGTCAACATTCGTCAATGCGTTCGGCGGCGTGCTTTTTCTCTGCGATCCGATGCACGACGCGACGTCGGACGACGTGGTTGACGTGCTGAAGCGACTGCCGGCCATGAAGGACAAGCTGCTGGCCGCTCTCTTTGCCGAGACTCCGAAGCCGACGCACGCGACGCTCGCTGTCTCCGAGGTGGTCAACATTACGCGCTATGGCAATATTTCCGGCTTTGCTGCTGTCGTTTTCGATGAGAACGCCATTCCGAGAGATGTTGAATTCTTCGAGAACGCCGAGGCCGGCACGCTCAAGACGGTCGTAGAAAAGCTGAAGGCGAACTATCCCATCGATCGCGCCGTGGTTGTTGCAGAAAACGCTGCGCCAGCACTTCGTCGTCGGCTGGCGGCGCTCGGTTTGCCGGCCACGCCGCCCAAGACCGCCGACAAGTCGCCGGAAGCGGATGAGGCGCGTTTGGTTCGACGCTGCGCCGATTGCTTCCGCGTCATGGGCCGTCTCTTGGTTGTTGCGACGGACGAAAAGCTTGATTTGACGGCGATCGCCGGTCATGTCGTGTCCTCCTTTCTGGCGCTTTTCCTGCTGCGATGGCTGCAGGGCCGCCTCGAAGCCGCCGGCAAGCCACACAATTTGACGGAGCTCTGCTCAATGCTCTCCGGTGCTTCTGTCGTTCCTTTGCCGTTGGGCGGCGGGCAGTTCCTTTATCAGAACGCCTCGCATCCCGAGACGGTGTGCACCAGCTTCACGCACGAAAAGACGGATTTTTCAAAGGCGTCCTTCGGGGCGATCATGAGAGCCTGCGGTCTTCAGCCTCTGGGCATTAGCAGCGATATCGACGAACTGAGAGACAGCCTGGCAATCCCAGGCCTGAGTGACAGAGAAGCCGTGCGGGCATGGCGCGGATGAAGTTGAGCAAAGGCGTCGCCTCTAAAATCGGCGCCTTTGCAATTTCTGCGGAGTCTGGCGAATGTTGCGACTGGTCTTTCCCATCCTGAGCCTCATTCTGGCTGAGGCGCATTTCTACTTTCACAGCTGGGACTTTTTGCTGCCGCTTCCGGGCGCGCTCCTGTTCTTTCTTCTCGTGCCGTACCGCTGGGTTCGCTGGATTGAAGCGGCGGGACTCGCCGGCATCGCCGCCGAATGGCTGCG
>CAVJUB010000071.1:0-11921 GCA_963652545.1 Hallella faecis | reverse complement strand
GATTATACCGTTTTTAGCGAATAAATTATCATAAATTTATTGCAAAACAGCATACACCGTCGCGCATCATTGTCTCGAATCCATCCGTTTTCCTACTCCTCTCAGCACTTCACACCCAAGAGCCAGGCGGCACTGCCTCACGCTACATCACATGCCGCAGCAAGGCGTTCAATGCCACCGCCAGCACGACGAGCACCGCGAGGTTCACCTTGCGCGCCGCGATGACCACGATGACGAGCGTGATGAGATCCGCGAGATTCGTCGTCATGAACGCAGGCGCCACCACCGACACCATGACGCAGCCCGGCGCGCTGTCCAAAAGCTTTCGCACCTGCGGCGACAGCACGCGGTTTCTCAAAAAGAGGTATCCCAGCAGCCGGGACGAATAAGTCGCGGCGCACATGCCGAGAATCGTGAGAAGCTCAACTCCATGGAGTTCAAACATAGTCCCCCTCCGTCATGATGAGAATCCACGCCGCGGCGAGCCCCGCCAGCGACCCCACGGCGACGCTCACGCCAGAAGACCAGACAAGCGACGCCAATCCTGCGGCGACGGCGCTCACCCCCCACGGCAGGCACTTCTTCGCGCCCGGCCACATCGAGGCAAGAATCGATATGAAAATCACGGGGAACGCCATGCCGATCCCCCAGGCCGAGAGGTCGCCGACGCCCGAACCCAGCGCGGCGCCGATCGCGGCGCAGCCCCACCAGTTCAGCCACAACGTGAGGCCCACGCCCAGATAGAACGCGAGAGAAAAAGCCTCCGCGTCCTTCATTCCCTGCTGGCGACGCTTCGTGATGTCCTGCATGGCGAGCGCCCAGGTCTCGTCACACATGATGAAAAAGACGACCAGCGCCTTTCGCAACGGCAGCTTCGCCACGTAGGGGGTCAAGGCGGCTGAGAGCATGATGTGCCGACTGTTGATGAGCCACGTCGTGAGAATGATGGCGAGCACGGGGGGCACGGCCGACCACAGGGCGAGCGCGGCGAATTCCGAGCCTCCCGCAAAATTGATGCCGCACATCAAGCCGATCGCAAGCGGCGAGAGTCCCGTCTGAGAGCCGGTCGCCCCCAGAATGAGCGCGATCGGAACGAACCCCAGCATCATGGGCAGCGCCGCCCGAAAGCCGCGGACAAACTCCCCCGCCACCGTCACTTCATTTTTGTCTGCCATGTTTTCCTCACAACGCGCCATCAGGGCGCCCCGCCGTCCCATAGCTCACGAGACCGATGAACACCGCGCGCTTTTCCCCTGGATTGGCGTAGACATGCTCGCCCTCGGAAGCAAAGCGCAGGGAGTCCCCCGCCTCCAAAATCGTCGTCGTCCCCGCCACCGTCAGGGCCAGCGTCCCTTCAACAAGCATCACGTACTCGACGCTGCCCGCGGTGTGCCCCTTGGCACGGCTTTCCACGCCCGCCTCCACCTCGCCGCGATACACCTCAAAGCGCTTCACGGGATCAAAGGGAAAAACGGGATAGATGCGAAACGCCGCCTCTTCGCCCTCTTCCGGCAAGAGATCCGCCGCGCGCACCGCCTCCACGTCCGCCTCGGGCTCCGCAAGGAAATCCGCCAGCGTCACGCGATAGGCCCGGGCGAGGTTCGCAAGAAGCAACACCGTCGGATTCGCTCCGCCGTTTTCAATCTGAGAAATCATGCTGCGGGAGATGCCCGAACGCTGCGCCGCGTCTTCGAGCGTGAGACGCCGCTCGCGCCGCAGCCGGCGGGCGTTCTGGGCCACCGCCGCTTCAATATTCGTCATAGTGGAATTTATTCCGTTATGTTGAACGGGGCGCGCACAATAACTCGGCAGCCGCCGAATTTCAAGCGAAAAAAAGGCCCGCCTGCTCTAACCAGCAAGCGAGCCCGAAGGGTCTTTGGGACCCTGAAGACAAATACAGCTAGGAAACAAAAATCATTTCAGTCAGAGAGTGCTCCCGCGCAGCCAGCGGATCATGCGCTCGACATCCTCGGGCGTCACGCGGTTGCGCTCGCAGTAGTCGGAAAACTCCGCACTCTTCGCGCCCATCTCCTGACGAGCGGCTGCGGCGCCCAGCGCCCGCAGCGGCGTCCAGCCCAGCGGAAGCTCGGCGGCGACAGCGGAATCGTGCCCGCGCATAGCGAGATCATCCGTGTGCCAGTGACCAAGGGCCGTCATCGTCATGTTGGTTGCTCCTGAGAATCGCGCCCGCCCCGATCGCTGCGGAACGGCGCTTTCCTGATTGTTTTTGTTTTAGCGACACCGGCCGGCTGAAAAGCTCGGGAAAAGCGAGAAAGCCGCGCCCTGTCGTTCGTGGGAGAGATTCTCACGCTGTACGACGAAGGCGACAATGACGGAGCTTGTTGAAATTCAGCGCGGCCGCCATGAGTTTTCAGCGAGGTCACAAAAACTTTTCCTAAAAATCAATGTCTCTCGCAAAGTTCAAGGAGCATGCCGAATTTCAGCGCGGAAAACTACGCCTTTTGGTGTACTCACCCTCTACCACCAGTGATTTGCCTTAAGAAACAGACAAGCCCGCCCAGTAGAATGCCCGTCAACCTTTTTTCCCTTGTCGGAGTGACTTTCCGTGCTGGTTCGGCTGCTGATGCTCTTTGTGGCGGCGGCTGCGCTTTTTGCGCAGGCGCCCGAGGCACTTGCCTGTCCGGCGCACGAAAGCCTCGCAATGCACGCGACAGCGGATTCCTCCACCGTCCGTGGCGACGCGTCAATGCCTTGCCACACGGTTGCGCCTTCCTCGCCGCTATGCAAAGCGCAGGGCGCCCAGCCGCTGTGCAGCCACTTTCACCTCTGCTGCGTGACGCCGCCAGGACTGCCCGCCGCGGAAGTCGCAACGGTTTTCTCCGCGCCTCTGCGCGAAGCGCCCTGCGGACGCCTTCCCGCCGACACCGGCATCCACGCCCTTCTTGACACGCCTCCGCCTCGAAGCTGACTGCATCCGGCGCGCTTTCGCACGCCGCCCTGCTTTTTCGCCAGACGGCCCGCCAGTCGTCTGATCATTGTCTATTCAGCTTTTTTACGGAGATTCCTCCAATGGGAATGACTCATTACATGGAGCTCATGATGGGCTCCTGGCACCTGCTTGTCCTCTTCATGGCGCTGCCAATGTTTCTCGCCGAATGCTATGTGGTCAGCGAGATTCTTCTGCTTCTGAAGCCCCGCGAAACGGGCGCTCTCAAGACCTTCAACAAGCTGTCGGCCTACGCCTCCGCGGTCGTCATCGCCGCGCTCGCCATCTATGCCGCAACCTACTTTGCAGGCGTCAAGGCATGGCGCACCTGGGTGGACGTGACGGCCGCCGTCGCCTACGTCGCCGCGGGGCTCCCCTTCATTTACGTGGGCCTCTTGGAAGCGGGCGTCGTCGGCCGCGCGAAGACCGCGCTCCAGAAGGGCCATGCCGCCGTGGCGGCCGTGGTGGCCTACCTCATCCTCTCGCACGCCGCGATGGTCTTCGGCATGTTTGACCCGATGCAGTTCGGCTGGCAGCCTGCGCCGGGCGAAGGGCATCACATGATGAACCACGACATGAACGCCATGCCGAACCACGGTGCTCACGAAGGCCACGCCATGCCCATGAATCATGAGGGGCACGCCATGCCGATGGATCACTCGATGCCCGCCGCGCCTGCGGGCGGCCACCACTGCGGCGGCGAGCCGGACTACACCGGGCTCGTCGTCCCCGAGGGCCACATGGTGCCCGAAGGCTACCACCGCATGCCCGACGGCCGCCTGATGAAGAACGGTCCGATGACGATGCCGTCCGACAACGGCGCAGACGCTTCCCAAGCGCCGGCGCACCATTGCGGCGGCTGATTCCAGTAGGGTGAAAAACGAAAATCGCGCGGGCGTCCATTCAACGCACCGCGCGATTTTTTTGGGAAAAGTCCGGCCGCGAACTCAGTGCCGCACGGCGTTGAGCGCCACGCGCTTGCCGTCCAAGCCCCAGCGATCGGCCGCCGCCGCCACAAAGCCTTCCTTCGTCATGGCGTCAACCACCGCCTGCAGGCGCTTCACCAGCCCCGAATCACCAAACTTCAAGGGGAAGGCGACCCCCAGCTTCACAGACACGAGCGCCTCATCCAGAATCCGATAGTCCCCCGGCACTTCCTGAATGAACTTCTTCATCGTCGCCTCATGCCCCGCCGTCGCGTCCGCCAAACGCCGGCGCAGCGCCACAAACGCCTCCGACATCGTGGGGAACGTGAGCATGTTCGCGAGCGCGGGCGCCCCCGGCTCATTGTTCAGAATGTAAGTTTCGGGGCGCGTGCTTGACATCACCGCCATCACGCGGCCGTCCAGGTCCGCCTTCGTGTAGATGCCGCTGTCGCGCCGAGTCACGATGACCTGACGGCTGTAGAGATAAGGCACCCAGAGGTAGTCCTTCTCGCGCCCCGTCATTGTGAAGCTGCTCCAGATGCAATGAATCTTGCCTTCCGCAAAAAGCGCCGCCTTCTGATCCCACGCTATGGGCACGAACTCGGGCTTTAGCTTCAGCCGCCGGCACGCCTCGGTCGCAAGCTCCACATCAAGCCCCGACGCCGAGCGGTCCGAATTCATGAAGGAGTACGGCGGATAGTCGCCGTCAATGCCGATTCTCAGCACCGGCAGATCTTCCGCCCGGAGAAACCAGCCCGCGGAGGCTGGTCCGAAAATGCCGGGAACCGCCAAAGCAGTCGCCAAAAGCAAGCGTCGAGTAGTCATCGTTTTCTTCGAAAAGCCAGCCGCTCCATGGCGGCCTGAACCAAAAACGATCCTGAAGACTTTTTCAGGACCAAAGACGACTTATTTTACGCAGAAATACTTGATTTTTCCGCCACTTCAACGCGAATCCCCTCTGCAAAAACACTCAGTCTCATGCGATAATTTGAAAATTTATGACTTTCGAACGGCCGGGTCCCGGCCGCCTTCCGCCCCCAGCTCATGCTCCGACTCACGACGCTTCTTGCCGCCTTCGCCGCCGCGCTTCCGGTTTTTGCCGGCGCGGCGACGTCTGCTGCGTCCGCGTCCGTCGCGCCGCGCGAGCTGCGGATCGGCTACACGAACTACGTGCCGTTTGTCTACGCCAACGATGCCGGAAAGCTCGCGGGCATCGACGTGGAGTTTGCACGGGCGGCGTGCAAAAAACTAGGCTGCGTCGCTCGCTTCATCCCCATCAACTGGCACGAAAAGAAGCAGCTTCTCAACGAAAAGCGCATTGACTGCGTCTGGACGGTCTTCACCCGCGACGGCCGCGACAGCGACTATCAGTGGACCGATCCCTACATGGAGAGCCGCCAGGTGGTGCTCGTCGCCGCCCACAGCCCCGTGAAAACGCTGGCCGACCTCGAGGGGCGCCTCGTCGCCACGACGCACGACAGCAAGGCGGAGAACCTCCTTTTGAAAGACGAGCGCCTCGTGACGCCGCAGGCGGTCTTCAGCCTGGGCTACCTCACGGAAGTCTTTCAGTGCCTTGAGGCGGGCTACGTGGACGCCGCCGCGGGGCATGAGAGCGCCCTGCGGTACTTCACGCTCGCCCACCCCCAGCGCTGGCGGTTTTTAAAAGAGCCGCTCGCCACCGTGAAAGTCGCGGTCGCCTTTGCGCCGCAGACGGACCCTGCGCTTCCCCGCGCGCTCTCCGCTGCGCTCACCGAACTTCGGGCCGACGGCACCGCCGCGGCCATCTTCAAGAAATACGGCTACGCCGAGCCTTCGGCGCCTGACGTCCTCAGGAAATGACACCATGGACCAAGAGAACAAACCCCGCCGTTTTTTAGACCGCTTCGGACGAGAAATCTTTCTCTACCCGATCCTTGCCTGCCTCGCCCTCTTTGCCGTGGGCCTGTGGTTCGTCTATCAGGCGAGCCTCACGAACGCCGACGAGACGATCCAGCGCACGCTGAACCGCGTCCGCGAGCGCAGCCTCTACTCGCTGCGGTTTGAAGACGCCGACAAGGTGAACAGCCTCGTGCGCCTCATGGACAAGGCGAAAGAGCTCTCGCGCCAGATGAAGAACGAGCAGGCGGACGTGAACGACGTCATCAACCGCTTCCGCCGCGACATGCGCGTGGACGGCGTGATGCTTCTTGACGCCGACATGAAGCCCGTCTTCGAAGCGGGCATCCACTACGAGGAGTGGAAGGACTTCTTGGAAAAGAGCGCCATGAAGGACATCGTGCGCTTTCCTCGAAAGAACAGCCTCGACCGCGTCCGGATCCGCGGCACGCTCTTTGACTACGCCGCCGTGGCGCGCCTCGATCAGCCAGGCATTCTCCTCACCGCGATGGCCAACGACTTCGACGACCGCAAGAGCGGCCTCTTCACGCTGGACATTCTCTTTCCTGACGACGCCTTTCTTTTGGACAGCGCCGTCTTCATCACGGACGGCACCACGATCGTTGACACCAACCGCAAGGAGTGGCTCAACTACCGCGTGAAGGAATGCCCGCTGCTTTCCTTCACGAACGCCGACTACGTGCGGCCGTCGCTCGTGAAGGCGCACTTGGACGGCGCCGCCTGGTACGGCTCGCAAACGCGCGCCCGCGACCTCCGGGTCTACGTCTTCTCGCCGCAGAAGAACGTGCTGATGCCCTGCTGGTACTTCGCGGGGTTCATGATCCTCGTCTACGCCCTCATGCAGGCGGCGGTGCTCTTTCTGCGCCTGCATTCTCTGCAGACGCAGTCCGCCGCCGTCTCCGAGCAGCTTCGCACCGTGCAGGCCGTGAGCTCCATCTTCATTGACTGCATGCTCGTCACCATCGCCGACGACCGCTACACGCTGCTTCGGTGCACGAACGGCCTGAGGCAGCTCATCGCGGGCTGCGCCACCGATTCGGAGGCGCTCGCGCGAATCGCCGCCAGGATCCCGGACGAAAAGCAGCGCGCGGCCTACCTCGCATTCCGCGATTCCAAGACCGTCGCCAACCGGCTCGCAAAAAGCCCGTCAGGCTACCTGGAATTCATCTTTGAAACCGAAAGCCATCGCTGGCTGCGCGACATCATCGTGGGCCAGTCCTTTGACAGCGCGGGCCGCGCGACGCGCTACCTGGCGCTCGCGCTCGACGTCACGGACGAGCGGCAGCGCGAGCTCAACTACCAGGCGCAGCTCATCACCGCGGCGCACGACGCGCAGGCCGCCTCCATCGCGAAGACGAACTTCCTGCGGCACATGAGCCACGACATCCGCACGCCGATCAACGGCATTCTCGGCATGCTCGAGATTGCGGAGCGCCACCCCGACGATCTGGGGCAGCAGAAGCACTGCCGGCGCCACATTCGCGAGGCGTCCCTCATTTTGCTCGAGCTCATCAACGACGTGCTCGACCTGAGCAAGCTCGAAAGCCGCCGCATGAACGCCGAAGTGAAGTCCTTCAACCTCAACCACCTCTGGCAGGAAACGAAGACCACGCTCGACGTGCTGAGCAAAGAGCGCGACGTTCATCTTTCCATCGTGATGAACACGACGCACAACGACGTCGTGGGCTGTCCGACGCTTCTGCGGCGCGTTCTCATGAACATCATCACGAACGCCGTGAAGTACAACCGCCCGGGCGGCAAGGTGGACGTCACCGTGAACGAAGCGCCCGCGGAGGAAGCGGGCTCAGCTTCCTACGAATTCATCTGCCGCGACACCGGCATCGGCATGAGCGAAGCGTTCCAGAAGGAGGCGTTCACGCCGTTTGCCCAGGAAAACGAATCGGCCCGCACGAAATTCGCCGGCACGGGGCTGGGGCTGGCGATCGCGCAGCGCATCGTGGAGCAGCTCGGAGGCACCATCGCCTTCACAAGCCGCAAGGACGTGGGCACCACCTTCGTGATCCGCGTGCCGATGCTGATTTCGCAGACGCCGGTGGAGAACCGCGTCGAGAAAGCAGAGGCCGAGAATCAGGTCCAGCCGCGCCTTACGGGGCTCAAAGTGCTGCTCGCCGAAGACAACGAGCTGAACCGCGAGATCGCCGAACTCACTCTCTCCGAAGCCGGCGCCGAGGTAACGACGGTCGAAGACGGCGAAGCCGCGGTGAAAGCCTTCCAAACGAACGCGCCCGGCCGCTTTGACGTGATCCTCATGGACCTCATGATGCCGAAAATGACCGGTCTTGAAGCCACGCGGGCGATCCGCGAAATGACGCGCCCGGACGCCGCGACGATTCCCATCGTTGCCATGACCGCCAACGTCTTCGCCGACGACGTGAAGGCGACGCAGGAGGCCGGCATGAACGCACATATCGCCAAGCCCTTCAACGCCGCGAACCTCATCGCGGTGCTTGCGCGGCTGGCGGGGAAGACGTCCGCCTGACGCCTGCGCACGGGCGCAAAAAACGGGCGTGCAGTCCAACGGCTGCCGCCCGATTTTTTTGCGCCGCCCCAGCGCCCGAAGGCCCTTGGCGGCGCCAAGCGCTCACAGGGATCAGAGCGCCTTGATCACTTCCACCGCTTCGTCGTAAGACGCCTTCACCGCATCAAAGAGCGCCATGTCGGTGAGCGGCTCGCGGCTTCTCAGCGCCTCGGTGAGCGCGCTTGACGTCTTGCAGAGCGTCCCGAAGCCCAGATTGAGCGCCACGCCCTTCATGGTGTGGGCGGCGCGAAAGGCCTTCTCCCAGTCCTGAGACGCCACGCCCTCGCTCAAGTCCTTGAACGTCGTGTCCGTGAGGAACTTCACGGCGAAACGGCGGATGAGCGCTTCGCTCGGAATGCGAAGCCGGACGTCGCCGTAGTCGCCGCCCAGTTTTTTGTACATGTCTTCAAGCGTCATTTTTATTTTCTCTTTTCTCTTTCCTCAGCGCGAGGATCGGCCGTCAAGCCGTCTGCGCCGGGCTCCCTGCAAACAGGGTCGTCAAAAACTCTTCGGCGCACCGACGGGCTTCGTCAGCGTCGCCGTCCGTTGCGGAAGCCGGCGCCTCGACCTCCGCGGATGACAATTCGCTCGTCATTTTAGAAAAAACTGAACACAATGTCTTGTCGCACCCCGAACTTTCCACGGCGGCCTGCTGCGCAGCCGCCTGAGGCAGGGTTTCGGAGGCTCTGGCGTAGACGTCCGCGAGCCGCACGGCCTGAAGCGTCGCGTCCTGAGGCACGGTTTCGGACGCTAGCGTCTTCACGACGTCTTCGAGCTTCGCCAAAAAAAGCTCGCTGCGGTCCGCCGGCGCAATGGTGGACAACGCCAGGAGAAAGCTCGCCGCCTCGCGGCCGCGCTCCGCCACCACATCGCCGCAAGCCAGCTCGCCCACGGCGCCCGCCGTGCTCGTCAATTCCGCTTCGCGCTCCAGCACCGTCACCGACGCATCCATCGTCTTCCAAGCGCGGATGAGCTTGGGCGTCAGGCGCCGCACGATGCGGGCGCGGCGCGTGGAGAGCGGGCTGCTGCGCTCGGCGAGCAGTCCCACGGCGCGAAGAATCGCGGTGCGGTAGTGCGCCTGATCGTCCACCACCTGGCGCACGCCCTCGGTGAGGGTGCTCTGCTTGGCGTAGAGCATCAGGGTGTTCCTCAGCCGCCGCTGCAGCACGAGCGTGTCAAAGGGACGGCTGATGTAGTCGATGGCCCCCAGCTGATACGCCTGGTGCATCACGAAGGCGGAGTTTTCCGCGGAAATGATGACGACCGGCACGGCGTGAATGAGGCCGTTCTCCTTCATGAGCTCCAGCAACCCGATGCCGTCCGTCACCGGCATGATGATGTCAAGCAGCATCAGGTCGATGTCGTCCGTCTCGCGGAGAATGCGCAGCGCCTCCGCGCCGTTTCCGGCCTCCACGAAGTCGTAGTCGCCCTCGATGAGGCCGATCAAAATCGCGCGATTCATCTCGGAATCGTCCACGATCAGTATCTTCTGCTTCTTCATCATGACATTGGCGAACCGCTGCCGCCGAAAAGTGCGGGGTGAAAAAGGAGGATTTTACGGTGGCGGCACCGGCAGAACAACAGCCTGAAAGACTTATCGACCAGCTTCAGGCTCAAGATACAGCGGGTAGCTCAAGAGCTTCCACGCGAGCGACTTGAAGAGCTCCTCGTGCTCGTCGGCCCAGTTCTTCCCGTGCCAGGCGGCGTAAAGACGCAGATCCTCGCCCGTGTTGCGGATCGGAATCACGCGCACGTTGGGCGGCATCACCGCCTTCACGGGCTCGGGGATGATCGCGACGCCCTGATTGCAGCTCACGTAGCAGATCTTGAGCGCCGTCGTCTCCACTTCGTTCTGCACGCGGGGCTCGAGCCCGTTGCGGCGGCAGCACTCCATCACCTGGTCCCAGTAGCAGGGGCTCGACTCGCGCCGAAGCACGATGAGCGGCACGTCCACCAAGTCCGACCACGAGACGGACTCGCGAGCGGCGAGCGGATTCAATTCCGACACCGCCACCATGGGACGCATCTGGCGCAGCACCTTGCTCTCGATGTCGGGCGACGTGTAATCCGCCTTGTAGCTGATGGCGAGGTCAATTTCCTGGCTGAGCAGCTTTTCCTCAGCGTCCGACGAGAGAATTTCCTTCGTGTAGACCGCCGTCTCGGGCGAAATCTCCTGCAGCTTCTTCAAAAACGGCGGGATGATGGACACCATGGCTTCGTTCACGGCGCCGATCGTGATGAACTCCCGCGTCTCTTCGCGCACGAGCCTGAGCGAGTGGTCGATCGTCTCCGCGTGCCCCACGAGCTTGCGGATGGCCGGCAGCAGGCTTTCCCCCACCGGCGTCACCGTGACGCCGCGCGGCGAGCGCTCAATCAGCTTCACGTGCAGCCGGTCTTCGAGCTCGTTGATCTGAGCAATGAGCGGCGACTGCGTCATGAAGAGGCGCTTGGCCGCTCGAGAGAAGCTCTTTTCCTCGGCGACGATGGAAAAAATCAGATACTGACGAATCAGGCGATAGTCAAAGCGGTTCATACGAAGAGCGTCCGCCGTCACGCGGACGGCAGTGAAAAGCCCAGCACAAGGCCCAGGCATTTTTAGAAAGACAATTTGTTAATTTAACATGTTCCGGACGATCTTTCGACTTTTTTCACGACCTCGTTTCGCCTTCGGCCGGACAGCGCAACGCGCTTTCCGCTGAAAACCCGCAAAAAGGCCCGCCCACCTACAAAAAACACCGCAGAAGCTCGCCTTCTTCCGGGATTACACTTTTTCGCGCTTTCGGGCGGTTTGCCGCCTGAAATGCCTGCGACAAAACCACTTTTATACCCAAGCGCCTCGCCCGGGAGTCCCGCCCGCGACGCGCGCCGTCAACACCATGAAGATCACTGCACTCACCGCCGCCGGCTGCGCCGCGGCCGCCCTTCTCTCCCTCGCCGCGCCCGCTCAAGCCGGCGCCCGTCTTGACACCATCCAGCAGACGAACGTCCTGCGCGTCGGCACGCCCGGCGACTACCGCCCCTTCGCCATGAAGGAAGGCGATACGTTCGCCGGCCACGACATTGACGTCGTGAAGGCGCTCGCCGCGCAGTTCGGCTGGAAGGTGGAGTTCGTGCAGACGTCGTGGAAGTCGATGAAGGACGACCTCCTCGCCAACAAGTTCGACGTGTGCGTGGGCGGCATCACCCGCAACACGACCCGCATTCTCTTTGCGGACTTCCTCCCGGCCTACGCGCCCTTTGGCAAGGTGGCGCTCGTCAACATCAAGTACAAGAACAAGTTCAAGAGCGTGAACGACCTCAACCAGCCCAACGTCCGCGTCATCAAGAACCCGGGCGGCACCAATGAGAAGTTCGTGCTGGAGCACCTCACGAAGGCGAAGATCTCCACGCATGACAAGAACTACGAAATCCCCGAACTCATCGCCGCCGGCAAGGGCGACGTGATGATCACGGAAAACGCTGAAGCGAAGCTCTACGCGAAGAAGTTCCCGAAGAAGCTCTACGCCGCGTTCCTTGACAAGCCGCTCACGCCGGTGAGCTACATGGGCTTTTTGATGCCCACCGACGACGCGGACTACACGCGCGCCATGAACTTCGCGTGGGATCTGCTCGC
>CAVJUB010000070.1:0-12008 GCA_963652545.1 Hallella faecis | reverse complement strand
GATTGCCGGCGCCCGACGAAGCATGGCTCGCAGGCTTCACGCGGGGGCTGATGGCCTTGGCGCATGAAGCGGGGTGCCCTCTTCTGGGCGGCGACACCACGAAGACGCCGGTGGTGGGCGACGTGAGGGCGCCCGCCGTCATCACGATTACGGCGATGGGCGACCTGCCGCGCGAAATGGGGCTTACGCGCTCCGGGGCGCAGCCCGGCGACGACATCTGGGTGTCGGGGACGGTGGGGGGCGCCTGCGCGGCCTTGAAGCATCGTTTGGGCGAATGGTCGCTCGCCGCCGAGCTCTTTCCGGCGGCGGACCGGAGGCTCAATCGCCCCGAGGCGCGCAATGCGCTGGGCACGGCGCTCCTTTCCGTGGCGACCGCCTGCGCGGACGTAAGCGACGGCCTCGCGCAGGATCTGGGTCACATTCTGCAGCGCAGCGGCGTGGCGGCGGACGTCCTTTGGGATGCGGTGCCGCTGCATCCGTCGCTCACCGGACTATCCGCGGAAAAGCGCCTCGCGGCCGCCATGGCGGGGGGCGACGATTACGAATTGGTCTTCACGGCGCCGCACGAAAAGCGCGGCCTCGTGGAGCAGGCGGCGATCTCGGCGGTGACGCCCGTCACCTGCATCGGCCGCATCCGGGCGCTGGACGGCGAGGAGCGCTTCCTGATGCGCGACAAGGCGGGGCGCCGCGTGGCGCTGCCGGCCGCGGGGTTTGATCATTTTGCGGAGTAGCGCGTGAGTCTCAAGGAAAAGTATCGGGCGGACAATCCCGCCAACCGCGTGCGGCCCGGCTGGGTCTTCACGCTGCAGCATCCGGCGCATCTCGTCGCGCTCTTTTTCGGCGCCGGCTGCCTGCGGCCCGCGCCCGGGACCTGGGGGACGCTCGCGGGCGTTCTCGTCTGGGCGGCGGCCGTGCAGGTTTTTCCGCTCTCGTTTCTCGTGGCGGCGATCGGGCTGGGCTTCTTTCTGGGCGTCTGGGCCGCGCAGAAGACGGGGGAGGATCTGGGCGTGGAGGACGCGGGCTGCATCGTGATCGATGAAGTCGTCGCCGTGTGGTTCGTGTGCCTGTGGTTTCCGCAGACGTGGGTGACGTGGACGGCGGCGTTTCTTGCGTTCCGGCTCTTTGACATCGTGAAGCTGCCGCCCGCGTCCGTGATTGACGAGCGGATGAAGAACGGCTGGGGCGTGATGCTGGATGACCTCCTCGCCGCCCTCTGGGCGCTGGCGCTTCTTTTCGGCTTGGACTGGGGCGCGGCGCAGGCGGGATGGCGTTTTTTGGGAGTTTTCTGATGACGGACATTTCAGAGGAAGAGCGGCTTGCGGCGGCGCTGGGCGCGCTTTGCGCGGCGCGCGGCGTGCACGTCGTGACGGCGGAAAGCTGCACGGGCGGCTTGATTGCGGGCGCCATGACGGCGGTGGCGGGGGCGAGCACTTGGTTTGACCGAGGGTTTGTCACCTACACGAACGCCGCCAAGCAGTCGATGCTGGGCGTGCGAGAAGAAACGCTGCAGGAATTCGGCGCCGTCTCCAAGGAAACAGCGACCGAGATGGCGCTGGGGGCGATCGCGCATTCCGGCGCGCAATTGGCGGTGTCGGTGACGGGACTCGCCGGTCCCGGCGGCGGGACGCCCGAGAAGCCTGTGGGCACGGTGTGCTTTGGGTTCGCGCAGAGTTTGACGGGCTTTCCGCAGTGCACGGCGGTCGTGAAGCACTTTGCGGGCGACCGCGCCGCGGTGCGGCGGCAGAGCGTCTGCTTTGCGCTTTCGGAGCTCTCGAAGGTGCTCGCAGCCAGCGCTTCATGAAAAAAAACGGCCGTCGGGGTGAAGTCCGGCGGCCGTTTCCGAGAGGGTGGGGGATCAGCGGGCGGCGAGCGCGAGCGCTTTGGCGGCTCGGATGGCGTCGCGCGTCTTTTGGGCGGCGGCCGCGGCGGCGTCGGCAAAATGCTCGTCGGAGCCCGCGTAGAGAATGGCGCGGCTTGAGTTGATCACGAGGCCCCAGCCGTCTTCGGCAAGCCCCGCGGCGACGGCGGCGTTCACGTCGCCCCCTTGAGCGCCGATGCCGGGCATGAGCAGGGGCAGCGTCGGCGCCTGAGCGCGGATGCGGCGGATTTCCTCGGGCTGCGTGGCGCCCGCGACGAGGCCGAGTTCGCCCGTCTGGTTCCACGGGCCCTGCGCGGCCTTCGCAACGTGCTCAAACACCATCAGGCCGTCCTGCGTCACGAGCTCCTCGATGTCGGCGCCGCCCGGGTTGGAGGTGCGGCACAAGAGAAAGAGCCCTTTTTCCGGATAGGCGAAATAAGGCTCGATCGTGTCGCCCCCCATGTAGGGAGAGAGCGTCAGGGCGTCGGCTGCAAACCGCTCGAACGCCTCTTTGGCGTAGTGCTTGGCGGTGGAGCCGATGTCGCCGCGCTTGGCGTCCAGAATCACCGGGATGCCGGGGTGCTTTTCGTGGATGTAGGCGATGAGGCGGGTGAGGGCGTCCTCCGCGCCCGCGGACGCAAAATAGGCGATCTGCGGCTTGAAGGCGCAGACATAGGGCGCCGTGGCGTCAACGATCGCGCGGCAGAATTCATAGAGGGCGTCGGGCTTTTCCTTCACGCAGGCGGGAAAGCGGGCGACGTCCGGGTCAAGGCCCACGCAGAGCATGGAGTCCGCCGCCACGGAGCGGGCGCGGAGCTGTTCGGTGAATTTCATGGTTTTTTCGATCTCGGGGCGGCGAAGGCCGCGGTCGGCGGAAATGATAGCAAGGCGCCAAGTGACGATTTACATGTATCATTAACAGGTATTTAAATCTGATCATGAGGCATGAAATGAGCGAGCGAACGAAGCCGTCCGATGAAGCGCTGCTGCGGGCGTCGCTGGCGGCCGGCGAGGACAGCGGCCGTCAGTTTGTCTTGAGCACGGAAGCGCTGTCGGCGGACGTGACGGCCATGGCCAACAGCGGAGGCGGCGAAATTCTGGTGGGCATTGACGCCGACGGCGCGGTGAAAGGGCTCGAACCCGAAGCCGTGCGCAAGGTCAATCAGGCGGTGAGCCGGCTGGCCGCCACGGCGCCGGTGCCGCTGAGAGTGGCGACGCGCAATGTGATGACGCCTCAGGGCGTCGTGGTCGTGATCCGGGTGGCGGAGGTGCTGAGCACGGCGTGCCCCGATGAAGACGGCGTCGTGTGGCTGCGCTGCGGCGCCGGACGGCGGCGCGTGACGGAGGAGGAGACGCTGTTGCGTCAGGGGGCTTTGGAGGAGCTGCAGCCTCAGGCGGCGTGCTTGCCCGAGGATGTGGACCAGGCGCCTTTTGAAGCCTACCTGGCGGCGCATTTTCCGGAGCTGCTGAAAGAGGAGCTTTCGGACGTGGAGCGAATGCAGCGGCTGGGCTTCGTGCGCAGCGGACAGCTGACGCTCGCGGGGGCGATGCTTTTTGACCGCTATGCCGCGCTGTCGCTGCCCCAGACGTCGATTCAGGCGCTGGTGATTTCGGGGAGCCAATGGCCGACGACGGCCTTTGAGGTGGAGCGGATGGAGGGGACGCTCTCGCAGCAGGTGCAGGGCGCGATGGCTTTTTTGCGGCGTCAGATGGGCGGGCGAGCCGAGGAGCTCGCCGCACTGCGGGCGCTCGTGGTGAATGCCCTGGTTCACCGGTCGCTCATCGCCTCGTCGCCGGTGAGGCTCCTGGCTTTCAGCGATCGGCTGGAGATCCGAAGCCCCGGCGCCTTGCTGGAGGGGCAGACGATGGAAGGGCTGCGGGCGGGCGTCAAAGCGCCGCGCAATCCCTTGCTGGCGCAGCATGCGGCGCGGCTTTTGAACGAACCCAAAGGCGGCGGCATACCGGCGGTTTTGCGGGTGTTGCCGGTGGTGGAGTTCGAAAGTTCAGCGGAGCGGCAGGAATTCAAGGTGACGGTGTGGAGGACCTCGCTCACGGGGGGCCGTCAGTCGCCGGCGCCGCGCGGCGAAAGCTATGCGCTGCGCGTGGCGCAGGCTTTGGAGGGCGAGATGTCTCGCAGCGAGCTGCAGGCCGCCTTGGGCATCAAAAGCCGGCCGACGTTTGCCCGGTGCTTTCTCAAAACGGCGCAGGAAGCCGGCGTCATCGAAATGACATTGCCGGAGAGCCCCCGAAGCCGGCAGCAGAAGTATCGTCTGACGGAGAAGGGGCGGCAGATGGCTCGGGATTGGAGGAATCAACGACATGAAGCGCAGTGATTGGGAGCTGATGGCCCCCGCGGGAAGCGAAGAGGCGCTTTCGGCCGCCATTCAAGGGGGCGCCGACAGCGTCTATTTCGGCGTGGGGCGCCTCAACATGCGGGCGCATGCCGCCGGGAACTTCCACGTGGAGGACCTGCCTCGCGTCATGGCGCGGTGCCGCGACGCGGGCGTGAAGGGGTACCTCGCTGTCAACACGGTGCTCTACGACGAAGAGCTCGCCGAAATGAAGGCGCTCATGGCCGCGGCGGCCGCCGCCGGAGTGGACGCGGTGATCGTGTCGGACATGGCGGCCGTGAGCGCCGCCCGCGCCGCAGGGATTCCCGTGCACCTTTCCACGCAGCTCAATATTTCCAACGCCGAGGCGCTCTCGTTCTTCGCGCCCTATGCGGAAACTGCCGTGCTCGCGCGCGAGCTCACCTTGAATCAGGTGCGGCGCATCGCCGATGTGGTGAGAGATCGCCCGATTCTGGGCAGCGCGGGGCGGCCGGTGAAGCTGGAGATGTTCTGTCACGGCGCCTTGTGCATGGCGATGAGCGGCCGCTGCTGGATGAGCCTGCACACTCGGGGAAAAAGCGCGAACCGCGGCGAGTGCCTCCAGAACTGCCGGCGCACTTACAACCTCGTGGACCGCGAGCGCGGAACGGAGCTCGTGATGGAAAACGGCTACGTGATGAGCCCGCAGGATTTGAAGACGATCGGCTTCATCGACAAGATGGTGGCGGCGGGCGTCACGGTCTTCAAGATTGAAGGCCGCGCCCGCGGCGCGGACTACGTGCGCACGGTCACGGCGTGCTACGACGAGGCGCTTCGCGCCGTGGCGGACGGCGCTTATTCGGACGCCTCCCGCACGGCGTGGGACGCGCGGCTCGCGACAGTCTTCAACCGCGGCTTCTGGGCGGGGCACTACCTCGGGGCCGAGACGGCGGAAATCGTGAATTCCTACGGGTCGACCGCGACCGAAAAGAAGGTCTTTGTCGGGCGGTGCGTCAACTACTTTGCGAAGGTGAAGGTGGCGCAGGCGGAGCTGCTGGCGGGCGAAATCGCGGCTGGGGCGAAGCTTCTCTTCACGGGGCCCACGACGGGCGCCGTGTACGCGACGCCCGAGGCGATGCTCAACGACGACGGCGCGCCGGTTGAAAAGGCGGGGAAGGGGGCGCTCGTGACCTTCAAGGTGCCGGAAGCCGTGCGCGCCGGGGACAAGCTCTATCGAGTGGACAGGGCTTCACGCTCGGCTTGAGCGTGAGCGACGAGCGCCGGCAAGAGGGGCGCGGCGTAGAGCGGAAGACAGCGCAGCCCCGGCGTCTCCCGGACGTCTTTGGCCCAGAGCAGGAAGCGTTCGCCAGGCAATTGGGGATGGCGGGCGCGAAAGGCCTCCAGCGCGGCGTTCTTGGCATAGCCCGACGGTCTCACGACGACGGGCGTGACCGCGTCGTCTCGTGAAAGCAGAAAGTCAATGCTGTGGGATCCTGTGCCGCGGGAATTGGGGAAGGCGTGCCAGCGCAGGGGGACGCTGGCTGAAGCGAGCATTTGGGCGACGGCGTTTTGGTAGAGCGCGTCGGTCGCCGGCGTGTGGCGGTTGGCGAGAATGTCCTCGTAGAGCGGATTCTCTTCAAACGGCCGGTTGCGAAACATCAACGTGGCAAAGAGCCCCGTGTCAGCCAGAAAGAGCCGGAAGCGAGACAAGTCACGGAGCGACGCCATGGCCGAAGACAGGTGTTCCGTGAAATAGGCGGCGTTGACGGCCTGCGAAGTTTGGAGCGCACGAATAAGCGCCGGCGAGGCGCCGGGGCGTCGAGCGGGAAGCACGGAGGACACGGCAAAGCGCGGCGTCTTCTTGGCGAGTTGTTCCGGGACGGACGCGAGCAGCTGAAAGAGATTTCCTTTGGGATCGAATCGGCGAAACTCGTCTTCGAGCGCCGTCAGCATCTCGCGCCGGACGTCGTCAACGGCTTTGAGGCTGTTGGTTTTTAAAAAGCAGTCCACCACGCCGGGCAGGCCCCCGGTGAGGACGTAGCGCTGCAGACGCTGCATCAGTGCCTGATGAACGCCGGACGTGAGCGGCTGGCGCAAGCGCAGCAGCTCGGGCAGACACTGGAAGGTGGTTGTGTCGCCCGTCGCCCAGAGGAACTCCTCGAAGTCCATGGGGCGCAGCACGACGCGCTGCTCTTCGCTGGGAATGAGAATGTCCCGCGTGACGCGCGGGTGGGACACGAAGGCGCCGGTTTCGATGTAGTCATAGCGACGGTCTTTCACGAGGCGCTTGATCGCCTGCCGCGCCGGCGGGCAGTATTCGACGTTGTCAAAGACAATGAGTGAACGACGGGGGAGAAGCTCCACGCGGGTGAAGAGCTGCAGGCGCAGAAAGAAGAAGTCAAGATCGCCGATGTCCTCAAAGAGGCGGCGGACGTCGGGCGGACAGTGGGCGAAGTCAATCCGAAGAAAGCGCTCGTAGTGGGTGCGGCCGAAAGCTTCGACGACCGTGGTCTTGCCGACGCCGTGCATGCCCTCGAGCAGGATGGCCGACTGACCTTGCCAACGAGACTTCCATTCGGTGAGAACGGCTTCAATTTTTCGGCGAAACATGGCGTTGCCTCGGGAAATCTTCAAAATCGACAATTTGAGTTTAGCGATTTTTTGCAGAAAATGATATTGTCTGAGGCAGCGTTCGTTGAAAAGTCGATTCGCGTCATAGGTTGAAACCTCTAAGAACTGCCTTGCGGTCCCCGTATAATCAGCCAAATGCCGCTGACTTGACATCCTCAGCAAGGCACGCCGGCGCAACGAAACCACCTCGGGAAAACAGAACAATGAAAAACGTCCTCGTCATCGGCGCCGCCGGCCAGATCGGCAGCGAACTCGTCCCCGCGCTCATCAAGGAAGGGTGCTTCACGGTCGCGGGCTTCACGCGCACTCCGCTCTCAAGCGAAGTGAAGGAGGGCGGCCCCTCGGAGCGCGTGGACATTCTGGACGGCGAAGGCCTCGTTCAGATCATCCGCCGCTACCGCATCGACACGATCTACAACCTGGCGGCGCTTCTTTCGGCGCGCGCCGAAGAGGTGCCTTTGGGGTGCTGGAACGTGGGCGTGAACGGCCTCATCAACGTGCTCGAAGCCGCCCGCATCGAAAAGTGCGCGGTCTTCACGCCGAGCTCGATCGGGGTCTTCGGCCCCCGCAGCCCCAGGGAGGCGACGCCGCAGGACACGATCTTCAATCCGCAGACGATCTACGGCGTCACGAAGGTGACGGGCGAGCTCTTGTCCGACTACTACTTCAAGAAGTACGGCGTTGACACCCGCTCGGTGCGCTTTCCGGGGCTCATCAGCCATGTGACGCCCCCGGGCGGCGGCACGACGGACTACGCGGTGGACATCTACTACAGCGCCGTGAAGGGCGAGACCTTCCACTGCCCGATCGGCCGCGGCACCTTCATGCCCATGATGTACATGGGAGACGCCCTGCGGGCGGCGATTGACCTGATGCGCGCCGATCCCGCGAAGCTCCTGCACCGCAACAGCTTCAACGTGAACGCGATGAGCTTTGACCCCGAGGGCGTGCGAAAGGCGATTTTGAAGGAGGTGCCCGACTTCCGGATGGACTACCGCATCGACGCCCTGCGCCAGTCGATTGCGGAGAGCTGGCCCGACAGTCTGGACGACACCGCGGCCCGCGAGGAGTGGGGCTGGCAGCCGCAGGTGGATTTGGCCGGCATGACGAAGATCATGATCCGCGAGCTGCGGCGCCGGCTCCCGCAGATCACGGCGGGACTTTTGAAAAGAAGCGCCTGACGAGTGGCTTCGCGCGGACAGTGCAAAAAACTTCGCCGTCCGGCTTGATTTCGTGAGCAAAACGCCGGATAATGCGCGTCTTTCCCGGTTTGGCACGTGGGCTGCATGCCCGTCATAAGACCGCTCCGCCTTCGGGCGGCACCGTTATAGCGGCGGATGCGCAAGGCGAGCCAGGGCGACCGACACATCAATCGGATTTAAAAACAAATGAAACCCAACATTCATCCCGAATACCGCGAAGTCGCGTTCGTCGACCTCTCCATCAACAAGACCTTCATCATCGCGAGCTCCGTGCAGACGAAGGAAACCGTTGAGATCGACGGCAAGACCTACCCGCTCTTCAAGCTCGATACGTCTTCCGAGAGCCACCCCTTCTACACGGGCGCTCAGACGCGCATCGTCGAAGCGGGCCGCGTGGAAAAGTTCCGCGCCAAGTTCGCCGCGAAGAATCAGGAGCTGAACGCCGCTGCCGCCGCCAAGGCGAAGAAGTAATCGGTTCCCTCGCTGGGAATCGGCGCAAGGACTTTCGAGTTCTTGCGGCGTTCACAAAACGGGCAGAACGACGTGACAAGCGCGAGCTTCACGGGCCGTCTGCCCGTTTTCCTATTTTCGGCGCCGCCCCAGGACGAGCGCCATTCATTAAGATAACCGCCGTTATCGACGGTTGCCTCCATTTTCATGCTTGATCTGCGTCCGACCCCGGCTCATGTGACGTCGGCTGCGGCGGCGAAGCTGCCCCGGCTGGCGCTCCTGGCGCTCCTCGTTCTTTTCATCTTCACGGGCCTCTTTGACCGCGGCGTCTGGTCCGTGCGGGAGGGGGCGGCCCTGGGCGAGATTTGGGAGATGGCCCGCGGGGACTATGTCTCGTGGCTTTTTCCGATGGCGTCCGGTCTCGTGGTCACGGACCACGGACCGCTCTCCCTGTGGGCGGGCGGCCTGCTCGTGCGCGTCTTTTCCTTTTTGACGCCCTTGACGGCGGCGCGGCTTTCCGCCGCCTTCTGGTTTGCGGTGACGACGGCCTCCCTCTGGTACGGCACGTGGTACCTCGCGCGGCGCCAGGAGGCGCAGCCCGCGGCTTCCGTCTTTGCGGGAAGCGCGGCCTACCGCGACTACGGGCGGCTTGTGGCGGACTCGGCGACGCTCTTTTTCGTGGCGATGCTGGGGCTCGTGCTGAGAATTCGCGAGCCCAACTACGAGTGCGCGGAGCTCGCCTTCTGCGCGCTCGCGTACTTTGCCTGCGCGTGGTCCCTCACGCGGCCGTATTTCGGGGCGCTCGTCGCCGGCGTGGCGGTGGCGGGGCTGATGCTTTCTTCGAGCCTCATCCTGGGCGTCGCGGTGCTCGTGGCGACGCTGCTCTGGTTCCTTCTCGTTCCAGCGCGCGGGAAGGCCAACAAGCAGTTTGCCATCACGATCGGCGCGGCGGCGCTTCTCTTCTCCCTCTGGCCGCTGGCGTGCTGGCTCCTGGCTTCCGAAGTCATCAGCGACTATTTCCTTTTGTGGGCGCAGGCGCAGGCGGGCTTTTTCGGACTGACGTCTTTTGCGGGCTTGCGCTGGTTTGTGGAGCACATCGTCTGGTACCTGTGCCCCGCGTGGCCCTTTGCCGTGCTGGGGCTCGTGCAGTGGCGCCGGCAGCTTTCCGCGCCCTTCATGGCGCTTCCGGTGATTTTCCTTGCCGCCTGGGCGGCGGGGTGCGTTGCGTCAGGAAACCTCAAGGCGGAGGATCTCCTCAACATGACGATCGCGCCCTTGTGCACGCTGGCGGCCTTCGGCCTCGTGTCCGCGACGCGCACGTGGAAGAGCATGCTGGACGGCTTTGCGGTCACGGTGACGACGCTCGCCGGCCTCACGCTCTGGCTCTACTGGCTCGCGTGGCTCATCGGCTTTCCGCCCAAGATGGCGAATTCCATTCACCTGCTGGCGCCCTCGGCGACCGCGGGGGATGCGGGGTTCTTCGGCATCCTGGCGGCGCTCGCCGTCTCCGCTTTCTGGGCCTGGACCGTGAAAAAGCGCGTGAAGTCGCGCTCCTTCAAGCTGTGGAACGGTCCGTGGATGGCGGCGGCGGGGCTGACCGTCCTGTGGATTCTGGTGGCCGAGCTCTTCACGCCCGCCTTTGACGCCAATCGCAGCTACGAGCCCGTGGCGCAGAAGGTGAGGGCGCAGTTGGCGGAGCTCGGGTTTGAGCGCGACGACTGCTTGAAGACGCTTGGCATGAACGCGGGCATCGCCTCCATGATCTCCTACTACGGCCGCATGCCCGTGACGGCGGGTTCATCAATGGTCTGCCGCTACGAACTCGTGCGCTACGACGCGGGCGACGACCGCTTTGCGGACGTGGATCCCGCGCGCGTCATCAAGCGCCCGCGAACGAACGAGCGCTTCATTGTGCGGCGCTTCTATCCGGGACAGCTGCGGTTCATTGAGTCGGTGCCGATGACGGACCTGTGAGGCCGTCAATCCTTGAGCAGGTCCTCAAGCGACAGTCCGCGCACCGGAAGCAGCCGGCAGCCTTTGAGCGACTTGCCGCAGGCGGTGAGAAAGGCCTGGGCTTTGGCGTCGAGAATCTCCAGCCGGATTTTCTGCGGGCTGCGCTTCACTTCTGAGATTTCGATGGTTTTGTCGAACGTGTTGATGGTGACGAGATCGATTTCGTTTTCGCCTTTTCGGTCCCACCATTGGCCGACCTCCGTCCAGCGTCCTGACGCCCAGGCGGACTCGCGAAACCAGTCTTCCAGCGCGAGTCCTGTAAATTGATCCCAAGAGGCGGAGCAAAGCGCCTTCAGCACGGGCCAGTTCTGCCGTTCCGCGAGCGACCGGGCGGCCGCGGGTTCGACAAAGCGGAACCAGAAGCGGAAGTAGGCGTCGGCGAGACGGTAGCGCAGGCCTTTGGCGGAGGCAGAGAACATCGGCGCCACGGTTTTCAGAAGGCCGTACTGCTGTTCCAGCCGGCTCAAGTAGGGCCCGATGGCTTTGCCGTCGCAGACGTCGGTCAATTCGGCCCAGCGGGTCTTCCCTTCAGCCACTGCCTGCAGCAAGCGTTGATAAAGCGGCGATTCCACGCGGAATTCGTTGGCGAGCACCGTGGCGCCGTCGTTGCGAAGAAATTCCCCTGAGACGGAGAAGATGAAGTCGAGCACGCCGTCGCGCGTCAAGTCGGTGCTGTCGGCGAGCGTCTCGACGTAGCGGGCGACGCCGCCGGTGACGGCATAGAGCGCGAGCAGATCGTCGGGGGCGCCGTGCGGCGCCAGATCTCGAAAGATGATTTTTAAGAGCGAGGGTGGGAAGGGCCGCAGCGTGAGCGCCAGGTCCTGCCGGCCGAAGAGCGGTTCGCTCGCGTCGTCAAAAATGTGGCGCAGCGCGGCGGCGATGGAGCCGCTCATCCAGAGCGCCAGGTGCGAAGCTGACTTCTCCCGATCCCAGACTTCCTGCAGCTCGGACCAGAAGGCGGGCTGGATGCGATCGATTTCCTGACATTCGTCAATGATGAGAATCGCCGGCCGGGCGGCCGTGAGCTTCATGAGAAAGCGAATCACGGCGGAAAGCGTTAGGCGGGCGGGGCCTTCGTCGGGGGCGAGACCGAAGTGCAAGCGAATGTCCTCGAGCCAGGTCTGCGCCAGCGCCGCTTCGGCGTACGTCCGCTGCACGAAGAAGTAGAGGCAGGGCAGGCCGCTTGCCTCGGCGGCGCGCAAGAGCAGCGTCGTTTTGCCGATGCGCCGGCGTCCGGTGACGACCGTGAGGCGGCTGCCGCGGGCAATGTGCCGAGTTTCCGCCGCCAGCGCGGCGAGTTCGTTTTCGCGTCCGTAGAACTTCATGAGGACCTCCGCGGAGAGGGAGATTCGATTGTTAGTACAGCATTTGTTAGTACACTTGGTGTACTAACAGTGAGTGTACTATTTGTTTCATTGAAAATCAACGATCGCTTGTTCTGCGGAAAGGAACGGTTGGGAAAGAGAGGGCGCCGGCAAAGCGGACGGGTTGACGGCGCTTGATGAGCGGCTTGGGAAGGCGGTCAGGAAAAACGCGTCAGAAAGC
>CAVJUB010000069.1:0-12068 GCA_963652545.1 Hallella faecis | reverse complement strand
GCCGCGACGGCCCCGATGATCAAGCGACGCTGCATGTTGTTTGTCTCCGCTGTTTTTTGATTCTGTCGGCCGGCCCGCAAAGCGGCCGGCGCTCGTTGAAACGCATTATGCAAGCATCCTCTGCCCCCGCGCCTCAGCGCTTTGCGGTATTGCAATCGAGGTCAAAACGAGGCGCGCCGCGGACAAAAAAATCCCGGCCCGAGCGAACCCGAACCGGGAGTCTGAAGCGCTTCAACCGAAGCTGGCGAAGCGCTCAGTTTTGAAAGCTTCTCAAGCCTTCTTGCCCATCACGAAGCGGCCGGCCATGTAGCCCGAGGTGTGAGCAAAGCCGCAGGCGTTGCCGCCGCAGTAGAAGGCGCCGTGGACGCCCGCCACCGTTTCGCCGGCAGCGTAGAAGCCCTTCACCGGCTTCAGATCCCAGCCCAGAACCTCGAGGCTGTCGGTGACGCGCACGCCGCCGCAGGAGAGGTTGTTCCACGGTTCCATGCGAACCATGTAGTAGGGGCCCTTGCCTTCGATCTTGTGCGTCTGGTCCTTGCGGCCGAACTGCAGGTCGTTCTTCGTCTCGACGGCCTTGTTCCAGACCTGGATCTGTTCCTTCAGGCCTTCGAGGTTCACGCCAGACTTCTGGCAGAGTTCTTCCAAGGTCGCGCACTTGAAGAGGTTCTTGCACTTCACGAGCTCTTCGTCAACGCGTTCCTGCGTCCAGGAGGGAAGACCGAACAGCGCGCCGATCTTGTAGGACTTGCAGGTTTCCTTCCACACGGCTTCGTCCATGAAGACGTAGTGGCAGCCGTCGGGGTTCGACGCGAGCTTCGGCGTGATGTGGCAGATGCCTTCCTTTTCCGTCACGAAGCGCTTGCCGTTCTTGTTGATCAGGATGCCGCCCTTGCCGGTGAAGTACCAGAAGCGGCAGTACGGACCGTTGCGGCCGTTCGTCACCACGCCGCAGGGGTAGGAGGCGATGTACTGCATGTGAGAGAGCGGAACGCCGACGTCACGCACGGCGATGCGAAGCGCGGTGCCGTCGTTGGCGGTGCAGCCGATCGCCACGCCCTTGCCGGCGACGGAGGGAACCCAGAAGTCCAAGGACTGCGGGGTGCCAGTGATGCCGCCCGTGGCGAGCACGATGCCGCGGTTCACCTTCACGTCATAGGTCTTCCCGGAGTCGATGTTCTTCGCCTGGATGCCGACGACCTGGTTCTTCTTCGCGTCGTAGTAGATCTTGGTGAGCGGAGTCACGGCGTAGATCTTGATCTTGCGCTTTTCGATCTGCTTCGTGAGAACGTCGATGTAGTCCTTGCCCTGATAGCTTTCCTGGCGAATGGCGCGCAGGTTGCTGTGACCGGCATAGGGTTCGAGATGGTGGGGCGCGAGGCCATTGTTCTCGAGCCAGTCAAAGGCTTCGCCGGAATGCTTCGCAAAGAGCTCCACGGGCTCCTTCAGGCTCATGTAGGAGCCGTAGTCCATGATGTCGTGCGCGAAGTCCTGCCAGCTGTCCTTGGCGCCTTCGCGCTTCTGGATGGCGGAGCCGTAGGCGGTGAAGAGGCCGCCGCACATGCGGGTGGCGCTGTGGTAGGGAGACACGGACTTGTCGAACACGACGACCTTGCCGCCCAGATCGTGGGCCTGGCAGGCGGCCATGAGGCCGGCGCCGCCCGCGCCGAGAACGGCGACGTCAACGGTCATCGTCCACTTCGCAGGGAGCTTCGAGTCGGAAGAAGCCGCAAAGGCGGGGAACGCCGCAGCGGCAGCAGAACCGGCGGCAGCGGCGGACAGAAGGCCGCGGCGGGAAATCATCTTATCGGTCATGACTTATTCTCCCTTGAACTTGACATTCTTGAACGCGTGGCAGTCCTGGCACATGAAGCGGCTCTTGCCGTGCATGCTGTGGCATTCCGTGCAGTTCACGCGGCCCATGTGGGAATCATGCGGATTCGGGGTCATGCCCTTCGTCGCCTTCGCAAGCTGGGCGTAGGAAACGTGGCAGGTCAGGCACTGGGACTGTTCCGGCGCCTTGAAGGGCATCGCCTTGTGGCAGGCCGTGCACTGCAGAGACGCATGGGAACCGTGAGCGGGGCCGCCGGCGGCGGACGAGACGGCCGGGAGCGCGAGAAGCGCAGCGGCGGCCGCAGCGGTCATGAGGGTGGCAAATCTCATTTGAACTCTCCTGAGTGGAATTCGTAGTCGTACTGAAGCGGCCGGCGGGGTAAGCACTTCGCTCTAAGCATCCGGCCTTCCGAACTGACGCGAACTGTAAGCTTGAGGTAAGACTGGGGCTACCTACTCAGGTATAGGTTGGTTTTAGAAGATTGTTTTTATTCAGTTCTTTCGACACCGCGGCATAGCTTTCCTCAAAATTAAGCCCGCGCCGACGGGCTTTTTCATCAGGAAAAGGCATAAGGAGGAACCCGAAGCCGCGCGCCCTCCGCCTGCGCGCCGCCGCCTCGCCTCCCCCAACGGGCGTAGTCCGGCGGAGGACCGCCGGCTTCCGTTTCCAAAAAGGAAACGCTTGGAAGAAATGCCATCCCGCGTGAGACCCGCTCTCCTTAGAATGACGGAACTTTCGCCGCCCTGCGGGGCCGAGTCTTTGCGTTTCTCTCTTTTCCAACCATCATGGAATTCTCTCTCTGGCTGTCTTTTTTCACCGTGAGCCTCGTGCTCGCCGTCGCCCCCGGCCCTGACAATCTTTTCGTGCTCGCTCAGAGCTCGCTTTACGGCGCGCGGGCGGGGCTGCTCGTCGTGCTGGGCCTCTGCACGGGGCTCGTATGCCAGACGCTTCTCGCCGTCTTCGGGATTTCCGCCGTCATCACGGCGCAGCCGGCGCTCATGTGGGTGATTCGCCTCGCGGGCGCGGCGTATCTTCTCTACCTCGCGTGGGGCGCCTTTCAGTCCACCAAATGCCGCACTGCCGACGAAGGCCGCGCCATTGCGCTCACCCCGGTGAAGCTCTGGCTGCGCGGCTGGTTCATGAACATGACAAACCCCAAGGTGCTCATCTTCTTTCTGGCCTTCTTCCCGCAGTTCATTCCGGCGGGCCTCTCGGGCCGCCCGCTGGTGCTGCAGATGGCGATTCAGGGCGCGACCTTCATTCTCGCCACAGCGCTCGTCTTCGGCGCCATCGCCGTGGGCGCGGGAAAGCTCGCCGACCGCATGCGAAGCCTCGCGTTTCAGCACGCCCTGGGCTGGGTGAGCACCGTGATCTTCGTGGGGCTCGCGATCGCCACGCTCTGCTCGGTGTAGCCGCAGCATGAAGCTCTCGCAACTCGCGGTCTTTCTCGAAGTCGCCCGCACGGGCGGCGTGCGCAGCGCCGCTTCCGGCCTCTGTCTTTCGCAGTCCGCAGTGACGAAGGCCTTGGCGCAGCTCGAAGCCGATCACGGCGTGCGGCTCTTTGACCGCACCGGCAAAGGCCTGCTTCTCACCGAAGCGGGCGAAAAGTTCCTCCCCTGCGCCCAGGCCGTCGTCGCCGGCGCCGAGCGCGCCCGCCGGGTGCTCGACGATTACGGGACGCAGCGCGCCCGGGAGCTGCGGGTCGCCGCGGCGCCCGCCGTCCCTGCGGAAGTCATCGCTCAGGCGCTCGCCGACTTCAAGCGGCGCCATCCCGAAACACAGGTCACCTTCACGAGCGGCCTCTTTGCGGACGCCGCGCCCCTGATTCTCACGGACAAGCTGGACCTGTCGCTTCTCATCGTCTCGGACCACACGAAAAGCGAAGTGGCAAAGTTCACGCTCGAAAACCTCTTCACGATCCGCTACGGGCTCGTAATGCGAAAAGACCACCCGCAGCGCTTCAATCCCGACCTCGCCTGGCTTTCCGACGCCGCCTGGCTCAGCACCAACAGCCGCGCCACCACGGAGCGCGAGCTCGACCAAGTCGTGAAAATCACCGGCATCCGGCGCCCGACGGACATGACCTACTGCGACAACCGCACGGCGGAGGCGCTCCTTGCCGCAGGCGACGCGGTTGCTCTCGCGCCCCTGAACTGTCTGGAAGCGCCGGAGTCGCCCCTTGCGGCGCTGCCGGAAGAACGCTTTGCGATGCCGCTCCTTTGGGGCGCCTTTGTCGCGCAGCGCGACGCGGAGCTCACAGCGCCCGCCCTTCACCTCAAGGATGCACTGCGGCGCGCGGTCGAGCGCTGGATCGTCCGGCATCCGGACAGCGCCCTGCAGGCGATCCGCTGACAAACACGCGGCCTCAGGCCTTTCGGCTCTCGCGGATGCAGCGCGCGAGCGTCACGAGCATCTTCGTTTCATCCAAGGGCTTCACCAGATGGGCGTTCATGCCCGCCGCAAGGCTGCGGCGCACGTCGTCTTCAAAGGCGTTGGCGGTCATGGCGACGATGGGCACGCGCTCCGCGTCTTCGCGCGGCAGCGCCCGGATGCTGCGGGCGGCTTCCAAGCCGCCCATCTCAGGCATCATGATGTCAAGGCACACGAGATCAAAATAACCGGAAGCCGAGGCCTTGAAGGCCGCCACCGCGAGCTTGCCGTTCACGACCGGCGTCACTTCCATCCCGGCGTTTTCCAAAAGGAACTGCGCGATTTCGAGGTTGAGGTCGTTGTCTTCAGCAAGGAGCACGCGCTTTCCCTTCAGGAGCTCGCGGTCAGCTTCGGTAAAGGCCGCTTCTTCCGCCGGCGCCTCCGCAAGCGCAAACGGCAGCCGGATCGTGAACGTCGTTCCCACGTTCTGCGTGCTCTGCAGCGTGATCGTGCCGCCCATGCGCTTGATGAGCTCGTGGACGATCGCCAGCCCCAGCCCGCTTCCCTGATAGAGCGTGCGCGCCGAAGTCTGCTCCTGCACGAAGACTTCAAAGGCGTGCTTCTGGAATTCCTCGCTCATCCCGATGCCGTTGTCTTCGCAGCGGAATTCGAGCATGACGCGGCCGTCCGTCTCCCCTAAGCTGCGGCAGGTGACCTTCACCTCCCCCAGCTCCCGGTTGTACTGCACGCCGTTGTTGATGAGGTTCAAAAGGACGCGCTTCAGGCACACGTCGCTTCCCGACAAATGCCGCGGGAGCGCCCCGGCCTCCGTGAGCGTGAACTTCACGCCCGCCGAATCCGCCTTGAGTCGGCCCACGGTCTTCACTTCATCAAGAAGCTTTTCGAGGTCAAAGGGCCGGTTCTCAATCGTGATGTGCCCGGTCTCCAGCTTCGTGAGATCCAGAATGCTGCTCAGGAGGTTCAGCAGGTACCCCGACGCCTCCCAGACCTTGCGGCGGCACTCCGCCTGCTTCGCGGGATCGTCGGCGTAGTGTTCGGCGATCTCCACCATGCCGCGGATGCCGTTGATGGGCGTGCGGATGTCGTGGGACATGTTGGAGAGAAAGAGGCTCTTGGCGGCATTCGCTTCATCGGCGTGGCGCCGCGCTTCTTCCAGCTCCTGATTCTTCGCGCGCACGGTTTCCAAAAGCGTCTTCTCCGCCTCAGCGCGCCGCAGCTGCATCACGTAGCTCACGACCGCCGCCACCGACAGAAGAAAGAGCATCGCAAAGATGACGATGCCCGTGCCCCAGACTTGGGAGATGCGCTTTGAAAAGCCGTCCAAGGGCGCCGTGACCACGCCTTCGTCCAATAGGCAAAGGAACTTTGACTCCGGATCGCTTCGCACCGGCATGTAGGCCATGAGCCTTGCGACGCCATGGATGCGCACGGGCATGACGTTCGCGGCCTTGGCGGCGAAGTCAGCGGCGACCGCCTCGGCCTGCGCCGCGGTGAGCGCCCCGGCGTCCACCATCATCTGCAGAAAGGACGCGTCCGACGTGGGGTAGCGGTAGTCGTTGCTCACCCGCACCTGGTTGCGCGGCCCCAGAACATAAGCCTCCATGCGGCCGCCGTACTCAGCGATCATCGGCAGCGACTCGAACCACCCGGGCTTTGTCAAAATGCCGATGCCGCGATAGCGCTCGCCGTCCAGAAAAAAGGGCTCGTAGGGCGAAACGGTGAGGAGCCGGGCCTTGACTTCCCCGGGGAACGTCACGAGCTGCGAAACGCGCTTTCCCTCGAGAAAAAGCCGCATCACCTCAGCATCCAGCCCGCAGCTCGCCGTTTCGCCGTACCACCCCGTGCAGCTGCCGTCGTTTTTCACGAAGACCGTGCGCATGCGAGGCTCGCCGCCGGTTTCAGGCGAATTGGAAAAGTAGTCCGAGAGCTGCGCCGTCGTGATGCGGCGCTCCTGCCGGAAAAGGAAGCGCTCCGTCTGATCCAACCGCTGGTGAAAGTCCTCCATGCCGAGCACAAAGGAAAGCTCGGCCTGCCTCAGCTGGATGAGGAGCGTCTGGCGCGTGTTGTCCTCGATGTAGCGGTCGGTCTGCTTGCGCACGTTCTGATAGAAGGCGACCACGACCGCCAGAACGCACAGGAAGATGACCACAACGCCGATCCACTGATTGAGCAGCTTGCGCACGGCAGGGAACTCTCCACTCAGAAATTAAAAGAAAAGATTCTAGCGAACGCCTCACTGCCTGCGCCTACGCCGATCGGCTGACTTGGCGCCTCAGACGGACGCTTTCGAACGGGCCGCCACCGCCTCATAGAGCGCCACGGCGCGCCGCACGCGCTCCATGCCGCGCTGCCGCTCCTCGTTGCGCCACCACATCACGAAGTCGTGAAGGACGTCGCTTGAGGCCTCGCGGTCGCGCCGCGTCACGATGCAAAGCTGCTGGGGGCGGCGCCGCCAGCCGGGGAGCACCGGCACCACCTCGCCGCTTTCCAGCTCGCGAATGAGGTGCTGCGGCACGCAGTCGATCACGACGCCCAAGTCGTCCATCAGCATGTGGTTCAGCGTGAGCTGCGCGTCCGTCATGAAGATGTGCTTCCATTTCAGGACCTGCGTCTCGCCCGTCTTCTCTTCAAAGAGAAAGCTCGTCATCTTGTGCATGCCCTGCCGCAGGAGGAGCCCCGTGTGATCCTTGAGGTCCTCAGGCGTCCGGGGGAAACCATGCTTTTCAACGTAGCGGCGCGAGGCGAGAGGAAACGCCGGGGCTTCCAGCACAAAGCGCACCACAAGGTTCGTCGCCACCGCCGGGCGCTCGGTGAAAAGCGCGTCAACGCGCCCCGACAAGACGTCCGCCACGGGGCAGGAGGACTTCAGATAGAACTGCACGCCCGGGTGCTCCTCGCTGTAGTGAAAGAGCTGGTCATGGAGGTAGCACTGATTGAGATCCGTCGGCGCCGCCACGGTGAGGACGCTGCGGTTGTCATTGTCAAAGTAGTCCACCGCCTCGCGAATGCCCTGCTCCAAGGGCGACACGGTGTCCGAAAGATAGTGCCCCTTGTCCGTGAGCACGAACGGACGCACGCTGCGATCCAAGAGCTTGTAGCCGAGGTCTTCCTCGAGGTCGCTGATCAAGTGCGACACCGTCGGGGCGTCCATCCCGAGAATCTGCGCCGCGCGCGACACGGCGCCCGTTTCCGCTGTCGTAAGAAACGCCCGCCAGGCGACGAGGTTGTCTGCTTTTCTCATGAGTCTTCTCCTTGGGGCCGGCCGCTGCGGTCGGGGTGTTTTCCCCTCTTTTCCTCCCTTTGCGGGAGGCGGTCTCCGTCTTTTTGCCTAGTCCCTGTCGGGGCATTTTCCCAAACTGCCTTGAAAGTTGCCACGGATTGGGAAATTCGACATCTGGATGGGCATTTTGCCCAACTGCCCGCCACGCCTTCGCGCCGCAACGATTTCCTTGATTTTCAATGTCCTTCAAAAAGCATCCACCAAAAGAACTAGACCGTTTGGAGAGTTGGGGATTATCGCAATCTCTTTTGGCGATTTTCCGCCGGCCCGCCCGCGGGGCGCTTTAAAGAATGCGCTCAGAGAAGCCGCGAAGAAAAGCGGCGCCACGCAAAAACACTTGGAGAGTCCTCATGATCAAGCAATCCCTCATCGCAGGCGCGGTCCTTGCCGCCTGCTGCACCGCCGCCCAGGCCGCCGACGTCCAGATCTACGGCGTGATCGACACCAGCCTCGTCTTTGAATCCGTCGACCGCGGCGCCGGTCGTGAAAACACCACCTACATGTCTTCGGGCGAAGAATGGGGCTCCCGCTGGGGCATCCGCGGCAGCGAAGATCTGGGCAACGGCGTCACGGTGGGCTTTGACCTTCAGAGCGGCATCAAGTCCGACTCGGGCGAACTGCAGTACAACCGGCTCTTCGCGCGTGAATCGAGCCTCTACGTGAAGGGCGGCTTCGGCAAGATCGCCTTCGGCCGCATGGACGGCCTGATCGGCCTGCGCGGCCAGACCGGGAAGCTCAAGATGCTCTCCGCGTTCGGCGACGGCTACGGCCCCTACATGCCGAGCGTGAACAACGTGATGCAGGAGCCCTCCTACATCGACAACTCCGTCTTCTACGAAACCCCGACCTTCGGCGGCGTCACCGTCCGCGCCCAGTACGGCATGGGCGGCGTGAGCTTCAATCAGACGGCGCACGCCCTCACGAGCGCGACGGAAAACAAGTCCTCCGCCGACCGGTACCTCGCCATGACCGTGAGCTACACAGGCGGCCCCCTCAACCTCTTTGCGGGCGTGGACAGCGTGCGCTACAACGCCGAAACCATTTGGAACGACAAGGTCAACTACCGGCACACGGACGACTCCCTCTCCGTCACCGCGGGCGCCAACTACGACTTCGGCGCCTTCCGCCTCTACGCCGCGGGCCAGTACTTTGACGAAGTGGACAACGGCTCCATCCGCAAGTTTGTGACGGGTCTCAATGCTTTGAAGGGCTACGGCGCCTCGGTGTCGGCGGACATTCCGGCCGCAGGCGGCAACCTCATGGTCGCCTTCTCGTGGCTGGACGGTGAAGCGGCCGACAGCGACAAGACGAACCAAGGCACGGACGTGCAGCGCCTCATCGCGGGCGTGGGCTACCAGTATCCGCTCTCAAAGCGCACCCACCTCTACGGCGTTGTGAGCGGCGGCCGCGACAAGGTGGAGCGCACGGCCTCCACCGCCCGCACCAACTACTACAAGGCCGTCGCCGGCCTGCGTCACGTCTTCTAAAGGAACGCGACATGAAAGAGCCGGCCGCCTCCTTCGCCGCCGGCTCCTGATGGAGAGAAAACCATGAAAGAACTCAAGATCAAGAGAAGAAGCCTGCTCGCAGCGAGCGCCGCCGCAGGGGCGGCCGCCGCCTTCGGCGACCTCGCCTCGGGCCTCAAGACCGCCGACGCCTCCGCTGTGAAGGCGACGTCCGTGGACAAGGACGGGAACGAAACCCGCATCGTGAAGACCTGCTGCCGCGCCTGCATTCACAACTGCGGCGTGCTCGCTCATGTGCGCAACGGCCGCGTCGTGAAGATTGAAGGCAACCCCGAGCACGGGATGAGCAAGGGCGCGGTGTGCGCGAAGTGCCTCTCGGGCATTCAGGCGCTTTACCACCCCAACCGCAACAAGTACCCGATGATTCGCGTGGGCGAACGCGGCGAAAACAAGTGGAAGCGCCTTTCCTGGAAGGAAGCGATCGACATCCTCGCCCACAAGCTCATGGAAACGCGCGAGAAGTACGGCGCCGAAGCCGTGATGTGCACGACGGGGGGCGGCGGCAATCCGGCCTTCCGCTCGATCGCCCGCTTCTGCAACATCTTCGGCACCCCCAACTGGTACGAGCCCGGCTGCGCGCAGTGCTACCTGCCGCGCACGCTCGCGTTCGGCATCCAGTACGGCGGCCCCTCCACGTCGATTGCGGACGAAGCATGCCTTGACCTTTACACCCCGGAAGCCGGCAAGCACTTCAAGAATGTGGTGAGCTGGGGCACGGACGTTTCCTACAGCTGCCCCGCGGGCGGCGGCCGCGTCTTGACCGAACTGCGCGAAGCGGGCGTGAAGACCGTTTCCGTCGATCCCCGCTTCGTCCCGGACGCCGCGCGCGCCGACGTGTGGCTGCCAATCCGTCCGGGCACGGACGTGGCGCTTTTGATGGCCTGGATCAAGAACATCCTTGACACGAACCGGTACGACCGCGAGTTCACGATGAAGTGGACGAACCTTCCGTACCTCGTCAACGCAAAGACGAAGATGTTCCTGCACGGCAACGACATTGATCCCGCGGGCGACCCCAAGGACTACGTCGTCTGGGACAAGAAGACCGGAAAGCCCCAGCCCCTGACCTACCCGTGGAACGACGCCTACGACGTCGAGCTTGACAGCGCCCACACCGTGAACGGCGTGGAAATGAAGTCGGGCTTCCGGCTTTTGAAGGAGCGCGTCGAGCCCTGGACGCTTGAAAAGGCCTGCAAGATCTGCCGCCTCGAAAAGTCGTCCGTTGAAAAGGCGATCGACATCTTCTGCGACGGCCCCGGCGGCATTTCGCTCGGCGTCGCGACCGACCAAAACCCCAACTCGGTCGAGGCCGCGAAGTGCGCCGTGATTTTGAACAGCATCATGGGCTACGTGGAAAAGCCCGGGACCCTCATGCAGCGCTTCCCCTCGCCCGGCTGCTCGCCCGCGAACTCCCTTGCGCCGCGCGCGGGCCACATGCTTCCCCAGGGACAGCTCACGAAGCGCCTCGGCTCCAACGAGTACAAGGGCCTGCTGCAGTGGAGCGCCGGCCACGTCTCCTCCTTCCTTGACGCCATCCTCACCGGCAAGCCCTATCAGCCGCGCGTCTGGATCGAGCGCTCCGGCAACAAGATGGGCGTTCTGGCGCAGCCCCAGAAGTGGGTTCCCGCCTTCAAGAAGATGGACTTCATCGTCCACATGTTCCTCTATCCGACGTCGTTCACGAACTACGCGGACATGATTCTTCCCACGACGGAATGGCTTGAGACGAACCACATCGTGGAGACGCTCAACCAGATCTTCGCGCGCCAGGAAGTGGTGCACACCTGGGAGACGGTGGACGAGACGCTCATCTGGTCGCAGATCCTCATCCGCTGCGCCGAGCTCGGCCACGAAAACTGCATCAAGGCGATGGATCCGAAGATCATGGGCGCGGAGCTGCCGCTCTGGCGCACGATGGAGGAGCTTCTGGACGCGAAACTGAAGAAGTACAACCTCACCTGGAAGAGCTTCATCACCGAGCACAACCCGTACACGTGGATGCCTTTTGACAAATGGCTCGGCTACAAGGTCTACGAGCGCATCAGCCCCAAGACCGGCAAGCCCACGGGCTTTTTCACGCCCTCGAAGAAAATCGAGCTCTACGGCGAGGTCTACATCAACCTTGCGCGCACCGGCAAGCCCTACGCCGACCAGCCGCTGCCCCCGGCGTCCCACGACTACGACCCGCTCCCCTTCTACATGGAGCCCACGGAGAGCCCGGACAACGAATACGGCAAGAAGTACCCGCTCACGATGACAAACGGCCGTCTTCCGATGTTCCATCACGGCACGCTGCGCAACAACCCGTTCCTGCGCGAGCTCTATCCCGTGCCTGAGATCTGGATCAACCCGAAGACCGCCAAGAAGTACGGCATCAAGCAAAAGGACTGGGTCTGGGTCGAAAACGACCGCGCGAAGATCCGCGCCGTGGCGCGCCTCACGCAGGGCGTAAGCCCCGAGACCGTGTACATGGAGCGCTTCTGGCTTCCCGAGAACCTGCACACGAAGACGGGCGGCTGGCAGGAAGTGAACGTGAACTGCCTTTCTCGTCAGGAAGGCCCCTACAACGAGGTGGTGGGCACCTACACGCTGCGAGGCTATCAGGTGAAGATCAGCAAGGCGCCCGGCGCCCCTGAAGGCGCCTGGACGAAGCCCGACCAGTTCAAGGTCTGGCTGCCGCAGCCTTCCGATCCCACGCCGCACCCCACGTTTTAAGGTTGAATCAAAATGACACAGAAGACTTTTGTCATCAACGTCGATCGCTGCATCGGCTGCTACGCGTGTGAAATCGCCTGCAAGAATGAAAACGGCGTGCCGCTCGGAATGCACTACAACAAGGTGCTCACCGTGGGCCCCATGGGCGAATTCCCGAACATCAAGATGTACTTTCTGCCGGCCCTGTGCCAGGTGTGCAAGGACGCCCCCTGCGTGAAGGTGTGCCCCACGCACGCCACCTACCGCACCGCCGACGGCCAGATCATGATCGACAAGGAGAAGTGCATCGGCTGCAAGATGTGCATGGCGGCCTGCCCCTACGGCG
>CAVJUB010000068.1:0-12309 GCA_963652545.1 Hallella faecis | reverse complement strand
CCCTATAGACAAGGGCAAGACAAGCTTTTTTCCGTGTCTAGTCCGCTCACGCGGACCGGCCCCCTTGGAATTTGGCGCCCTTCGGACGCCTAGGACCCCTAACACCTACACAAGCATGTAGACACTTCTACCCTATGGGACCCCCTCGCACCGGTTTGGTGTGATGATAGGCCCGAAAAATTTTTTATTACTCATTTCTCACGCATTTAAAACGCAAGAAATGAGTAATAAAAATCCCTCAAATGATTTTCATCATCTGAGGGATTTAAGGGTTTAGCTATTACTTAGCTTGATCGAGGAAGGCAATAACTCTTTCGAGTTCTCCAATTTCTTCGGAAGTCTTAGCAATTTCCTTTTCATTGCGCTTCTTCGAATCAGTGATTTTCGTGAGCTTCCCCTTTCTTTCTTCCGCTTCCGCTTTCAGGGCGAGAATCTTCGAAAGGACTCTTTCATGAGCTGAGGCATCCAAGAAGGCCTGCTTTTTTTCGGCCTTTTCCAACTTCGCAGCCGCGGCCGCCTTTTCAGTCTTTTCAGATTTGTAGGTGATGATGTTTGCAGTCTTCAACGCGTCCGCGCCTTTCTGAAGCGTTTTGCAGTCCGCCAGCTCATACGTCTCGTATTCATAGCCGATACCGCACGCGTTTTCAATGTAGTCCGCAATGTTTTTCTTGTACTTCGAAACAGCGGACTTGCCGATGAGAGTGAAGGCCTTTTTCAGGAAACCATTGAGGCGAGCAGGCTTCTTGTTGAATGCAAAGCAGGCGCCGACCATTGCACCGACCACTGCTTTCAACTGTTCGTTGCACGCCTCATTGAGTTCGTTTGACTTTTCGAGAACTTTCGAGAATTTCTCGAGCGCGGCTTTTACATCCATTTCAGGAGTAAAACCACTTTCAACCTTGACGGCTTCAACCGTTTCAACAGTTTCAACCGCCTTGTTTTCGTTGACTTTTTCCGTCATGATTAACACCTTTAAGAATGAGATTTATGAAATACAGTAGATATTTATTGTGCCTTCAATCCCCTAAAGCTTGCTACTCGTGCCGCCTTGTCACTGCCCTAAGGCTAGTATCGGCACTACGGAAAGCGTAACGCGTACGCTTTGAACGTCCTCAGCTTCAAAGGATTGAACCGCCTAACGCGCGGACCGTGCTTCCAACGTGCTCACACTGCTTACACGCGGGAAGAGCGTGCCTCAATTCCAGTCACGGTACTACATTATGAATTGAAGCAGTCCGAATTTTTAAAGATCACTGTTGCGCTAGGCAGACAGACGAAGGTAGGTGAATATCCCGCCTTCACCTATAGCAGGGGGAAGAAATGTAAGGGTTTACCCTATCCTAGGGATTTGAGGGGTCCGGCTGCGGGGAGGGGTAGGGGTACCCCGCCAGCCCACCCCCACCCAGGGGGGCTTAATTCACACTCATAAAACACCTCCCATTTCTAACATGTCTCTACTTGTCTCCATCCTGCGACGCCCCGTACAAGGGGTCCTCTGACCCCTATGACCCCTCTCACTGGCGATGCGCCCCTAACTCCTGTTGAATAACTGTCAACACAAGCCTCTACTTTCAGGCTATACTACGCATGCAGTTTGGTGATCCTCATCCGCCCGAGGGCACAGACTGCACCTCAGATGCCTTGGACACCTCCTTATAGTTGGTTGCTGTACCGCGAAAGGCTCTTTTCTCCAGTCCGAGGCATCTGAAGTAATCCATGCGGCTTCTGGCGTTTTGTTAACCAGGCGCTGAGGCGGTCTCAGATAATCCCTGCCGAGGCGCCGCAATTGACGAAGCATTGGCGTGTGTTCCTCGAAATCAACTTGAGGCCGCATGGAGTACTGAACATGGGCGGTGTACAACCAAGTTGGTCGAGGTGACGGGCTCCGTACAAAGTTACGACCTGCTGAGCTAGGCTACGCGTGGGTTCGAATCCCACCACTGCCCGCCTGAGCGCGGTTGACCGGGGTTAGCCATAAACCCCGGAGGGTAGGGGAGGCCCCCCAGCACCACCACACGGTGCCGGCATGGAGAGGTGCCGATAGAGACAGTCTGGAGGACGTGCACGTCGGTCCAGGTCCCGCCTCCACCTATTTTTTCGGGGAGGTAGCTCAACGGTAGAGTCCCCGGCTCTGAACCGGGTTATCTTGGTTCGACTCCTTGCCTCCCTGCCATTGGAACGAAGCATGGAATCCTCACCTCTCCTTGGGATGCCTGGCATCCTCTCTGACAAGCAGATCGCCGATGAGGCTCGCACTCATGGCATGATCGAACCGTTTTCCGTCTCCACGAACAAGAACGCCGAGGGCAAGAAGATTTGCTCCTACGGCGTTTCTTCGTATGGCTATGACGTGCGCCTTGGCGGCGACTTCCTGGTGGCCCGAGACACGCGTCCTGAGTGCGTGAACCCTGGCATGCTGGACGTGCATGACGCCTGGAGCGTCAACGACGCCTTCACGAAGAAGCATGTGGAGGAGGGAGAGGCGCTCATCATCCCGCCGCATGGGTTCGTGCTGGCCTGCACCGTGGAGACCATCAAGATGCCCAAGGACTGCATCGCGGTGTGCATGGGCAAGTCCACCTACGCCCGAGTGGGCCTGGTGGTCAACGTGACCCCTCTGGAGCCGGGCTGGGAAGGCCAGGTGACGATGGAGCTCTCCAACACGACCCATCTGCCTGTGAAGGTCTACGTCGGGGAAGGGATCATGCAGATTCTGTTCTTCCGGGGCGCTGTGGCCTGCGAGAGCCCCTACGTGGCGCGAAGCGGCAAGTACCTCGGCCAGAAGGGTCCGACTCTTCCGAGAATGTGAAATGGCTCAAAGACCTGAAAGCGAATACGTGAAGGTCAACGTGCGCATCACCAAGCGCCAGCTGGAGTGGCTGAAGAAGCGCAGTGAGCAGGTTGGCCAGAACTACAACTGGGTCATCCGCTGGGCGATCTCCGAGTTGATCGGACGAGTCGAGCGCGATGACCCTGTGAAGGCTCCCAATGTCTCTTGCGACTAAGTACCGTCACATTGACCCACGGATGATCTACGACCTCGCCTCGGGGATGGAAGACCCCACTGAGGTGGCGAAGCGATACGGCTTCGAGGGCGAGGAGTGGGATCAGGTGGCTCAGAGGCCTGAAGTCATCCGAGCGGTGAAACAGCAGGCGGCTGAGCTGGCGAAGAACGGGACGACCTTCAAGAACAAAGCGAGACTCCTCACCAACTCCATGCTGGATGACCTCTACAAGGCCTGCATGCGAGAGGATGTCCCCGTCAAGGACAAGGCGCAGGCCCTCCTGGCGGTGACCAAGCTGGCTGGCCTGGACGCTCCGGCGCAGACGGCCTCCCAGGGTGCGGGGTTCTCGATCACGATCAACCTCCCTGCCGCAGACTCTTCGCGAATTCACCCAGCGGCAGTGGAGGTTGTTGAGACCAAGGCGATAGAGAAGGACGACGATGTACATAACGACCAATCTGACGACGACTGAGGTCGGCCAGGCGACGGCTACGGTGCTTGCACGCACCCGCCCTCACAACTCCTATGAGGAGATCATCACATGGGAACTGTTGTATCCTCGCTACATTCACTCCGAGTTTATGACTCACAGAATGTTCTCACGCAATGCGTGCTCCTCCCGGGCGACGCCTGTGAAGACTCTGATCGAAGAGGTGCGAAAGCATCCGATGTTCTTCGACGAGGTGCGGCTCAATCAGAGGGGTATGACGGGTGGGGACCTCGCCAGTCCGACTGCTCTGGCCGAGTTCACCGCCCTGTGGATGGACGCGTCGAAGCACGCGGCGGACACCGCCGAGAAGATGGCGGAGCTGGGCATCGCCAAGCAGACGGTGAATCGTGTGCTGGAGCCGTTCCTTCCTATCCGTGTCCTCTGCACAACGACCATGGATGGCCTGGAGAACTTCTACCGCCTGAGACTGGCGAAGGACGCTCAGCCTGAAATCCAGTCGCTTGCCAAGGCCATGAAGGAGTCCCAGGAGAAGTCCATCCTGCTGGAGGACACCATCCACATGCCGTACGCCTGCTACCAGGATGAGCCGACGCTGGCCCACACTGTCGTGCGGTGCATCGCCGCCTGTGCTCGCGTGTCCGTGGCGAGAGCCAACGGCAAGGAGACGACCTTCGCTGAGGACCTTGAGCTGGTGCATCGCCTGTGCAACGCGGGGCACATGACGCCCTTCGAGCACATAGCCTTCGCGCACACCTCAGGCGGGGCGAACTTATGGGGCTGGCAGAGCATCCGCTACCGCATCGAGAACGAGCTCGACTGCGGCGAGATCGACGGCTTGGATGACATGCTTGACAGAGTGGTGGGCGTATGACCGCTACGTACACTCTCGAAGAGATCGGCACAGCCGCCGACTATGCGATGACCAAGGCAGTCTGCGATTATGTGGACCTGAAGCTCCAGCTGATTCCTGAAGCCGTCACCAAGATGCTTGAGGCCATAGCAGAAAGAGACGTTGCCGGGGCCAACAGCCAGCATAAGTACATCCTGGCCGTCATCTCCCGGCTCAGCGGGTACCTGGAAGGCGTGAAGGAGGGGCTGAAATGATCATCCAAGATCAGAACACTTTCATAGGCACCGTGATGCGAGTCCTCGAGGCCCTTCTGGTGCCCGTGTGTTGCCTCTTTCTGGGCTTCCTCATGGGCGTCTACGCGACGAGTTCCAACGGCCCGACCCATGACAGCCTTCAGGAGCAGATTGACACCCAGCAGATGAAGCTTGACCTCCTCATCGAGATGATGAAGGCCGTGCCTCGTGGAGAGATGAATTGGGACAAGCTCTAAGCTATACCCCGCCTAAGTCGCTGGTGCCCTTCTTCACGAGTGAGAAGTTCATCTCGCTCGTGGTGGGCCCGGTGGGTTCGACCAAGACGACGGCTGGGATCATGAAAATCGCCTACCACGCGAAGCGCATGGCGCCTTGCGCGGACGGCATACGACGCTCCCGCTGTGTGTGGATACGTAACACCCGCGAACAGTTGCGAGACACGTCCATCCCTGACTTCCTGTCGTGGTTCCCCGACGGGGTCGCGGGTTCGTTCGCCAAGACCTACAACGAGTTCACGCTGAAGTTCGACGACGTTGAGTGCAAGGTGATGTTCCGCGGCCTGGATGACCAGGACGACGTGAAGCGCCTGCTGTCCTTGCAGATTTCCTTCGCCATCATGGATGAGTTCCGTGAGATCAACGAGGAGATTTTCAAAACGGTGCAGGGCCGACTCGGGCGCTACCCAGACAAGAAGATGGTGCCTCCCCGCAAAGAGTGGGGCACGGATGAGAAGGGCTACCCCATCGGCGGCTGTGTGACTGACGACGGGACGCCCAACGCGCACATTTGGGGGATGACGAACCCCCCTGACATGGACACGTTTTGGGAAGGGTTCCTCACGAAGCCCCCCTCCAACTGCCACGTGACCATCCAGCCCGGCGGGAACGACCCCAAGGCGGACTGGCTCGAATACCTGCCACCCGACTACTACACGAACCTTGCGGTAGGGAAAGACCCTGACTGGATTGACGTGTACATCAATGCGAAGTTCGGCAAGTCCCTCGCGGGCATGCCCGTCTTCCGTTCGTTCTCGCGCTCGCTCCATGTGTCGGACGGGGCGCTCAACTACAGCCGCAACCGCAACTCGCCCATCATCGTGGGCATGGACGTGGCCTTGCACCCTGCCGCTGTGTTCGGGCAGGTGGACTACAAGGGCCGCATCCTGATCTACGACGTGACCTCCGCTACGGGCATGGGGGCGCAGAAGTTCATCCGCGAGAAGGTGAAGCCCATTCTGGAGCAGAGGTTCCCCGGACAGCCTGCGATCTTCATCATTGACCCGGCAGGCAACACCCGGGCCCAGACTGATGAGAAAACGGTGCTTGACGTGATTAGAGCTGAGGGGCTGGCAGTGCGCACAGCCTCGACGAACGTCCTCCAGGCCCGGCTGGGTGCGGTGGACTCGGCTCTGAGCCGTGTGGTGGAGGGCGAGCCGTACCTCCTCATCGACGGTACGCATTGCGGGGACTTGATTACATGTCTGTCAGGGAAGTATCGTTACAGGCGCAAGAAGGACGGCGAAGCCGAAGATCAGCCGGAGAAGAGCCATCCCTGGTCCGACATTGCAGATGCCTTGCAGTACCTTTGTCTGCATGCCGACACCAGCGGCGTCTATAACCAAGAGGGCAACGTGGAAGCGAGGCCCGTGAAGAGGTCAAACTACCGATATGTTTGAAGATAAACAAACGACCGCTCTGCCGATGAACATCACGCAGGCGGCGGCTCCGGGGGTGGTGAACATCGGCGGCATTCTTGAAGTGCGTTCCGCCGACCAGCTCATTGCTGACGAGCGAGCGAAGGCTGAGGCTGACAACGAGCAGTCTGTTGTGCAGGGCCTGGCCGGGTACATCCGCAAGTGCTGGATGGAGGCTCGCGACGCGAAGGAGAACACGATTGAGCCGCGCATGCTGTCGGCTCTCCGTCAGCGCAAGGGCGAGTACGAGCCTGACATGCTGGCACAGCTGAAGAAGCAGGGCTCTACGCCGATCTTCATGCTCATCACGAGCAACAAGTGCCGTGCGGGCGCATCCTGGCTCCGTGAAGCGCTGGAGGGGCTCCCGTGGAGCGCCAAGCCCACCCCTGTGAGCGACATTGACGACAACACCAAGGCGGCCATCATCGATGCGGCGACCCAGCAGGTCTACATGGCCCTGATGAACGGCTACCGCCCGAGCAACGCCGAGGTGAAGGAGTTCATGCTGGCGGTGCGCGACCAGGCGTACGCCAAGATTCAGGAAATGGCCAAACAGCGTGCCGAGCGCATGACTGAGAAGATGAAGGACCAGCTCATTGAGGGCGGGTTTGAAGCGGCCATGGACCAGTTCATCGATGACCTGGTGACCTTCCCGGCGGCCATCCTCAAGGGCCCGGTGGTGCGCAAGCGCCCCCAGCTCAAGTGGGTGACGGCGCAGGGCGGCCAAGCTACGGTGGACGTGAAGGAGGCCTTCCGCCTCGAGTGGGAGCGCGTGGACCCCTTCAACATCTATCCCGCCCCGGACGCTACGTGCGTGGACGACGGATACCTCATCGAGCGCCACAAGCTGTCGCGTGCCGACCTTGTGGCTCTTCGAGACGTGGAGGGCTACAGCTCCTCCGCCATCAACGCGGTGCTTGACGAGTACGGCAAGGGCGGCTTGCAGGATTGGCTGTCTGTGGACAGCGAGCGCATGGTCGTCGAAGGGAAGAACTTCGGCCTCTCGCTCAACCCCTCGGAACGGATCGACGCCTTGCAGTTCTGGGGCTCCGTGCAGGGCCAGAAGCTCCTTGACTGGGGCATGGGCGATGACATCAAGGTGGAAGACCCCTTGGAGGAGTACCACCTCGAGGCGTGGCTGATCGGTCGCTGGGTCATCAAGGCTGTGGTCAACCCCGACCCCTTGCACCGCAAGCCCTACTACAAGACCTCCTGGGAGAACATCCCAGGATGCTTCTGGGGCAAGTCCATCCCCGACCTCTGCAAGGACACCCAGGCGGTGTGCAACGCGGCGGCTCGCGCTCTCGTGGACAACATGGGCATCAGCTCCGGCCCGCAGGTGTGCGTGGACGTGGCTCGACTTCCGGCGGGCGCCGAGATCACCGAGATGTACCCGTGGAAGATTTGGCAGGTGAAGGACAACGGCATCGGCTCGGGTGCGAACCCCCCGGTGAACTTCTTCCAGCCGGGGAGCAACTCGCAGGAGCTCATGCTCATCTTCGAGAAGTTCTCCACGCTTGCTGACGAGTACACGGGCATCCCGCGCTACATGACGGGCAACGCCAATGTGGGCGGCGCGGCCTCCACGGCCTCGGGCATGTCGATGCTCCTCTCCAACGCCGGGAAGACCATCAAGAACGTGGTGTCCTCCATCGACCGCATCATGCAACCCGCCATCGAGCGTCTCTACATGTACAACATGATGTACTTGGACGACCCCGAGCTGAAGGGTGACGTGAACATCGTGGCCGAGGGCGCTGAGAGCCTGGTGCGCCAGCAACAGCAACAGCAGAAGCTCAACGAGTTCTTCAACATCGCGGTGTCCAACCCGGTGGTCACTCAGGTCATTGGCGCGGAAGGCGTGGCGTACATGCTCCGCGAGATCGTCAAGCAGTTGGGCATCGACACGGATCGCGTGGTGCCGAGCATCCCGGTGCTGAAGGCGAAGCAGGCGGTGCAGAACATGCTCGCGGCTCAGCAACAGCTGGCGGCTCAGCAACAGCAGGCTCAGGGTCAGCCCCAGGCGGGCGGCTCGCAGGCCAAGCCGGGGAACAACACCGACCAACGTCGTCTGATGGACGGTTCGCCTCAGCAGGTGACGAAGGCCGGGACGGGTCAAAATTTGTTGGCCAAACCGTAACTCCTGTTGAATAGCTGTCAAATAAAAACCTGCCCTACAGGATTGAATTCATGTACATCAGGGTTTATACTGATGCCGGATTTTCGGAAAAGCGTACTCAGGCGGTCCTTCGGGACTTGAACCGTGAGGAGTTTCTTCCGTTTATTCGGTTTTTGGAAGATCGCCTCGCTCAAGCGCGTGAGACCCTAGAAGCCGCTACGGAGCCAGCTACTCTGTATCGAGCCCAGGGCCACGCCAAAGAGATCGAGGACATTCTTGAAACCGTTGCGGCAAGCCGCAACACACTTGGCTGACCGTAAAGTCGGAGCCGGGAGAAAAAAGTAAATGACATTGCCAGAAGCAGTCCAGCGTCAGGCGGACTTCGCTGACCAGTATGACGCCGCTATCGCGGCCTCGAATGGTGCAAAGGAAGGGGAAGCCCCCACTCAGCAAGTGACCGAAGGCACGGAACATGCACAGACAGTGCAGACACAGACTACGAGTCCTGAAGAGTCGGAGATTGAAAAGGTCCGCGCTCGCTACAGCTCCTTGAAGGGGAAGTACGACAGCGAGGTGCCTCGTCTCAATGACCGCAACAAGGAACTGGAAGAACGCATTCAGCAGTTGCTGGATGAGAACGCCCAGCTTCGTGAACGGTCGGCTCAGCAGGAAGCGGATGCTCCGGGTCTGACGGACGACGACGAAGCGCAGTTTGGCGCCGAGACCGTTGATCTTGTCAGGCGCGGTGTGCGAGAAGGAACTGCCAAGCAGCAGTTGGAGATCGAGCGCCTTCGGTCCCAGCTTCAGCAACAGCAGGAACAGGCCGCCCGACAGGCGGAAGAGCAACGTGCCAGCCGCAATGACGCTTTCAGCGCCGCGATGGACCGCCTCTGCCCCGGTTGGAGCGAACAGAACCACGATCAGGGTTTTATTCGCTGGCTGAACATGCGTGATCCGAAGTTCGGTTTCTCGCGCCAGGCTCTTTTGAACCAGGCCGCGGAAGCCTACGACGCGAATCGCGTAGCGACCATCTTCCAAGCATACCGTGAAGAAGTGACGGCGCAGGAGGCTAAGTCCCCCCTGGCCTCGCAAGTCTCCCCGACGCATACCGCAGGTTCGAATCCGCCGAGCGGCCCCGCGAAGTGGACTTCCGACAGCATCGCACGCTTCTACGAAGACGCGCGGCATGGGAAGTACGCAGAAGAGGATGCCCTCCGGATCGAGAAAGAAATTGATGACGCTGTTGCGTCCGGTCAGGTCAAATACTGATTTCTCTCGGTTGCACCAACACCCGGACAAGACGGCATTAAGGGAGACCTAAATGACGCAGATCAATCCGGGTGTTGTTACCCCGATCAATTCCCAGCAGTGGGGTCCGCAGGCGGCTGTTGCCGCTCCTACGACCCCCTACTCGGGTACTTTCATTCCGACCGTCTGGTCGGGCAAGCTCGCCAAGAAGTTCTACGCGAGCACCATCTTTGGCGCCATCGCTAACAGCGACTGGTACGGTGAAATCGCCAACATGGGCGACAAGGTAATCATCAACACGATTCCTGACATCACCGTGAAGCCCTACAAGGTCGGCATGCAGTTGGAATACGAAGTGCCGCAGGGTGAAACCTTTGAACTCGTTGTGGACGAAGGTTGCTACTACGCCGTCAACGTCAATGACGTGATGGAGTACCAGGCCAAGCCCCAGCTCATGAACATGTTCACGACTGACGCGGCCCAGCAGATGAAGCTCAACGTGGATGCCCGTGGCATCGCCAAGACCTTCTTCGACGCTGAAGGCAAGCTGAAGACGGACGACAAGGGCTACAAGGCCGTTTGGAGCAAGAACGTCGGCGCCAACGCTGGTGCTCGCACTGGCTCCTACAACCTCGGTACGGATGCCTCCCCGGTCGCTCTGACCCCGGACAACATCCTGTCCTACATCACCCAGCTGTCCACGGTGCTCGACGAAGCCGACATCCCCGAAGATGGTCGCTACCTCGTCATCACGCCGTACGAACGCCAGATTCTCATGAACTCCAACCTCGCGCAGGCTCAGTTCATGGGTGACTCCAAGAGCGTCCTCCGCAACGGCCTGATTGGTCGCATCGACCGCTTCGACATCTACATCAACAACCTCCTGCCGCGTGCGGCGGAAGGCAAGACCTGGGATACGAAGGCTGACGGCTTCACCCCGGCGGCGGCCGCTGACGCTAAGAAGCGTCACCTCATCTGGGCTGGCCAGAAGAGCGGCATCTCCTTCGCCTCTCAGATCACCAAGACCGAAAATCTTCGCAACCCGAACGACTTCGGTTCTCTGGTCCGCGGCCTCAATGTCTGGGGCACGCAGGTTGTCCAGGGCCAGTGCTTGGCCCCGATGATCGTCGCTAACTAAGGCTTCTGGAGAGCGGGGCGGGGGTTGCAGTAAAGGCTCTTTTCCGACCGCTCCGTTCTCCACCTCACGCTTATGACACAGGCAATTGAAATCCTCCAGCGGGCGGCCCGCATCCTTCAAGACCCCGAATACGTCCGTTGGACCAAAGGGGAGATGCTTGCATGGTTGTCCGAAGGGCAGGTTGCAATTGCCCGTGTTCCGGGCGCGTACACCAAGTTTGCAGTCATCCAGCTGAAGGAAGGAGCTCGCCAGCCCCTTCCTGATGATGCTTGGGGACTTCTGACGATCACCCATAACGTGGACGAGGATGACACGCCCCTCAAGGCGGTGCGCCTCGTCACGCGTTCTCTTTTGGACTGCTACGAGCCCAACTGGCACGGGGCCCCGGAGCGCCAGATCGTCGAGAACTACGTCTACGACGACCGTTCCCCCAACGAGTTCTACGTGTATCCGCCCAACGATGGGTACGGGCGCGTGGAGATCAGCTACATGCCGATCCCCTCAGAGCTCACTGAGGAAACGGATGAAATTGAGCTGGATCGCACGTTCGATCCGGCGCTGTTGAGCTACGTGCTCTATCGAGCCAACAGCAAGGATTCCGACTACGCCCCCGGCCTTCAGCAGGCGTCGTCGTACTTCCAGACCTACACGCAGGAGCTCACGAACGCCCTCCAGGCGCGTGGCGCTTCTACGCCCAACGCGGCGCTCATGCCGGGCGCGGCCAATGCCAACGGAGGCACTGAATGAGAGTCGTACCCGTTGACCGTTTCGTCAAGTACATCACTCCGCAGGCGGAGAACTGCCCGGACTTTGTGGTCCGGCGCGAGGTCATTGCCACGATTGCGGACATGTGCCGAGAGACGGGGATCATCACCGCTGAGACGTGCTTCACGGCCCGCAAGGACTTCATGGAGCACCTGATCCCGATGGAGGAGGGACTCAGCGTTGAGCTGGTGCGTCAGGCCTATTGCGACGGCATGATGCTCCAGTCGGCTCGGCTGGACGAGCTTGCAACGGCCATGCGCGGTACGGACTGGTTTGAGAAGGGTGGCAGACCGCTCTACTACACCTTCAAGCGGAAGAACCTCATGCGCCTGATCCCCCGCCCGGCGGAGGACGTGTTCGTTCGTTGCGACGTGCTCGTCACGGTGGATCGCGACACGAAGCAGGTGCCCTCTCAGTTCTTCGATGACTACCTTGACACGGTGGTGGCTGGGACGCTCTCCCGCATCTTCCGCATCGCGGGGCAGACCTACAGCAATCAGCAACTGGCGGAGCGCAACCTCCTCGCTTACCAGCAGGGTCTGGTGTCCATCAAGGCCGAGGCCCAGCGTGACTTCACGCGTGCGGCTGGCCGTGTCAAATTTAACAGGATCGTGTAATGCCGGTACTTTGCACCAACAACGCCTGGGGCGAGCTCTCCAACACCGTTACGGCTACGACACCTCAGCTCACGCTGAAGTCGGGCCAGGGCGAGCGCTTCCCTGTGGCTGTGGAAGGCACGAGCTGGTTCTACGCCACCATCGTGGACGACCAGAACAACATTGAGGT